>CAMFFO010000198.1 GCA_945949735.1 uncultured Clostridia bacterium | reverse complement strand
GCCTGTACCAACCGGTACAGGCGGGTTTTTTGATCGGCAGGATCTTTCGCGCCCCAAAAGAGGGAACGGTAAATTGGTGTTTGAACGGCTTCGCCTTCAAGTTTCCTGTCATTGCGAACCAGTGCGCACACTGGTGTGGCAATCCCCCGGTTGAAAGGAACCGGGTAACGATTTCCACCAAAAATTGAGGTAAATTCCGTTCTTCCGGGTACTTTTCGGTACATTTCCCTTCTATCCGGGGGATTGCCACACCAGTCTGCGGACTGGTTCGCAATGACAGATAATTCTGGACGCGGAGCGACAAACACCAATATAGGCTATCGGCTTAGAACAGCATCCATGGAAACACCTCACGTTACTACCGTAGGGGCGGCTATCAGCCGCCCGAAAGGGCTCAATCATTGCGCGTTTCCGGCAAAACGGGGTGCTTTGGAAGCCGTAAGGTTTCGGGCGGCTGATAGCCGCCCCTACGGTGGCATCCCAGCAAGTGATTGCTGGATGGTTTGCTGTTTTAACCCGATAACCTGAACACCAATTTACCTGTGTGTTCCCTGGAAGAACACGGCCAGCATCCCCGGGCCTACGTGGGAGCCGGTGAAGGGCTCGTGGGGGCAGATGACCAGCTCCCTGGGCTTGCGGACGGCGCTCAGAGCGTCCGCAAGGGTCTGGGCATCCTCGGGGCAGTCCCCATGGGAGATGGCGAGAAGCTCCACATCCCCCTGGGGCAGGTGGCTCGCGTACTGCTCCACCAGGGCGGCGATGGCCTTCTTCCGGCCCCGAACCTTGCTCAGAGCGGTGATATGCCCGGTGGGGTCCCCCCAGAGGATGGGCTTGATGTTCAGTACCGTGCCGATGGCCGCGGTGGCGCCGCTGACCCGGCCGGTGCGCTTCAAAAAGTTCAGGTCGTCCACGGTGAAGAACTGAAGGGTGTGCATGACTTCCCCGTCCAGGATCTCCCCCGCCTCGGCAGCGGACTTCCCCCCGGCGCGCAGCTGAGCGGCCCGGACAGCCAGGATCCCCGTGCCAAAGCCCGCGCCCATGGAATCCACCACCCGGACGGTGCGGCCGGGAAACTGGGCCATCAGCTCCTCCGCCGCGATGCGGGCGGACTGGACGGTGCCGCTGATACCCGAGGACATCCCCACATATACCACATCCAGCCCTTCCTCCAGCGCGCTGCGGAAGCTGGTCTCGAACAGATGGGAATTCAGGAGCGTGGTTTTCATCTGCGCCCCGGCGCGGAGCCTGTCATAGTAAGCATGGCTGTCGAAAGCCTCAATGTCCCCCTCGTACTGAAGGTGCTCGCCGTCCATGGTGTAGCTGCAGGGCAGCACCCGGATGTCGTATTCCTTCAGAAGCCGCCCGGGCAGATTGGACGCGCCCTCCGTATAAACCGCGTATGCCATGTTCTGTTCCTCCTGTTCCCCGGCTGGCGGGGTTTCTCTGTTTGTGTACTGCATCTATTATACCTGCTCAAACCGGCGCCGTAAAGAGCATTTGGCCCGATGCGTCCAATCCGTCCCCTCAGGGTCAGGAAATTCTACCTCCTGTTGAACTCTACCGCCGGTAGAATCCCGTTTTTCCGCTCCGTGCCTCCAAAAAATCCGCCCCGGCACATAGGTGCAGCCGCTGCCGGTTTGACATTTCCACGCTGCCATGGTATGATAAGGTGTAATTTACGGGAGGAAACGCCATGCAGCTTTTTTTGTACCTTCTCTTGTCCGCCGGGGTTGCGGTGCTGGATCAGATCACCAAATACCTTACCGTTCGCTTCATCCCCCTTTATGAGCATATCGAGGTGCTGCCCGGGGTGGTGGGGCTGACCTACGTGCGCAACACCGGGGCGGCCTTTTCCAGCTTCGAGGGGATGCAGTGGCTTTTTGCCCTGATTTTCCTGGTCTTTACCGGCGCGCTGCTGTGGGAGTATTTCAAAAGGAGACTCCCCTTCACCCGGTTCGAGCGGTTCTGCATCGCGGCCATCTACGGCGGCGGTCTTGGAAACATGATCGACCGGCTGCGGCTGGGGTATGTGGTGGACATGATCGAGACGCTGTTTGTGGATTTCCCCGTGTTCAACGGGGCGGACTGCTTCATCACCTGCGGCTGTATCGCCCTTCTGGTGCACCTGGTGTTCTGGAACAAGCCCTTCTGGAAGGATGAGAAGAAATGACCCTCACCGCTGACATCCCCGGGGAGCGTCTGGACGCGTTTCTGGCCCGGTGCTCCGGCCTGACCCGCTCCGCCGCCCAGAAGCTCATCGAGCAGGGCCAGGTCGCCCTCAACGGCCGCCCCGGGAAGAAGAACGACCGTCTGAACCCCGGCGACCGGGTGGAGTACACCGTTCCCGAGGCGAAGCCTGTGGACATCCCCGCCCGGGACATCCCCCTGGACATTGTCTATGAGGACGAGGACGTTATGGTCATCAACAAGCCCAAGGGCCTGGTGGTACACCCCGCCGCCGGGCACCGGGAGGACACCCTGGTCAACGGGCTGCTCTACGCCAAGGGGGACAGCCTTTCCGGCATCAACGGGGAGCTGCGGCCCGGCATCGTCCACCGGATCGACAAGGACACCTCCGGGCTGCTGGCCGTGGCGAAAAACGACCTGGCCCACACGGTGCTGGCCTCCCAGCTGAAGGATCACACCATGGCGAGGACGTACGATGCCATCGTCTGCGGCTCCTTCCGGGAGGAAAGCGGCACCGTGGACGCCCCCATCGGCCGACATCCCACGGATCGGAAGAAGATGTGCGTCACCCAGCGCTGCTCCAAGCCCGCCGTGACCCACTACGAGGTGGTGGAGCGGTTCCGGGGCTATACCCACATCCGCTGCCATCTGGAGACCGGCCGCACCCACCAGATCCGGGTCCACATGGCCTACATCGGCCACCCGCTGCTGGGGGACACGGTCTACGGCCACAAAAGTAAGGAGCTGGGCCAGGACAGCCAGTGCCTCCATGCCTCCTCCCTCTGCTTCCGCCACCCCCGGGACGGCCGTCCCGTGATGGTATTTGCCCCGCTGCCGGACTACTTCCGGGAGGTTCTGGAGAAGCTCCGGAAAATGGCCCCCGCGGACCGCTGACGGAAACCGCCGCTGCCCGGGATCTGCCCATCAGCTACCCTCAACAGGCAGGCAAATTGGTGTTTGTCAGGCTAACGGAAAGCAATACCTTCCCCCGGGGGGAAGGTGCCCCGAAGGGGCGGATGAGGAATGGCGAAACCTGAAATTTTCCGCAGCGGTAGGAATTACGGTACAACATTTGGACGAATTCCGAAGAATTGGGACAACTCGGTAATCTACAGCGGTCGCCATTCCTCATCCACCGCTTCGCGGTCCCCCTTCCCCCCGGGGGAAGGTATTTTCCTGTCATCAGCCCGACAAACACCAATTTGCCGAACCGGTGAGCCGGAAGGGGCGTTTGTTCCTCCCGGAGGGGCATCTGAACCGTCCGCGGCATATTCCGCCGGGGAGTGGAAAAAATACGGAGGATTGCCCTTGACATTGGGGAAAATCTATGCTAGAATTTACTGGCTGAATCGGCCGAAGGATGCATTTTGCGGGTGTAGTTCAATGGTAGAACACCAGCCTTCCAAGCTGGATACGCGGGTCCGATTCCCGTCACCCGCTCCATAGAAATGCGCCAGTAGCTCAGCTGGATAGAGCAACTGCCTTCTAAGCAGTAGGTCGGGGGTTCGAGTCCCTCCTGGCGTGCCAAATTTATTTGGCGGGGCAGGGAGCGAGAACAATCAAATGCGAATGATCGTTGCCGGCGAGGGCTTGACCGAGCCGTTCCTTGATTGAACGAGTCCCTTCTGGCGTGCCATTCAGCTGAAAACAAAATATGGTGGGTGTGGCCTAGTCGGCTAAGGCGTCAGATTGTGGCTCTGAAGATCGTGGGTTCGAGTCCCATCACCCACCCCATGAAAAAAGCACTTGCAAAAGCAAGTGCTTTTTCATTGCAATCAATCCCTTGCGGGATTTGTGAAATACGTTTCGCGGGTGAAATATGGCTTCTGCATGGGAAATACGCCGCGGCGCGTGAGGGGATTCATTTCCCTTCCCTTTCCGCGTCAGCGACAAAATTCACAATGACCAAAGAGCATTCTTTCGCTTTCAACGCCGTCTTTTCTGCTGCATAAATCGGCTTGTGCTTATCGGATTAAGCCAGCAGACTGACAAATTGGTGTTAAGGTTATCGGCTTAAAACAGCAAACACGCAAATTGTTGTT
>CAMFFO010000197.1 GCA_945949735.1 uncultured Clostridia bacterium | reverse complement strand
AGTGTGCGCACTGGTCTCGCAATGACAGCATTATTTTTCAAACACCAATTTGTCGGCTGCTGACGAAAACCGATATGCACATTTGAGAAAATGGAATACTGAAATATGAATCAATTCAAATCACTGGAGGAACTGACTATGCAAAAAGCACTCATCACTGGCATTACCGGTCAGGACGGCTCTTATCTGGCGGAGTTTCTGCTGGAGAAGGGTTACGAGGTTCATGGGATCACCCGCCGTGCGTCTATCTCCAATACAGGCCGAATCGACCACCTTATGGGAAGAATTACCCTCCACGACGGTGACCTGACGGATTCCTCCTCCCTGATCCGGATTATCGGGATGGTGAAGCCGGACGAAATCTATAACCTGGCTGCCCAGAGCCATGTACAGGTCAGTTTTGACGTTCCTGAGTATTCCGGTGATGTGGACGCCCTGGGCGTACTGAGAATCCTGGAGGCTATCCGAATCCTGGGGCTGACAAACAAAACAAAATTCTACCAGGCTTCCACCTCTGAACTCTTCGGCAAGGTGGAAGAGGTCCCCCAGCGGGAGACTACGCCGTTCCATCCCTATTCTCCCTACGCGGTTGCCAAGCAGTATGGGTATTGGATCACGAAGGAGTATCGGGAAGCATATGGTATTTTTGCGGTCAACGGGATCCTCTTTAACCACGAATCGGAACGTCGGGGTGAAAACTTTGTAACCCGAAAGATCACGCTGGCTGCGGGCCGCATTGCAGAGGGACTGCAGGATCACCTGGAGCTGGGGAATATGGACTCCCTCCGGGACTGGGGCTATGCCAAAGATTATGTGGAGTGTATGTGGCTGATGCTCCAGCATCATACTCCCGAGGATTTTGTGATCGCCACCGGTGAGCAGCATACAGTCCGGGACTTTACCGAGAGAGCTTTTGCGGTCAATGGGATGACCATCCGCTGGGAAGGAACGGGCGTGGACGAAAAGGGCTATGACAGCGAAACAGGAAAGCTCCTCGTCAGCGTCAATCCCAAATGGTTTCGTCCCACCGATGTGAATAACCTCTGGGGTGACCCCACAAAGGCAAAGACCGTTCTTGGTTGGAATCCTCAGAAAACCAGCTATCAGGAGCTTGTGCGGATCATGTCCAATCATGACCGCTGCCTGGCGAAGCGGGAACGGGCTATGAAGGAGGCAAGGTGATATGATGGAGAAGGAAGCGAAAATCTATGTGGCAGGCCACCGCGGGATGGTGGGCTCCGCAATTGTCAGGGAACTCCAGCGCCAGGGATATACCAATATCCTTACCCGTACCCATAAGGAGCTGGATCTTTGCCGCCAGAAGGATGTAGAAAGCTTTTTTGAAGCAGAGAAACCGGAATATGTTTTCCTGGCTGCCGCCAAGGTGGGAGGCATTGTGGCGAATCAAAGTGCCCTGGCGGATTTTATGTACGATAACATGATCCTGGAAATGAATGTGATACACTCCGCCTGGCGCAATGGCTGTAAAAAGCTGGCTTTTTTGGGTTCCTCCTGTATCTACCCCAGGATGGCTCCCCAGCCTATGCCGGAAAGCTGCCTGCTGACCTCCGAACTGGAGAAAACCAACGAGGCGTATGCTCTGGCAAAGATTTCCGGCCTGAAATACTGCGAGTATCTGAACCGTCAATACGGTACCGACTACATCAGCGTTATGCCTACCAACCTGTACGGCCCCAATGACAATTATCATCCAACCCATTCCCATGTGATCCCCGCCCTGATCCGCCGTTTCCATGAGGCGAAGGTCGAGGGAAAGACCGAGGTCGTCTGTTGGGGCGACGGCAGCCCGCTGAGGGAATTTCTGTATGTGGATGATCTGGCAAACCTCTGCGTTTTCCTCATGAACCACTATTCCGGAAATGAAACTGTGAATGCCGGTACCGGCAAGGAGCTTTCCATAAAAGCTCTGGCGGAGCTGGTTGCAAAGGTGGTTGGCTTCGAAGGGAAAATCCTTTGGGATTCCTCAAAGCCGAATGGTACGCCCAGGAAGCTGCTGGATGTGTCCAAAGCCACAGCGCTGGGTTGGACTTATAAAACTGAGCTGGAAGAGGGCCTGCGTATAAGCTATGAGGATTTTCTGAACAATCCGGTTCGAACCGAGCGATGAAGAAGGAGAATCGCCAATGAATATCATTCTGCTCTCCGGCGGTTCCGGAAAACGCCTCTGGCCGCTCTCCAACGATATCCGCTCCAAACAGTTCATCAGGATATTTAAGAAAGCTGACGGAGAATATGAATCCATGGTCCAGCGGGTATATCGCCAGATCCTCCAGGCGGACCCGGATGCCAGGGTGACGGTAGCCACCTCAAAATCACAGCTGTCTTCCATTTTCAATCAGCTCCAGGGAGAGGTTATGGTTTCTGTGGAACCTTGCAGAAGGGACACCTTCCCGGCCATTGCGCTGGCCAGTGCTTACCTGGTGGACAAAGCAGGGGTCAGCCCGGAGGAAAGCGTAGTCGTCTGCCCGGTTGACCCCTATGTGGATGACAGCTATTTTGTCGCCCTGAAGGATCTTGCTGCCCAGGCGGATAAAGGGGAAGCCAATCTGGTGCTGATGGGCATCGAGCCTACCTACCCATCCGAAAAATATGGATATATCCTGCCCGTTTCCAATACGCCCATCGCGGATGTCAGGGCGTTCAAGGAAAAACCAAATGCCATTGTCGCCCAGGAGTACATTGACCAGGGGGCGCTGTGGAACGGCGGCGTTTTTGCCTATAAGCTCCGTTATGTGCTGGAAAAGGCCCGGCAAATCATCGGCTTCTGCGACTACCAGAGGCTTTTTGACGGCTATTCCGATCTGAAGAAGATCTCCTTTGACTACGCAGTGGTGGAAAAGGAGGAGAGAATCCAGGTCTGCCGTTATTCCGGTCAGTGGAAGGATCTGGGAACCTGGAATACCCTGACCGAGGCAATGGGCGAAGCTGTGGTGGGCAAGGGAATCCTCGCGGATACCTGTTCCGGGGTTCATATCGTCAATGAAACGGATATCCCGGTGTTGGCTATGGGCCTGAAGGATGTTGTGATTTCGGCGTCCGCCGATGGCATCCTGGTTTGCGACAAGCAGCAGAGTTCCTACATTAAGCCCTATGTGGACGGCATTGAGCAGCAGGTGATGGTTGCGGATAAGTCCTGGGGAAGCTACAGGGTCATGAATGTGGAATCCGGGTCTATGACCATCAAGGTGACCTTGAAGCCCGGACACAGCATGAACTATCACAGCCATCAGGAGCGGGACGAAGTCTGGGTGGTGATCTCCGGCACCGGGGAGACCATCGTAGATGGGGAAAGACGGGATGTTGCTCCCGGAGATGTGATCCTCCTGAAGGCAAATCAACGTCACACAGTCAGGGCCATCACCGAGCTGAAGCTGATTGAGGTTCAGTTGGGAAGGGATATCACCGTCAGCGATAAACAGAAATATCCAATGCCGTAAAACAGGCCGCCCTCAGGGCGGCTTTTGTTTTGGACGGTTTTTCCGGAGAATGCGAAAGAAATCCTTGCTTTTTGAAAGGTTTCTGGTTATAATAAACTGATTCTTTATATCTGAATGAGCAAGAGGTTATGCTGTGTATCTGAAATCACTGGAACTGCAGGGCTTCAAGTCCTTTCCGGACAAAACCCTGATCCGCTTCGGCGACGATATTACCGCCATTGTGGGGCCAAACGGCTCCGGAAAATCCAATATCTCCGACGCCATCCTCTGGGTCATGGGCGAGCAGAGCAGCAAGACCCTCCGGGGCGCGAAAATGGAGGACGTGATCTTCGGCGGCACCCAGAAGCGCACCGCCGTGGGCTTCGCAGAGGCAACTCTGACCCTGGACAATTCCGATCGGGCTCTGGCCTACGATGCCGACGAGGTGATGGTCACCCGGCGCTATTACCGCTCCGGGGACAGCGAATATTATATCAACAAGCAATCCGCCAGGCTCCGGGACATCAACGAGATGTTCATGGACACCGGTTTGGGCCGGGAGGGCTACAGCAACATCGGCCAGGGCCGCATTGACGAGATCCTGTCGCTGAAAAGCGGCGACCGCCGGGAGATCTTCGAGGAGGCGGCGGGCATCTCCAAGTACCGCCACCGCAAGGAGGAAACCGAGCGAAAGCTGGAGCACACCGAGGACAATCTGCTGCGGATCTCCGACAAGGTCTCCGAGCTGGAGCTGCAGCTGGAGCCCCTGAAGCAGCAGTCCGAAAAAGCGAAAAAAT
>CAMFFO010000196.1 GCA_945949735.1 uncultured Clostridia bacterium | reverse complement strand
AGTGTGCGCACTGGCTCGCAATGACAGCAAGTATTCGACAAACACCAATTTGTCGTACTGCTGAGTTAACCCGATAAGCACATTGCGCAGTTTTGCGAAGCCGTTCAGGCATCGGCTTCTCTTTTCGTCAGGAACGCAAACCACTCCGGGGCATCCTCTACCCAGGCGTATTGGTGGGTGCTGCCCTCCACGGGGCGGAAGGTGACGGAAAGTCCCAGCCGTTTCATATGATCCGCCGCGTCCTTCAGGTGCCGGAAACCATGGTGATCCTGGGTGCCGGCGGTGAAGAAGATGGGAAGCCCCGCCAGAGCCTCATAATCAAAGGAAGCGATCTCCGGCGCGGCTCCCGCCGGAGCGATGGCCCGGATAATATCCCGATGCCGGGCGGCGAAATGGAAGCAGCCCATACCACCCATGGAATTCCCCGCCAGGAAAACCCGATCCCGGGGGATTCCGAATTCCTCCCGCACCCGGAGCAGCAGCTCCAGCAGCGCTTCCTCGGCAAGAGCCCGACCGAAGAGATCCTGGGGGGTATTGGGGAACATTCCCCTTGCCTGAGGATCAATGCCCTGGGGCGGAACCGGGCAGCCATAGGTGGAATTTTTCACCACCGCGTCCGGGCACAACAGCACGCAGGAAAAACGCTCCGCATACTCGGGAAGGGTTCCCCGGAAATCCTTCGGACAGGAGTCCGGGTTCCCGCCGCCGCCGTGGAGCAGAACCACCAGCGCATCCGGTGAAGCTCCGCGGGGCACGATCAGCTGATAGGGCACCAGCCGCTGTCCCTCATCAAACCAGAACAGCCCCTTCCGGATCCTGGAGTCCCCGCTTCCGGGCAGATCGCCGGAAAGCCCTTCCCGGGAAAAAACGAGCCGATCCCCCAGACGCATCATTTCCAGACCCATGGTGGCACGAACCACACAGGCCAGCTCCTCCGCAGAGGAGAATCCATCCGCCCCTGCCGGAGCGGATCCCCTGGGCCCGATCAGTGTGCCATGGGATAATGTCATTAGCGGAGAAAAAACGGAGGCCAGGCTCCCCGGCCCGGGGAGGAAAAAGCCCCCCGCGTCCTCCCGGGAGAGAGAAAAGGGCCAGGGATAGGCGTCCAGAAAGATTTCCCGTTTCCCCGCCAGCAGCGTCACCGTCCGCGGGCTGAAATTCCACGGAATATTCTTTAGCATTTTTAGCAGCCCTCCTCTTTCTGAATTATAGAAGTAAAGTCAGAAATTGTCAACTCTCTCCCGTAATATATGTATATTATGCACAATTTCTCTTGTGGAAACTTTCAAATGCTCTAAATTTTTCAAAGTCAGTTGACGAATTTTGCGATTCATGCTACAGTATCTGTGCTAATATTTTTAGCATTATTCAATTATATTTTAGCAGTGCAGAAAGGTGGAGAAAAAAATGAAACGAACTCTTGCGTTCCTCCTGGTTCTGACACTGGTTCTGGGCGTGCTGACCGGCTGCGGCGGCAGTACCTCCGAGTCCACGAAGGCTCCCGAAACCACCGCCGCTGCCATCGCCACGGTGGGCGCTGCCGAAGCTACCGAGGCGGACCCCTCCGCTGACAAATACGGCGGAACCTTAGTCTACTGCCCCGGCGTTCAGGACGAGCAGAACCTCGGCAATCCCTCCGCGGCAACCAATATGCTGATGGATCTGAACGCAGCTCCCGCGCTGGAGTCTCTGTTCCGCCAGAACGCCCAGGGTGAGATCGTCTGCTGGCTGGCCAAGGATTACTCCGTCAGCGAGGATGGTCTTGTCTACGTCATCCAGATTCGTGAGGGCATCAGCTTCCACGACGGCTCTCCCCTGAACGCCGAGAGCGTAGCCTGGAATATCCAGATGTGCAAGGACAACGGCAAGGGCCAGTATTCCCGGGTGGAAACAGTGGAGGTCACCGGTGAATACGAAGTGACCGTCACCATGTCCCTGCCCGACATTCTGTTCCTCTCCAACATCGCCACCGACCCCTGCGGTCTGATCATCTCTAAGGAAGCCTATGAGAAGAACGGCCCCGAATGGTGCGAAAAGAACCCCGTGGGCACCGGTCCTTTCCGGTTTGTCAGTTGGGAAAACGATGTGGAAGTGGTCTACACCCGCAACGAAAACTACCGGGGTGTTGACGAGGAAGGCAATCAGCTGCCCTATCTGAGGTATACTGTAAGAAAACAGCAGATCGTCCACAAAAACCATCCGCGCGGTAAATTGGTGTTTGTCGGCCCGTTTAGGAAACGTTGGAAAAACACTGTAGGGGAGGCATTCATTGACACTATGGAATGATTGCCACCGGCAATCATGGTAATTCTGATTCGCTGCGCGGAGCACCACTCCCGGCGGTGAAACATTCCGGTTTTCTCTGCGTTTCGGCGAAAACGTACCATGTGCGCGGGAGGCATGAATGCCTCCCCTACAGTAAAAACGTAAAGTGCTCGGAAATCTACAAACACCAATTTACCTCTCCAAACCGCTGTTTGAAACGGTGCGGAAAGACCATACTTCTCGGGAAAGGCAGGCTACTGTTATGGGTGAACACACTCCTATCCGGATGAAGGATTTGGCAAAACAGCTCGGTGTCTCCGCCAGCACGGTTTCCCTGGTGCTCAGCGGCCGAGGGGATGAGAACCGCATCGCCAGGGACACTCAGGAGCGTGTTATCCAGGCCGCTGAAGCCATGAATTACCGGCCCCGGAAGGCTCCGGGGACTCCCTCCAGGCCCCGCTTTTTCGGCATTTTCCTCCCGGCGGACATCGTGCAGGGCCCCGTGGCGCAGATATTCAGCGGCATCGAGGATTATCGCCGAAAAACCGGCACTGAGGACGAGTTTCTCATGGTTCCCTACGACCACGAGGATCTTGCCCGGAAAAAGCGTCTGCTTTCCGGGGGCAGTCCCTTCTCCGCCGCCATTCTGGTTGGCACCCAGGAGGCCGACGTGGCCTTCCTGCGGGGCTTCCGGGCGGAAATCCCCATTGCCGTCCTCAACCGGGACGTGCCGGGCTGCTACTGCGTCCTGATCGACGACTATGAGGTGGGACGCTCCGCCGCGGAGCACTTCCTGCGGCGGGGCCACCGCCATCCGGGCCTCATCGCGCCCCAGTACACCAGCAAATCTCTCGGCCTTCGGGTTTCCGGATTCCTGGATTATCTCCAGGATCACCGGCAGGCTCTGGACGTTCTCTCCAACCTGGCCCGGGGGGAGAACAGTCCCAGGGGCGGCCAGGCCGCCATGGAGGAGCTGCTTCGGAGTGACCCCCAGGTTTCCTCCGTTTTTGTCACCAACGACAACATGGTCACCGGCGCTGTCCGCGCCATCCTGAACGCGGGACGGCATATCCCGGAGGATGTGGAGATCATTTCCTTCGGCAATCTGGATGTGAACCGCTGGAGCGATCCGCCCATCACCAGCTATGCCTATCCGGTGGAGGAAATGCTCTGCGACGCCCTGGACATTCTCGCCCGCTCCCTGGCCGAACCCGGCAGCAAACCCTTCAGCCGGCATTATGCCGCCGAATGCGTCTACCGCACCAGCTGCCCCCGGGAGGGACGGTTCCTCCCCCGCCGGGACACCCCCTGAATTATCAAAACCCGGGCCCCAAAGGCGGGTGTTCGTAAGACAGTTAACAGCCACCGTAGTTTGAACTGCGGTGGCTGTTCTTGCACAAATTGAAGCCGTATGATATGATTAAACAGACCGATAAACTTGAATTTGTGGGGACACCCCCGCAAATTCCAATTACCCGCCATCTGTATTAAGATAAGCTTTTCAATATTTAATTATATGCTTATCGGGTTAAGTCAGCAAAAGAAGAATATAGCCAAACAACCTGTCATCCCGACCAAGCGTCAGCGCGTGGAGGGATCTACGTACCGATTTGACCATATTGCTGACGGAAAGTGCGTAGATCCTTCGACTCGCTGCGCTCGCTCAGGATGACAGGGTGTGTGGTTAACGCGCCAAATTCCAATTTATCAATCGGCTGAGTAAAACAGATAAGCACATTTAATTATAGAATTCAGTTCAGATTCAGCTTTCTGTCCACCAGCCAGTACATGAGGAAGTAGCCGGCAAGGGAGACCACAGCCATCAGCAGAGCCATGCCGCCGAAGTAGCGCATCATCCACACCTTTCCATCGGCACCGGAGAAGGCGCCCATGGCCATGATAAAGCCGGTCACTATGCTCAGCGCCACATGGATGCCGTAGTACAGGCCCACCGCCGCCAGAATCTTGTGCTTTTTGGCAAGGATGGAGCCGATGGTCACGGACAGCATCAGCAGCACCAGTTCGCACACACAGCCG
>CAMFFO010000195.1 GCA_945949735.1 uncultured Clostridia bacterium | reverse complement strand
TCCTTCCCCTTCGGCTCCGACGGCAACTTCTCCAACGAGCTGCTGATCAACACCATCAACGTGGATCTGGCCAACGACCTGGGCAACCTGGTGTCCCGAACCATCGCCATGGCCCAGAAGTATTTCGGGGAGCATCTGCCCGCAGAGCAAGAAGTGGACGATGAGAAAGACGCCGAGTTGGTCTGCATGGCCTACGAGCTTCAGCACAAATATGAGGACGCCATGGAGCACTACGCCTTCCAGAACGCCCTGGCGGAAATCTTCAAGGTCATCTCCCGGGCCAACAAATATATTGACGAGAACGCCCCCTGGGTACTGGCCAAGTCTGAGGAGTCGAAGCCCCGCCTGGCAAGGGTGCTGTATAACCTTCTGGAAACCGTCCGCATCTGCGCGGGACTTCTCACCCCCTTCATGCCGGACACTGCCGCGGAGATTGCCCGGCGTCTCGGCGGCGCGCCCATGGACTATGACAGCCTGGGTGAGTTTGGTGTGCTGAATCACGAAGCTGCGGTTGCTGCCGGGCCCGCCCTGTTCCCCCGCATCGACGTGGAGAAGG
The DNA here is from genome assembly GCA_945949735.1 of uncultured Clostridia bacterium. GTDB lineage: Bacteria > Bacillota > Clostridia > Oscillospirales > Oscillospiraceae > Faecousia. Next base: position 3,750 of record CAMFFO010000195.1, on the reverse strand, counting down.
AGCTGGCTGCTCTGGAGGAGCTGTCCAAGCCCAAGTCCGTCATTCAAGTGGAGCCCCTGATTGAGGAAAAGGTGGATTTCGACACCTTCTGCAAGTCCGATTTCCGGGCCGTGAAGGTCAAGGACTGCCAGAAGGTGAAAAAGAGCGACAAGCTGCTCCAGTTCACCCTGGACGACGGCACCGGCAAGGATCGGCAGATTCTCTCCGGCATCGCGAAATTCTACCAGCCCGAAGAGCTGATCGGAAAGACGTTGGTGGCCATTGTGAATCTGCCGCCCCGGAAGATGATGGGCAAGGAATCCTGCGGGATGCTGATCTCCGCCGTCCACACGGAGCGCGGCGAGGAAAAGCTCCACCTTCTCATGGTGGACGACGCCATCCCCGCCGGCGCCAAGCTCTGCTAAACGTAAGCGCCCCGCAACCACGCGGGGCGCTTTTCCTCCCCCAGCCCACGACAGAACGATAAATCGTTGTTTGCAGTTTTCAAACACGCTCTGTGTAGGGTGCAGTGCTAACAACAGTTATTCTATCCTTGGTGAATTGCCAAAAATCCGTTTTTAGCGGAGAATATGATATAATCAGCAATAATTAGGAGTGTGGTGTATCGATGAAATTTAGGATTAACACTAAGAGCGCAAAAAAAGCTCTCATAACAGATGATTCAGAACTTCTCAAATGCACAAAGGATGCGGATGCTGACGATCGTTGTAATGCGGTTTCACTTGCTATGAATGAAGCTAGTGCTGACAAGATAGAAAGCAAATATCTCCCTTTGGCAATCACAATTGAGGAAATTGAACAACAGACACCGCGCTTACGTTTTTGAGAGGGGAAGAAAAATGAAGAGACTTATTAGCTGGTTGTTGTTTTTAGGATTATCTCTTTCTTTGGTTGCATGTGGGAGTAAAGCCTTTTCTGTTGATCCGGATGCAATAGACGCAGCATCGAAGTCTGTTGTAGAAATAACCGTATATGATAAGGACGGTACGTCTATAGCCGGCGGCAGCGGGTTTTTCGCATTTGATACAAAGACAATTATTACGAACTATCATGTCATTGAAAATGCGTATAGGATCGAAATCATTGACGATGATGATAACACGATAGAGGTTTCGCTCATATACAATGTTAACAAGGACAAAGATATTGCAATACTACAGGTAGACGGAGAAATATCCTATTCACCGCTTAAAATATCCACATCTGAAGAATTGAAAAAGGGTGAAAGTGTTGTAGCAATTGGAAGCCCTCTAGGTCTTAAAAATACCATATCCAAAGGCACAATTAGCAATTTTGTAGATCAGGACGGTATTGATATGATTCAATTCACCGCTGCAATTTCTCATGGCAGCAGCGGCGGCGCATTGCTTAACGATTCCGGAGAAGTTATAGGAATCACAAGTGGAAGCTATATTGATGGACAGAATTTGAATCTTGCAATTCCAGCGGCAGAAATAATGGATTTGTATGAAGAGAAACCCATTTTACAAAGTGTTCCTGATTATTACAACGAAACAGTCACCCCGACAATAAATGCAGGTGTGCTTGTGGTAGGCGTAAGCGCCGATTGTTATCCTTATGAATACATTGATAATTCTGGAAATACTGCTGGAATTGAAGTTGAAATTGCGTGCGAGATTGCAAACCGACTGGGGCTTAAAGTGGAATTCGTCAATATGGAATTCTCAAACTTGCTTACTTCACTTATTGACAGGAATGTCGATTGCCTCATCGGCATGGATTATGAGCCGTTGCGGTTAGAGTATGCATATGCGTCGAACCCGATGTTCACAGAGGATCTGGGAGAAGGAATGGCTTTTGTATCTGTAATGTACATATCTAAGTCGAACGCTGATCTTCAAGCTGCAATTAACAACGCAATTCGCGAAATGCAAGAAGATGGAACAATGGCGGCTATCGTTGGGAATTAATGCCGACCTCTGTTGTTTATGGCACAGTTTTAAACAGTTCAAAAATGCTATCATCCTGAGCGAAGCGAAGCGCAGTCGAAGGATCTTGCACTGAATTGTCTGCAAAGCGAAACGAAATGCGTAGATTCCTGGGCTCGGTTTCGCCTCGCTCGGGATGACAGCATTTTGAAATATTTGAAACTATGCGCCAAACACCAATTTATCTTTCTCCCTCCCCGCGAAAATAGTTGTAGGAAAACCGGAACATTTGTGTTACAATACTCCCGAGGTGAAATTCATGGACGAACATACCGAGTCCCCCACCCCCGAGGAGGAGGGCTATAGCCCCCGTCCCGCCTGGCAGGTCTGGGCCGCCCGGGTGGGCGTGGTGGTCATGATCCTGTTTGTGATCTGGCAGATCCTGCAAATCGCGGGGGGAGGTTTCTAATGCGCATTCTCGGCATTGACCCGGGCTACGGCATCACGGGCTTTGGCATTGTGGAGGCCCAGGCGGGAGCCTGCCGGCTGCTGCGCTGCGGGGCCATTACCACGCCCCCCAATACGGAGTTTTCCTGGCGGCTGGAGGTCATCTATCACGATATGCAGCAGCTTCTGGAAACCGCCAAGCCCGACGCCGTGGCCATCGAGGAGCTGTTCTTCGGCCAGAACGTGACCACCGGCATCAACGTGGCCCAGAGCCGGGGTGTGATCCTGCTCGCCATCCGGCAGGCGGGAGTTCCCATATACGAATACAAGCCCATGCAGGTCAAGCAGTCCGTGGTGGGCTACGGCAACGCCACCAAGCGTCAGGTCATGGACATGACCAAGCGGATCCTCCACCTGGAGGCCCTTCCCAAGCCCGACGACGCCGCCGACGCCATCGCCATCGCCCTGTGCCACGCCCGCTCCAGCACCTCATTGCTTGCCCGCCACCTGAAATAGCCCCGCTGAAGCGGCTTTGCCGAATTGACAATTGACAATTGACAGTTGACAATTCTCTTTTTCACAAACGGTTCGACTTTGGAATAAAGCAACCTGTTTTCGGCCTGTTTTTCAAATCATCCCGAAGGGATTCCTTAATTGTCAATTGTTAATTGTCAATTGTCAATTCAATCCCCAATTCAAATACTGTTTCGTGAGGATCTGCCATGCTTTATTATGTTTCCGGCCCTGTGGCCGTGTTGGAGCCCGGGCTCGCGGTCATTGACTGCGGCGGGGTGGGCTACGGCTGCCGGGTGACCGCCTATACCGCGGGGCAGCTGAAGCTGAACCAGACTGCCCGGCTCTACATCACCGAATCCATCCGGGAGGATGCCTTTGACCTCTACGGCTTTATCAGCAAGGAGGAGCAGCGCTGCTTTGAGCTGTTGACCAGCGTCAACGGCGTGGGCCCCAAGGCCGCCATGGCGATATTGTCCTCCGGCGGCCCCCAGAACTTCACCCTGGCCGTCATGACCGGGGACGAGAAGCTGCTCACCGCTGCCCAGGGCGTGGGCAAGAAAATCGCCCAGCGGATTATCCTGGAGCTGAAGGACAAGCTGGGCGGCGCCGCCGAGCTGGATTTCTCCACCGGCCCCATCTCCGCCGCCCCCACCCAGGGAGGCTCTGCCGCCCTGGCCCACGCCGCGCTGCAGGAGCTGGGCTACTCCCCCGCCGAGATCAGCGCCGCGCTCAAGGGTGCGGATCCCAACGCCTCCACCGAGGACCTGGTCCGCTACGCCCTGCGCCAGATGGTGATGAAGGGCTGATTCGCCATACCATTCTGCGGTAAATTGTTGTTTGAAAATAACGCTGTCATTGCGAGACCAGTGCGCACACTGGTCGTGGCAATCCCCCGGTT
>CAMFFO010000194.1 GCA_945949735.1 uncultured Clostridia bacterium | reverse complement strand
ACAAACACCAATTTGCCACCCATCCCTTTCCATTTTAATTCCATCACGAGGTAATTATGCGAAACCCATTGCTTGCGGACAGGGCGTTTTACCGCCGTGTCCTGGGGGTGGCCGTCCCCATCATGATTCAAAACGGCATTACAAACTTTGTATCCCTTCTGGACAACATCATGGTGGGCCAGGTGGGCACCATTCCTATGAGCGGCGTGTCCATTGTCAACGGCCTGGTGTTTGTCTTTAATCTGTGCGTCTTTGGGGCCTGCTCCGGCGCGGGCATCTTCACCGCCCAGTTCCACGGCTTCCAGGACGACCGGGGCGTCCGCCACACCTTCCGGTTCAAGCTGTTCATCTGCCTGCTTCTTTCCGCCCTGGGCATGGCCATCTTCCTGCTGGGCGGCCAAGGGCTTATCGGGCTGTACCTTCAGGGCGAGGGGGATGCCCTCACCGCCGCGAAGGCCATGGAGTACGGCCTCAAATACCTGCGGATCATCATCTGGGGCTTTCTGCCCTTCGCCCTGTGCAACGCCTACTCCGGCACCCTCCGGGAGACCGGGGAAACCGTGGTGCCCATGGTGGGCGGTATCACGGCGGTGTTCGTAAACCTCTTCCTGAATTATGTGCTGATCTTCGGCCACTTCGGCGCCCCCGCCATGGGCGTGGAGGGCGCGGCGCTGGCCACGGTCGTCTCCCGGTTCGTGGAGCTGATTCTGGTGGCGGGCTGGACCCACCTGCATCCGGAGCGCAAGCCCTTTATCCGGGGCGCCTACCGCTCGCCCTACATCCCCGGCAAGCTCCTGGGCAGTATTGTGGTGAAGGGAATGCCCCTGCTGGTCAACGAATTCCTCTGGTCCACCGGCATCGCCATTCTGAATCAGTGCTACTCCACCTGCGGTCTGGACGTGGTTCCCGCCATGAACATCGCCACCACCATGTCCAATCTGTCCAACGTGGTATTCCTGTCCATGGGCAATGCCGTGGGCATTCTCATGGGCCAGATGCTGGGAGCGGGTCTGCCCGAAGGAGAGGTGCGGGATTCCAACCGGAAGCTCCTGGCCATCTCCGTGGCCTCCGGCGTGGTGTTCGGAGCGTTGGAGGCCTCCCTGTCCGGGGCCTTCCCCCAGCTGTACAATACCACAAGCGAAGTACGCCGCCTGGCCACCCAGATCATTCTGGTGGTGGCTGTGATGATGCCCTTCATGGCCTATACCAACGCCACCTACTTCACCCTCCGTTCCGGAGGCCAGACCTTTGTAACCTTCCTGTTCGACAGCTGCTTCATGTGGGTGGTCTGTGTGCCCCTGGCCTACTGCCTGAGCCGGTTTGCGGGCCTTCCCATCCTGCCGCTGTACATCCTGTGCCAGATGACCGAGATCCTGAAATGCGTCGTCGGCGCATCCATGCTGAAGCGGGGCAAATGGATCCAAAACCTCACCCAATAAAACGTCCCCCACGGCCAAGCCGTGGGGGAAATTTTGTACCAACGCGAACCGATAAATTGGTGTTTGAAAGGTTGCGTTGCAAATTACCTGTCATTGCGAACCAGTGCGCACACTGGTCTCGCAATGACAGCATTTTTTCAAACACCAATTTATCGTTCTTCCCTTTTTATCCCTGTCCTTACTTGATGGCGGAGCTGTTGTTGAGTACCAGACTGCTGTACAGAAACAGCACATCCTGCCCGTTGAACTCCAGCAGCTGCCCCAGCATCCCGGGGTTGACATACCGGATGTCCACCAGCGTCACCCTGGCGTAGCCCTGCACCAATAGCGGAGCCAGGGACGAGCCGAAGGAATCCCGGAAAATAATCAGCTCCCGATCCGTGGACGCGCCGGGGTTCTCAATGGTCAGAAGCGCTTTGGCCCCGGACAGGAACACATCGTACGGATCCCGGCTCCCGGCAGCCCGGCTGTAGACCCCGGTCACCGCTCCGGTTTCATAGTCGTACACGGTGCAAGCGTCCAGCAGGTCGCTTTCCAGCACATACAGCGTGTCCGGCTCCATGGGCAGCGCCGCCTGGCCGTAGTACACCCCGTAGAAGGGCTCCTCCAGCGCCGCGGCCCGGAAATCCTCCTCCCGGGGTTCCTCCGCCCCCATAACCTGACACAGAAGGGCCGCCGTGCCCAGCAGCCGCTCCTGCCGCCAGTGGGTGTCCGTCCGGTAGTAATCCCCGGCGGTCAGGCTCCCGGTGATGTCCACATACTCCGCCCAGGGCATCCCCTCGCGAAGAAGCCGCTCCATCTGAGCGTAGTCCAGGGCCAGATGCCCGCTTTCCTCTGCCAGGTAATACCCCTTGTCCGGCACCATGGCGGCATATACCCTGCAGCCCCCCGGCTCCAGATAGTCCCGGTACACCCGTTCAAACCGATTCAGTGCGTGCTGGACAGAGACTGCGTTCAGCGGATACTCCTGCTTCACCGCCGCGCCCTCCGCCAGATAGATCCCGTTGTTGTCCTTCTGCCCCAGGCAAAGGGTGTGAAAAAGGGATTTCACCCGCCGGAAGCTGTCCCGCAGGGGGAACTGATCCAGGGAAGCCTTCTCAAAATCCGCCATAAACCTGCCATTCAGCACCGTTTCCCCAGTAAAGTCCGGCATCTGTGCCAGGGGCCGCCGTTCGGAAACGGAAATATCCTTCGCGGGCAGCAGCCAAGCCCCCACCGCCAGCGCCGCCCACAAAATCACCGGCGCCAAAGCCCAAAGACTTTTTCGGTTCATCAAGTTCCCTCCCTCGTCTTGTCTCATCGATGAATCGGTGTTTGTAGATTTCCAAACACGTTGCATTGCTACCGTAGGGGCGGCTATTAGCCGCCCCTACGGTGGCATCCCGACAAACACCAATTTGTCATTCTCCCGTCAGAACCGAAAATACAAAAACGGGCTGAAGGAGCCGTCCACGAGGTAGGCGGTGCACACCAGCAGCAGCCCGGTCAGAAACCCCGCCTCCAGCAGTCCGCCCAGCTTCGTTTTTTCCAGCCGCGTCCCAAGCGCATGGGGCAGCGGCGTGGAACCCAGAACCCCCAGCGCGAACAGCGGCGCGTAGCTCATAAGATAATACCCGGTCTCCGCTCCCCACAGGGGCAGTCCCGCCAGGCCGAAAAGGCTCCCAAAATCCCCCGCCGCCTGAGAAAGGCTTCCTGCGTTGAACAGCACAAAGCTCAGCACCACAGCCAGCATCACATAACCGTGCCGCAGCGCCCCGGGGAGTCTGTCCAGGGGCAGCACCTTTTCCAGAAGCAGCAGCGCCGCGAACAGCAGCCCCCACAGCACGAAATTCCAGGCCGCCCCGTGCCACAGCCCCGTCAGCATCCACACGGTCAGGATGTTTACAACCCAGCGGCCCCGGCTGACCCGGTTGCCTCCCATGGGGATGTAGACATAGTCCCGGAACCAGCCCCCAAGGGTCATGTGCCATCGCCGCCAGAACTCGGTGACGCTGCGGCTCATATAGGGATAGCGAAAATTCTCCGGGAACCGGAACCCCAGCATCCGTCCCAGCCCGATGGCCATATCGCTGTAGCCGGAGAAATCGAAGTAAATGTTCAGCGTAAAGGCCACGGCGTACATCCAGGCAAACGCCACCGTCTGCTCCCCGGACGCCCGGTAGAGCCGGCACAGGGAAGCGAAGTTGTCCGCCAGGATCACCTTCTTCCCCAGGCCCACCAGAAACCGCCGCAGCCCCAGCCGGGTTTCCTCCCAGCTGTTCTGCCGCTGCCGCAGCTGCCGCTCCACGTCCACATACCGGACGATGGGCCCTGCGATGAGCTGGGGGAACATGGCCACATAGGCCCCGAAATTCACAATGTTCTTCTGCACCCGGGCGTTTCCCCGGTACAGGTCGATGGTGTAGCTGAGGCACTGGAAGGTATAGAAGCTGATGCCCACCGGCAGCGCCAGCCGCAGCAAGGGCACCGACAGCCCCGTCAGGGCGTTGAAGCTCGTGAGAAAGAAGTCCGCGTATTTGAAAATCCCCAGCAGACCCAGGCTGATAACCACGGAAACCGCCAGCCACAGCCTCTTCCCCCGCCGGGTTACCGCCCGATCCATGGCCAGGCCGCAGCCGTAGAAGAGCAGAATGGTGAACACCATCAGCCCCAGCAGCTTTGGCTCTCCCCAGCCGTAGAACACCAGACTGGAGGCAAGCAGCCACCCGTTTTTGAACCTTCCCGGCATGAGATAGTATCCGATCAGTACCACCGGAAGGAAATAATATAAAAAAGGAACGCCGGAAAAAACCATAAGCAGAATCCTCAATCAAGCGATTGTATTTCGGACAGACAAATTGGTGTTTTCCGGGCAGCCCCAAACAACAGAAAACCTTGTCATCCTGAGCGGAGCGAAGCGGAGT
>CAMFFO010000193.1 GCA_945949735.1 uncultured Clostridia bacterium | reverse complement strand
GTGCGTGCTATCAATGCGGTAAGGTTGCGGGCGGATAATATCCGCCCCTACGGTGGCATCTCGACAAACAACAATTTACAATCCTTTCCCGTAAATTCATTATTGATATAAGGAGTACAACATGATCACAGTCAACAACTTAGGAATGCAGTTCGGCGGTCAGTGGCTGTTCCAGCAGGTGGATCTGCAGTTTTTGCCGGGCAACTGCTACGGCATCATCGGCGCCAACGGGGCGGGCAAGTCCACGTTCCTGCGGATCCTCACCGGCGACCTGGACTCCACCACCGGCTCCGTCACCGTGGATCCGGGGAAGCGGGTCTCCGTGCTGAAGCAGAACCAGAACGCCTACGACGAATATACCATCCTGGACACCGTCATCATGGGCAACCAGCATCTTTATGACGTGATGAAGGAGAAGGACGCCATCTACGAAAAGCCCGACTTCTCCGACGAGGACGGCCTCCGGGCTGCCGACCTGGAAGCGGAGTTCGCCGAAATGGGCGGCTGGGAGGCGGAGTCCGATGCGTCCCGGCTCCTCCAGGGCCTGGGGATTCCCACGGATATGCACTATGACCTGATGGCCGCCACCGACCCCAGACTGAAGGTGAAGGTGCTGCTGGCTCAGGCGCTGTTCGGCAATCCCGATATCGTCATGCTGGACGAGCCCACCAACAACCTGGACATCGAGGCCATCAACTGGCTGGAGGACTTCCTCTTAGACTTCCCCGGCATGGTCATCGCGGTGAGCCACGACCGCCACTTCCTGAACACCGTCTGCACCCACACCGTGGACATCGACTACGGCAAGATCAAGATGTACGTGGGCAACTACGACTTCTGGTATGAATCCTCCCAGATGGTTCAGGCCATGATCCGCAACAAGAACAAGAAGAATCAAGAGAAGATCGAGGAGCTGCAGCTCTTTATCCAGCGCTTCTCCGCCAACAAGTCCAAGGCCAAGCAGGCCACCGCCCGCCGGAAGCTCCTGGACAAGCTGACCGTGGAGGAAATGCCCTGCTCCACCCGCCGGTATCCCTTCGTGGGCTTCCAGCCGGAGCGGGAGCTGGGCAAGGACGTGCTCACCGTAAAGGACGTCTCCGTCACGGTGGACGGGGTGAAGCTGCTGGACAAGGTCTATTTCAATGTGGGCCGCACCGATAAGATCGCCTTCGTGGGCGAAAATGAGCTGGCCCAGACCGCGTTGTTTCAGATCCTCATGGGAGAGCTCCAGCCCGATGAGGGCAGCGTCAAGTGGGGCGTTTCCACCTCCCGCAGCTACCTGCCGAAGGACAACTCTGCCTACTTTGAGGGCAACGAGGAGGAGCTGGTGGACTGGCTGCGGCAGTACTCCGCCAAGAAGGACGACGTGTACCTCCGGGGCTTCCTGGGCCGGATGCTCTTTGGCGGCGAGGATGTGTTCAAGCACGTGAACGTCCTCTCCGGCGGTGAGAAGGTGCGGTGTATGCTCTCGAAAATGATGCTCTCCGGCGCCAATGTGGTGCTGCTGGATCAGCCCACCAACCATCTGGACATGGAGTCCATCCAGGCGGTGAACAAGGGCCTGGAAGCCTTCCCCGGGGTGGTTTTGCTTGCCTCCCACGACCACGAAATGCTGTCGTCCGTCTGTAACCGTGTCATCGCCTTCCAGCCCGACGGCACCATCGTAGACCGCTACGGCACCTATGACGAATACCTCTACTGGATGGAGCAACAGAAGGAGAAGTAAACCGCTGTCATCCTGAGCAAGCGAAGCGCGCCGAAGGATCTTGGCACCCAACTGCTGTACGATGGGGAGGAATACGGGATGTACTTCGTCTATATTCTCGCCGATTGGTGTGATTCTGTTCTGTATATCGGCGTTACAAGCAATCTTCCCCGCAGGCTCTATGAACACCGGAACGGTCTGGCAGACGGATTTACAAAGAAGTACAATGTCCACAAGCTTGTGTACTATGAGCACACAAACGATGTTTACAGCGCGATTTCCCGGGAAAAACAGCTCAAAAAGTGGAGCCGAAGCAAGAAGGAAGCATTGATCCGGACTATGAATCCTCAGTGGATAGACCTGTCCGAAACGTGGGACTAACCTGCTATCCAACCTGTCATCCCGAGCGAAGTCGAGGGATCTTGGCACCTGATTTCCTGCACAGGAAAATGAAGTGGGTAAGTGTCGGCATTTATGAATCTGCATTCCTTGAGGAAGTGCGAAGATCCCTCGACGCGCTTCGCTTGCTCGGGATGACATACGTTTTCAGGAGAATTGAGAAATGGAAAAGATTTTGGATATTATTACAGGAAAGATGCAGCGGGCCTTCGCGGACGCGGGCTACGACCACTCCTTCGGCCGGGTCACCGTGTCCAACCGGCCCGACCTGTGCGAGTACCAGTGCAACGGCGCTCTCGCCGCCGCCAAGCAGTACAAATGCGCCCCCATCCAGATCGCCAGGGCCGTGGCGGAGAAGCTGGACGCGAAGGACTATGACCTGGTGGAGGCCGTCATGCCGGGCTTCATCAATCTGAAGCTCTCCGGCAGCTTCCTTCAGAGCTATCTGGAGGAAATGCGCACCGCCCGGGACTTCGGCGTGAAAAAGACCGGCCAGGGCAAGACCATTGTGGTGGACTACGGCGGAGCCAACGTGGCCAAGCCCCTGCACATCGGCCACCTGCGCCCCGCCATCATCGGCGAGAGCCTGAAGCGGCTGTATAAGTTTATGGGCTACAACGCCATTGGGGATGTACACCTGGGCGACTGGGGTTTGCAGATGGGCCTGATTATCGCGGAGCTTTCCGAGAGGGAGCCGGAGCTTCCCTATTTTGACGACAGCTTTACAGGCGACTACCCCGCCGAGGCCCCCTTCACCGTTTCCGATCTGGAGGAGATTTACCCCGCCGCCTCCGCGAAGAAGGCCGACCCTGAATTCTCCCACAAGGCCCACCAGGCAACCCTGGAGCTGCAGCAGGGCCGCCGGGGCTACCGGGCGCTGTGGCAGCACATCATGAATGTGTCCGTGGCCGACCTGAAAAAGAATTATGACAACCTGGACGTTCACTTTGAAAAGTGGCTGGGCGAGAGTGATGCCGATCCCTATATCCCCGCCATGGTGGAGGACATGAAGAACCGGGGCATTGCCGTGCAGTCCGAGGGAGCCTGGGTCATCCCCGTGGCCCAGGAGGGCGACAGGAAGGAGATGCCTCCCTGCATTCTGGTGAAGTCCGACGGCTCCGCCATCTACGCCACCACCGACCTTGCCACCTTAGTGCAGCGGATGCGGGACTGGCACCCGGACAAGGTGCTCTACGTCACCGACAAGCGGCAGAACCTGCACTTTGAGCAGGTGTTCCGGGCCGCCCGGAAGGCGGGCATCGTGCCGGAGAACGTGGAGCTGGAGCACGTGGGCTTCGGAACCATGAACGGCAGCGACGGCAAGCCCTTCAAGACCCGGGACGGCGGCGTCCTGCGCTTAGAGCAGCTGATCGCCGATATGACCGATTTTGTCCGGGCCAAGGTGGTGGAGAACAAAATCGTAGAGGACGATGAGGTGGAGGCCACCACGGCCAAGATCGCCATGGCCGCCCTGAAATACGGCGACCTGAGCAATCAGCCCACCAAGGACTACAACTTCGATATGGAGCGGTTCGCCGCCTTTGAAGGAAACACCGGCCCCTATATCCTCTATACCATCGTCCGGGTGAAGTCCATCCTGGCCAAATACGGCCCCTGGGAGCACCTTCCCATTCAGGAGCCTGCCAACCCCTTCGCCAAGGATCTGATGATCGCCATTACGAAGCTCGCGCCCACCCTGGAAAACGCCCTCAATTCCTCCGCCCCCAACCTGATCTGCGCCTATATCTATGAGCTGGCCGGGGCGGTGAACAAGTTCTACCACGAGACCCGGATCCTTGGCGAGGAGGACAAAGCGTTGCAGGCGGGCTACATCGCCCTCATCGGCCTTGCCAAGCGCGTCCTGGAGCAGTGCATCGACCTTCTGGCCTTCTCCGCCCCGGAGAAGATGTAAGTGCGATAAATTGTTGTTTGGTAATTTGTTATCGTAGGGGCGGCTATCAGCCGCCCGCAACCTAACGACTACGGAAATGTCCGTTTTATCCGAAAATGCTCAAAAACCGGAACGTTTCTGGCGGCTAATAGCCGCCCCTACGGCCGAAATATGATGTGTCCCAAAACTTCAAACACTAATTTATTTAGCTGATAGTCTGAATTGGTGTTTGTCAGGCGTCTGCGGGGAACCGACAGGAAAAACCCTTCCCGTCGGTTTCGGCCAGATTGCCAAGTAATCTAAGGCCGCGCCGTACCCTTGCGTCCGGGGATCCATGCGCCGGTTTCAGCGCGTTATGGGAGCTTTGAA
>CAMFFO010000192.1 GCA_945949735.1 uncultured Clostridia bacterium | reverse complement strand
TTGCCACGACCAGTGTGCGCACTGGTCTCGCAATGACAGCATTATTTTTCAAACAACAATTTATCGTTCCGTCTGAGAGAAACAACATTTGGAGACCGTTATGAAACATCGCAAATCGATTCGTTCCCTGATTGCGCTGGGGATCGCCGCCGCGCTGCTGCTGGGGCTGGTTCCAGGCTCCGCCCGGGCGGCCAGTTCCAGCGAGATCAAGGAGGCGATTCAGGATCTGAAAGCGGAAAATTCCCAGATACAGGCCCAGATCGACGCCATCCGCAGTCGGTATGACGCCAACGCCAGCGAGATTCAGCAGCTGGTGGATCAGAAGGACGCCATTGACCAGGAAATTGTGCTGCTGAATGAGCAGATCATCAACATCAATGAGCAGGTGTCTGCCTACGCCCAGCTGATTGCCGATACCCAGGAGCAGCTGGAGGTGTCCCAGAGCCTGCTGGATGATCTGAGCGAGAAGAACCGGCAGCGGATCCAGGCCATGGAGGAGGCGGGAACTATTTCTTACTGGGAGGTGCTTTTTGAGGCCACCAGTTTTACGGATCTGCTGGACCGCCTGAACATAGTGGAGGAAATTGCCGCCGCCGACCAGCGCAGGCTGAAGGAAATGGAACTGGCATCCGCCATGGTGGAGAAAACCCGCCTGGAAATGGAGGAGAACCTGCAGGAGCTGGAGACGAGCCGCGCGGAGCTTGCCCTGACCCAGCAGACTCTGGAGGAGCGCCGGGATGATTCGGACGAGCTCCTGCGGGATCTGATCGCCAGGCAGGAGGAGTTCCAGATCCTGCTGGATGAATCCGAAGCGGCCCAGGACGAGCTGATGCAGCAGATCGCCCAGAAGGAGAAGGAGCTGAAGGAGGCCCAGTACGACGAATACCTGGCGAAGCTGGCTGCTATGGGCACCGCACCCCCCTCCGACGCCACCTGGGTGACCCCGGTGTCGAATTACACCCTGACCAGTCCCTTCGGCAACCGGCTGCATCCGGTGCTGGGTGTCTACCGGATGCATAACGGCATTGATATGGCCTGCCCTACAGGAACCCCCATCTATGCTACCCGTGCCGGAAAGGTGACCACCGCCGCCTATCAGGCGGGAGGCGCGGGCTATTATGTGAGCATCAACCATCTGGACGGGTTTTCCTCCGTCTATATGCACATGACCCGCTATGTGGTTTCCGCGGGACAGACCGTGGCCCAGGGACAGCTGATCGGCTATGTGGGCAGCACCGGACTCTCCACCGGCCCCCATCTGCACTTCGGCATTTCTTACGCAGGAACTTATGTAAACCCCTTGGCGTACATCTACCGGTGACGCCCTCCCACGCAAAAAGGAGTAGCTTATGAACAATCGCAAACGTCTTGTATCCATCCTGGCAGGGATCATGGCGGCAGTGATGCTGCTGACCCTGATCATCGGCCTGCTGCCCACCCGTGCCAGCGCGGCCTCTTCCAGCGAGATCCGCAAGCAGATCAACGAGCTGAAGGCCCAGAAACAGGAAATTGAGGAGCAGATCAAGCAGGTTCAGGACGATTACAAAAAGAATGAGAACGAGATCGCCGACATCGTGGCCAGAAAGAATGTGATCGACCAGGAGATCGGCCTGCTCAGCGCCCAGATCATCAACATCAACGAGCAGATCGCCGCCTTCAATATCCTCATCGCGGACAAGCAGGATGAACTGGACGGAGCCCAGGAGCGGTTTGACCAGCTCAGCGAGGAGAACAAGATCCGCATCCGCACCATGGAGGAGGAGGGGAGCCTCAGCTACTGGGAGGTGCTCTTCAAGGCCAATGATTTCTCCGATCTGCTGGACCGGCTGAACATGGTGGAGGAGATCGCCGCCTCCGATCAGCGGCGGCTGGAGGAGCTGGATCAGGCTGCCCAGGCGGTGGAGGAGGCCCAGGATCAGCTGGAGGTGGAAAAAGCGGAACTCCAACTGACCAAGGATGAGCTGGATGTGGCCCAGGCCCAGCTGGATGAAAAAAAGGCGGAAGCGGACGCCCTGCTGCTGGAGCTGCTGGCCAAGGCGGACGAGCTGAAGGCCCTGGAGCTGGAGTACTCCGAGATGAAAAACCAGCTGCTCGATGACATTGCCGCCAAGGAGCAGGAATACAACGAAACCAAGCTGGCCGAATGGCTGGCGTACATGGCGACCTATACTACCGTTCCCCCGGAGACCTCCGCGCCTGCGGAGGGCGGCAGCACCAACGGCAGCTCCGGCACCAACTCCGGAAACTCCGGCACCAGCCCCGGCGGCAGCTCTGCCAGCTCCGGCTGGCTCGTCCCCTGCAGCTATGTCAAGCTCACCAGCCCCTTCGGCTACCGGGTGTCCCCCACCGCCGGCGCGTCTACATACCACCAGGGCGTAGATCTGGCGGCTCCCCAGGGCACCCCGGTTTACGCCAGCCGGGCGGGTCGGGTGACGGTTGCGGGCTTCACCAGCGCGGCGGGCTACTATGTGACCATCAATCATCTGGATGGGTACTCATCCATCTATATGCACCTGAATAACTATGTTGTGTCCTCCGGCCAGACCGTTTCTGCCGGCCAGCTCATCGGCTATGTGGGCAATTCCGGCATCGCTACCGGCTACCATCTGCACTTCGGCATTGCCTACAACGGAGCCTATGTGAACCCGGCGAGCTATGTGAGCCTTTATTAATCCGTCCTTTCACAGCGGTGTAAATTGGTGTTTGTCGCTTCGCGTCCAAAATTATCTGTCATTGCGAGCCAGTGCGCACACTGGCGTGTCAATCCCCCGGTTGAAAGGAACCAGGTTACGATTACCACCAAAAATCGCAGCATCTTCTGATCCTCCGGGCACTATTCGGTACATTTTCCTTCTAACCGGGGGATTGCCACGCCACTTAAGCGCACTGGTTCGCAATGACAGGTTCTATTTTAGCCCGACAAACACCAATTTGCTGTGCAGCTTATTAAAGCCGATAACCTATACACCAGTTTATCCCTGTCTCCCATGGTTGGGACTTGCGAAATATTTTTGCATCCCACAGCCCTTGGCTGTGGGATGGTTTGCATGAGGTGGTAATTCATGAAGAAGAAAATCCTGCTGACCCTGTCCCATATCCTGGTGGCCGCGCTGGCTGCCGTGGTAACCCTGAGCCTGGCAGCGCCGAAAACCGGGACTTCAAAGCTGGATCAGCTGGAGAGCCTGATCCTGGAACGATTTATTGGGGACAGCGACCGGGTAGCCATGGAGGACGCCGCGGCGGAGGCCATGGTGGACTCCCTGGGGGATCGGTGGAGCTACTACATCCCCGCTGATGAATATGAGGCATACCAGGAGCAGGTTGCCAACGCCTTTGTGGGTGTGGGGATCACCATCCAGCTGACGGAGGAGTCCCAGGGGCTGCTGGTTGTGGATGTGACCCGTGGAGGCCCTGCGGAGGAGGCCGGCATTCTGGTCGGGGACACGCTGGTTGCCGTGGAGCAGACCCGGATCGCCGGTATGAGCACCACCGAGGTTCGAAATCTGGTTCGGGGAGAGGAGGGCACATGGGTGAGCCTGACGCTCTCCCGGGACGGCCGGGAGGAGACGTTCTCGGTGGAGCGACGCAGGATCGAGGTTCCTGTGGCTACCTTCTCCATGCTGGACAATCATGTCGGCCTGGTTCGCATCGAGAATTTTGATCAGCGCTGCGCTCAGGAGACCATTGCCGCCATTGAAGCCTTGCTGGCACAGGGGGCTGAGGGGCTGATTTTTGACGTTCGGGGAAACCCGGGCGGATATGCCGACGAAATGGTGAAGATTCTGGACTACCTGCTTCCGGAAGGAGAACTGTTCCGGACGGTGGATTACGCCGGACGGGAGCGCGTGGACACCTCCGACGCGGACTGTCTGGAGCTTCCCATGGCGGTGCTGGTCAATCAGGACTCCTACTCCGCCGCCGAGTTCTTCGCCGCCGCACTGCGGGAATATGACTGGGCTGTGGTCGTGGGACAGAAAACCTGCGGCAAGGGATACTTCCAGAATACGCTGCCTCTTTCCGACGGCTCTGCCGTGGGATTGTCTGTGGGCAAGTACTTCACACCCAACGGGCAGAGCCTGGCGGACGTAGGCGTGACCCCGGATCGGGTCGTGGAAGTGGACGAGGACACCCGCTGGAAAATCTATTACGGAACCCTTCCCACAGAGGAGGATGTCCAACTGGAAACGGCGCGGGAGCTTCTGGAAACCGAATAAAATGCAATGCCCTGACCGAATTCCACCGGTCAGGGCATGAATAATTGTTATTATTCGATAAAAACATACAGTTTCTGTAAGGAATATTTGTGTATAGTGCTTGACTTCGCCCCAAAAAAGAGGTATCATAAAAAAGAAGCATATGCCGCTGTTCGAAGTATGCGTGCGATAAATTGGTGTTTGTAA
>CAMFFO010000191.1 GCA_945949735.1 uncultured Clostridia bacterium | reverse complement strand
CCACCCAGGCCACCTGACCCGTGAGGCTGAAGATCACCAGGGCAATCCAAAACCGACTGCCCTTTCCTGTTTTCTTCATTACAATACACCCCAATCCCCCCAACAGAGGGCATTATAAGATAAATTGGTGTTTGAAAGTGCGCACTTAATAAATGCTGTCATTGCGAACCAGTGCGCTTAAGTGGTGTGCGCACTGGTCTCGCAATGACAGGAAACTTTGACACGCAGCGACAAACACCAATTTCCCAATCTATCCTAAATCTACCACACCCCTCCCTCACTGTCAAGCGGCAGGGGCTTTCCCGGATTTTTCCTCGACACAATTCTTAAGGCAACACCGCACAATTGCGTCTGCGGATCTCAGCGGATCTTTTGCGCCATTTCTGCAGTTCCAAAAACGGGAAATACATACAGTATTCCCCCGTTTTTGAAACTTTGAACTGGCACAAAATCTCTCGCTGAGCTTCCTTGCCGAATTATGCGGTGTTGCCTTAAAATTTGCGGAAAATGCTATGCAAATTGCCAAATCTGTGATATAGTATAGTGACGTTACTATGAGGAACAATACCCTAAGGGATAAACGAGGAAGCATTATGAGTGATCTATCGAATGTATCTGTTGTTCTGCCCTCCCTGGATCCGGACGAGAAGCTCACCGCCGTCATTGACGGCCTGCTGGAATACGGCTTTTCCGACATCATCCTGGTCAACGACGGCAGCAAACCGGAAAATCTCCACTATTTTGAGGACGCTGCCCGGCTGCATCCGGAAATCCATCTGCTCCGCCACGAGGTCAACCGGGGCAAGGGCGCGGCGCTGAAAACCGCCTTTACCTACGTTCTGGAAAACCGGCCGGACAGCCTGGGCGTAGTCACCGTGGACGGGGACAACCAGCACCACCCCGCCGACACCCGGGCGTGTACCGAGGCCATGCTGGCGTCAAACCATGTGATTCTTGGCTGCCGGGACTTTACGCTGCCGGATGTGCCCTCCCGGAGCCGGTTCGGCAACCACACCACCTCGCTGGTGTTCAAAATCTTCTGCGGCATGACCATCTCCGACACCCAGACGGGCCTCAGGGCCATCCCCATCAAGTACCTTCCCACCCTGAATGAGGTCTACGGCGACCGGTTCGAGTACGAAACCAATATGCTGCTGGCCTTCAAGAACTTTGGCATCCCCTTTGACGAGGTAAAGATCCGCACCGTGTACATTGAGGAGAACAAAAGCTCCCACTTCCGGGTCATTTCCGACTCCTGGCGGATCTACAAGCTGATCCTGGCCCATTTCTTCCGCTACACCGCCAGCTCTCTTGTATGCTTCGCGGCGGACTCCGGCATGGTGTACCTGCTGTCCAGGCTTCTCGGCGGCATCCTGATGGATCCGGTTCTCAGCGCCGTGGCCACCGCGGGAGCCCGGGTGGTTTCCTCCCTGCTGAACTTCTTCATGAACAAGAAGCTGGTGTTCCGGGCAAAGGTAAGCACTGCACGCTCCATGCTCCGCTACTACGCCCTGGCCATCCCCCAGCTTCTGGCGCAGTGGCTGCTGAATCTGGGACTCTACTCCCTGTTTCACATCGCCGAGAGTCAGGCGGGGCTTCGGACGCTGATCCACATTCTGGTGATGACCGTGCTCTTCGTCGTCAGCTTTACCATCCAGCAGCGGTGGGTTTTCGCGCCGCAAAAATCCGAGTAAGAGGTATCTGATATGAATGAAACCTATCGCGGCTCCCGCCGCCCCGAGCCCCGGGAGAGTGTGCCCGCGCCGAAGAAAAAGAAAAAAAGCGGCCTGCTGGGCCGGATCATCCGCCGGTTTTTCCTGCTGGTGTTCACGGTGATCATTCTCGCCGTGGCCGCCCTGTGCCTGGTACTGAACCTGGTGTTCAACGGCCCCTCCCCCGCCGCCCGGAAGATTCTGACCATGTCCCTGACCGAGGCCAGCGCCACCAAATGGGTGCCGGGCTTGTTCATGGACGAGGAAACCGTGGCCGAGATCCGCAAGAACGTGGACGCGGAGCTGCCCGACGAGGTGACGGACACCTCCCAGGTGGTGATCCAGACCGGATCCATGGCCTCCACCGACGAGTGGGCGAACTACCCCGACGGCATCTATGTGGAGGACATCCAAGGCAAGACCTACAACGCCCACATCATGGTCATCCGGGACCCCTCCCAGGTGTATATGGCCACCTCCACCAGCGGCAGCTTCTCCCGGAACGTTCCCGGCAAGCGGATCACCGAGGTCATTGAGACCGAGGGCGCCATCGCCGCCGTCAACGCCGGCGCCTTCTTCGACAACGGCACCGCCGGCCCCGAGGTGGGCAGCACCCCCGAGGGTCTGGTCATCGCCGGGGGCCAGGTGCGCTGGAACTCCGGCAAGGCCCCGGAGGAGGGCTTCGTGGGCTTTAACGAGGACAACATCATGGTGGTAGCCAAGACCATGACCGCCGAGAAGGCCATGGAGCTGAAGATCCGGGACGGCTGCTGCTTCGGCCCGGTGCTGATTATGAACGGCGAGGTCAGCATGGAGGCTTATAACTCCGCCTCCGGCTACAATCCCCGAACCGCCCTGGGCCAGCGGGCCGACGGCGCGGTGATCTTCCTGTGCATTGACGGCCGCCAGGCCGGTTCCCTGGGCGGCACCTATGCCGACATCATCGACATCATGCTGGAGTACGGCGCGGTCAATGCCTGCAACATGGACGGCGGCTCCTCCTCCGTCATGCTCTACCGGGATACCTACGGCCGCTACGGCGAAGCAGGCGAGGTTCGGATGATGAACACCTATTCCGTCATCCAGGCCGAGCCCAGAAAAATGCCGAACTTCTGGATGGTTCGGCCCGCAAGTGAGGGGTAAGCCATGTATCAGGGAAAATTTGGCTCCAAGAATAAGGGCGGCAGCTCCGATATTTATGAGATCATCGCCCAGCGCAATTCCACTCCCGCCCCCCGTCCCGCCGCGGAGCAGGACATCATCGGCCAGCGTCCCAAGGCAAGCCGCCAGGCTGCGCCCGTCCGGGAATCCGTTCCGGCCCAGGCTCCCGCCAGGCAGCAGCGCCGGGCTCCCCAGCCCCCCGCCGCGCCCCAGGAGGAGCCCCGCCGCAGAGGGCCCCGGCTTGGCGGTGTGATCTTCTATACGCTGTATTTCCTGTTCATTTTTATGTTCTTCGTGGCCACCTATATGGGGCTCACCTGGCTCCGGGACTGGCTGACGGATTATGAGGCGGCTCAGCCCACCACCAAATGCCAGGAGGTATTCGATACCCTGTTCCGCAGCCCCGACTGGGGCGCGCTGTACGATGCCGCGGGCATTGAGGACACCGCCTACGAGGGCAAGGAAGAATATGTTGCCTACATGGAGGACAAAGCCCAGGGCAAGGAAACGAGCTACATGGAAACCTCCGCGGGCCTCTCCGGCAACAAGAAGTACATTGTCAAGCTGGGGGACGAAAAGGTGGCTACCTTCACCCTGGAGGGCGAAAGCGGCTCCGTCACCGACATTCCCAACTGGCAGCTGGGAGAAATTGAGCTGTTCTTCCAGCGGCAGGAGAGCTTCCGCATCGAGAAGATGGACGGCCATACGGCCTATGTCAACGGCGTAGCCCTGGACGACAGCTTCACCATCCAGACCTCCACCACCATTGCCGAGAAATACCTGCCCATGGGCACCACCGGCATCCGCACCTGCGTCCAGGAGATCACGGGCCTTATGGCCGTGCCTTCCGTCACCGTGAAGGATGGCGCCGGGAACGAAATGGATGTCAGCTACGATCCCGAAACCGCCACCTTTACCGAGCAGACCGTTGCCAACACCATCGGCGAGGACGAGAAGAACGTGGCCCTCAAGGCGGTGGAGACCTACGCCCTCTTCATGATCGAGAAGGCCAGCTCCCGGGACGTGGCCAAGTACTTTGACTCCGGCTCCTCCATCTACAATACCATTGTCAAGAGCGAGATCTGGTGGACCCAGAAGAACAACGGCGCGGAATTCTCCGATGAGAAAATCAGCGGCTACTGCCGGTATACGGACGAGCTGTTCTCCGTCCGGGTGGGCATGAATCTGGATGTGACCCGTACGGACGGCACCATCAAGCAGTTCCCGGTGAATACCACCCTGTTCTTTAAGAAGCAGGGCAGCTCCTGGATCGCCTATGACATGACCAACGAAGACGTAACCAAGCCTGTGGGCGAGGTGCGCCTGACCTTCAAAAACGGCGAGGAAGTGCTGACCACCGGCTTCGTTGCCAACGACGCCACCTCCCTCACCACCCCCATTATCTCCGCCCCCGAGGGCAAGAAATTCGCGGGCTGGGTGCGGGAGAGCTATGACGAAAAGGGCGTCAAAACGCTGACCATCATGTTCGTCCCCGACGAAAGCGGCAACGTGACCCTCCCCGCCGGCAGCATCCTGGAGCCCATGAC
>CAMFFO010000190.1 GCA_945949735.1 uncultured Clostridia bacterium | reverse complement strand
TTCCGAAGAGCGGATTTTCATGCCAGCTTCCCCCCGGGGGAAGCCATGGGCGCTGACGCGCCACTGCAACCAACGAAGATAAACGATCATTTACTGGACATTGAAAACAAAAGAGCTGCCAGCGGGGGGGGGAGTCTTTTGCGTTTCAAAACGCTTCCTTCTGCACGCTTTCCGCCAGCTTCAGAAGCTCCCCGGCGGAGAAATCCGAGCTGAGCAGCCGGAACATCGTTCCCTTGGCAGGCTCCCCGATCAGCCACACCACGCAGGCCCCGGAATCGTCCTCCAGGGAAGCGCCGCTGCAGCCGTTGATGGTCACCATCCGGACCGGATTGCCGCCTTCCCTGATGAACATGTCCAGCAGTTCCTCCACCGTGGGACAATCGCCGGGATCCGTAATGTAGCTTTCATACTCGAAATAGATCTGCGCGTTGGTTTTCGTGCTGATATACCACCGGCGCACGTAGGAATACCAGCCGCCGCCGTCTTCCAGCGGACAACCGGTCAGACCGTCTTCCACCATGCCCTCCGGCAGGGCGGTGATCCGATAATCGCCCAGCTGCTGAAGGGCTTTTTCCGTCTTGTCCGCGTTGGTGGGGCGCAGCGCCGGGCCGGGGCCGACGCTCTCCGCCACCGCCAGCACGTCCACCCCTTCGCCGGCGCTTAAGGCAAATCCGAAGCCCCGGGCTTCATCGGTCCAGACCAGCGAATTTCCGGAGCGGTAGCCCACATGTCCGTTGATGTCCACCTGCTCCGGCTGACCCATGCCGTCGAACTGCCTGCCCCACTGGCCCAGGCGGAAGTAAAGGGTATAGTAGATCCACCCGTCTTCGCCGTTCTCATAGCGGATAGACTGCTCTCCATAGGCCGGGTCGCTGACAAAGCTTACGAAATAGCCCTCCGGCAGCGTCTGGGGATACACAGGCTCCCACTGGACATAGCCGGAGCCCTCCTGATCCATCTCGATGGTGTAATCCGGCCCCAGCCAGGAGGAAGATAATTCCAGCGGCTCCCCCGGGCCGACACTTTCCGCCATGGCGGTCAGATCCACTGTCCCGTCCTGGGTTTCCAGCATGGCATAGAAGCCCTCGGCCTCATTTTCCCAGAACAGAATGCGCTGCCCGGATTCCAGGGTCATAAGCTTTGCCGGCTGCCCCGCCACGGTCAAGTCCTCCCATTGGACGCTGTCATGGGGCGGATCCGTGATCATGCTCAGATAGTCCCGAACCGTGGAAATATGATAGTCCACATAGCCGGAGCCGTCGTTGGTAAACTGAATGCTCTGCGCCCCGTCAGCCACCGGGTTCACATTCGTGCAGCGGTAGCCCTCCGGCAGCTGCTGGGGATACCAGGCATCCCACAGCTGCCCCCGGTGGTACAGGAACGACAGCGGCAGCGCTTCCCCGGGGCCGACGCTCTGCGCCATGGCGGCCAGATCCACCTGGGAATCCTCCGTAATCAGGGCGGCATAGTAGCCGTCGGAGGTATTGTGCCAGGCCAGCTGCCGCCCACCGGCTCCGGAGGTCCGCAGCGTGGCTTCCTGACCGGAAATCTCCAGGCGTTCCTCCTCCACAGGGGGAGTCAGAACCTCCTGGCTGTAATCCTGCTCCGTGGAGATGCAGAAGTGAATGGTGTTCCCCCGGTCATTTTGGTAGCAGATATTCCGGGAGGTGTGATTCAGCGGAGTGCCGGACAGAATGTGATACCCCTCCGGCAATGCCTGGGGGTAGCAGGCGGTCAGCACGTCCACGGCAGCACTCTGGGGAGCATGGGCCTCGTCAGAATTTGGCGGCTCCGTTACGCTGTTGTGCTGTACCACATTCATATGGATCCGGGCATAGACCACCGCGCAGGCGGTGACCGACAGGACCAGCAGCCCGATCACTGCCGCCAGAAGCCAGAGCTTCCGGGGGCTGATCCTTTGTTTGCGCTCCGCGGAGGCTGTTTTTCCGCTTCTTAACTGCTGGGCTTCCCATATGTAGCTGCCCTTTGCGTCTCCGATGGCGTCCAAAAGAAACTCTTTGGTCATAATAAGCCCTCCTTTGCAAGCTGCTTTTTCAGATTGCCCCGGATCCTGTGGAGCATGGAGGCAACCTTGCTGGTGGAAAAGCCGGTTTTCTCCGCGATCTGGGCAATGGAGTCCAGGTACCAGTACCGGCACAGAAAGACGCTCCGCTCTGTGACCGGCAGGGAACTGAAATAGCGGTTCAGACTGGCGGCCAGCTCCTTCCGGGTGACCGCTGCCTCCGGGCTTTCGGAATCGCCGGTCACCTGGTCCAGCTCCTCCAGGGCCAGCACCATCTCGCCGCCGGTGCGCTTGTAGGCATTGCGCTTTCTCCACCGGTCGATGGACAGCCGCCGGGTGATCTTCCCCAGAAACGCCCCCAGCAGGGAGGGCCGGGTGGGCGGCATGGCCTTCCAGGCTGCCAGATACGTATCGCTGACGCTTTCCTCCGCGTCTTCCCGGTTTGTAAGAATGTTGTAGGCGATGGAATAACAATAGCCCCCGTATTTGGATTCCGTTTCCTGAATGGCCTGCTCATCCCGGGCGAAATACAGATCCACGATCCGGGAATCTTCCATTGCAAACACCTCCGTTTTCTTTTGAATTGGGTTCAATCCTATAGTCGGAGAAAATCCGGTTCCATTGCATGGATTTCAAAAAAATTTGCGGCAATTCGGAAAAAACTTCCCACGCTGCCCATGGCGGCAGAATTTTTTAAAAAACATATTGACATTTTTCAATTTATCACCTATACTGGGTCACAGAAAGAACCTGGGAGGTGAGGCAAGTGGATTCGTCATACCGGGAAACCGCCAGGGTGTTCAAAGCGTTTTGCGATGAAAACCGGCTGCAGATTCTGGAGCTGCTCCGCAGCGGGGAGAAATGTGCCTGCAAGCTGCTGGACGACCTGCATATCAGCCAGCCCACCCTGTCCCACCATATGAAGATCCTCTGCGATGCGGGGATCGTGCAGGGACGCAGGGATGGGAAGTGGGTCCACTATTCCCTTGACCCGGCAGGCGCGGAGCGGGCTAAGCAGCTGCTTGCTGAGCAGCTCGCGGCGGATGGATCCTGCCCCCGGGAAGGGTGCTGCGCGGAAGAGAATTGAGCCATCGGCAGCGGTGGCTTTTCCTTCAGGCGACAGTTCGATATTTTTCAATTTATCAATTTAACGAGGTGGTTTTATGGAAGTCTTTGGCGCTGTATGGCGCTTTCTTCAGGATCAGGTTTTGGGTATGAAGTGGCTGAATGCCGTCATTGGCAGCGGCCTGTCCGCTCTGGGGCTGGACGTAACGTCCAGCTGGGGCGGCAGCATCCGGTTTTTCCTGTACGATGTCATCAAGATCACCCTGCTGCTTTGGATCCTGATTTTTGTGATTTCCTGGATCCAGAGCTATTTCCCCCCGGAGCGGAGCAAACGGATCCTGGGCCGGTTCCGGGGCCTCTGGGCCAATCTCATTGCCGCTTTGCTGGGCACCGTGACTCCCTTCTGCTCCTGCTCCTCCATCCCGCTGTTTATGGGCTTTACCGGCGCGGGACTGCCCCTGGGGGTGACCTTTTCGTTTTTGATCTCCTCTCCCATGGTGGATTTGGGAAGCCTGGTGCTGCTCATGAGTGTTTTCGGGACAAGGGTCGCCGTGATTTATGTTCTCCTGGGCCTGGTCATCGCGGTGGCAGGGGGGACGCTGATCGAGAGGCTGCACATGGAAAACCAGGTGGAAGCCTTCATCCGCAATGCCAGAGGCGGCGCGGAGGTCCAGGCTCCGGAGCTGACGGCGAAGGACCGTCTCCTCTATGCGGGAGGCCAGGCAGCGGGAACCTTCCGAAAGGTCTTTCCCTACATTCTCCTGGGAGTCGGCATTGGCGCGGTGATTCACAACTGGATCCCGGAGGACTGGGTCCAGAATATCCTGGGCAGCACCAATCCCTTCGGCGTGGTGCTGGCGGTGCTGGTGGGCGTGCCGATGTACGCGGACATTTTCGGCACGATCCCCGTGGCGGAAGCACTGCTGGCCAAGGGAGCCCAGCTGGGAACGGTCCTCAGCTTTATGATGGCGGTTACCACCCTGAGCCTGCCGTCCATGATCCTGCTGCGCAAGGCGGTCAAGCCGAAGCTGCTGGGGCTGTTCGCGGCAGTCTGCGTCATCGGCATTCTCGCGGTGGGCTATTTCTTCAACGGGATTCAAACAAGGATCCTGTAAACGGACATTCCAATTTGTGCATATCGGTTTTCCTCAGCTGCTTGATAAATTGGTGTTTGTAAGGACGAGTGCCGCACCATACCTTCCCCCGGGGGGAAGGGGGACCGCGAAGCGGTGGATGAGGAATGGCGACACCTTACCATTCGCAATGCGGTCAATTCAAACCGAACAACCTTTCCCAATATACCTTTTTAACGAAGTGCATACAAATATGGAACATATCGCCGT
>CAMFFO010000189.1 GCA_945949735.1 uncultured Clostridia bacterium | reverse complement strand
ACGGACATCACCGACGCCGGTGTCCACTTCAAGCTGCCCTTCGGCATCCAGCAGGTGGAGAAGGTGGACGTGAATGTCTACCAGAAAATTGAGCTGGGCTATTCCAGCTCCGGCAATCCCTACGAGGTCAATGAAAGCGAAAGCACCATGATCACCGGCGACTACAACATCGTCAACGTGGATTTCTTCGTGGAGTACAAGATCTCCGATCCTGTGCAGTACCTGTATTCCTCCAACGATCCGGAGCTGATCCTGCGGAATCTGATCCAGAGCCAGGTGCGCAATGTGGTGGGTTCCTCCTCGGTGGATGCGGTGCTTACCGACGGCAAGGAGAATATCCAGATGCAGGTCAAGGAGCTGGTGACGCAGATCCTGCAGGAATACGACATCGGCTTGTCTCTGGTGGATGTGAAGATCCAGGACGCGGAGCCTCCCACGCAGGAGGTCATCGAGGCCTTTAAGGCTGTGGAGACCGCCAAGCAGCAGGCCGAGACCGTGATCAACGATGCCAAGGCCTACCAGAACGCCCAGCTTCCCGATGCCCAGGCCAAGGCCGACAAGCTTCTGCAGAACGCGGCCTACCTGAAGCAGAAGCGGATCAACGAGGCGGTGGAGCAGGTGGCCATGTTTGAGGCCATGTACTCTGAGTATGCCCAGAACCCCGGCATCACCCGGACCCGTATGTACTATGAGGCCATTTCCTCGGTGCTGCCCGATGTGAAGCTGTTTATCAATACCGGCTCCGGCAGCGGCTCCGACGTGCAGATGCTGCTGCCATTGGAGAGCCTTGTGGAAGCCAATGGAGGTAACTGACCATGAAAAAAAGCGGAATTGTCATTATCGTGCTGCTGCTGGCTGTGATTCTGGCGGCCAACGCGGTGTTCACCGTCCGGGAGGACGAGTATGCCTGCACCGTCCGGTTCTCCAAGATCATCGACACCACCGCGGAGGCCGGCCTGCACTTCAAGGTTCCCTTTGTGGACAGCGTGAAGTATTTCAGCAAAGCCACCCAGCTTTACGACATTCCCCCTTCCGAGGTGCTGACCTCTGACAAGCAGAACATGACCGTGGACTGCTACATTCTCTGGTCCATCTCCGATCCCAAGCTGTTCTACCAGACGCTGGGCTCCACCTCCGTAGCGGAGCAGCGGCTGGACGCCCTGACCTACAATGAGCTGAAAACCGTTATGGGCACCCTGGCCCAGGCGGACATCATCAACATGGAGGACGGCGCCAAGCGGAACGAGATCTACGGAAGTATCGCCACCGATGTGGACTCCCTTGCAAAGACCTACGGCATTCGGGTGGAGGACGTAAAGATCAAGCAGTTTGACCTGCCCGAGAGCAACCTGAACGCGGTCTACGGCCGCATGATCTCCGAGCGGAACCAGATGGCGGAGAAGTACACCGCCGACGGCAACTACGAAGCCTCCATCATCCGCAACGATGTGGACAAGCAGGTAAACATCCTCATCTCCGACGCCGAGGCGGAAGCCGCCAAGCTGGAGGCCGAGGGCGAGCAGGAGTACATGCGCCTTCTGGCGGAGGCCTATGACACTGCGGACAAGAAGGATTTCTATTCCTTCACACTGGCACTGGACGCCCTGAAGGCCAGCCTCAACGGCGACGAGAAGACCGTCATCCTGGACGCCAATTCCGAGCTTGCCAAGATCCTCATGGGAGCCAACGGATAACCCCTTCCGAAAACAAACCACGCCCCGGATTTTTCCGGGGCGTGATCATTTTGGGCAGGTCCTGCTTTGCCGCAATACATACCCGGTGCATTGGAAATCAAAACTTTCCCAACTTGCTATTGTAACTGCTGTAAATGAACGTTTATGCTTCGTTGGTTACTGCGCACCCACAAGGCTCCCTCTGATGAGGGAGCTGTCGCGAAGCGACTGAGGGAGAGAAAATGTTCCGTCTTTTCCCGTATTTACCAGAAATGCGAAAGCCTTCAGGCTTTCTCTCCCCCAGTCAGCTTCGCTGACAGCCCCCTCGTCAGAGGGGGCCTTGGGGACGCTAAACGATCATTTCTCTTATGATGTCACCTCCTATTCCCCATCCCGTTAGAGCAATCAAAAAGGACCCGGCGGGGCCGGGTCCTTGAGAGGGATGTATTTTACGGAAAGAGGTCACTTCTTTTTCCGCTTTTTTCCGGAGGTCCGGACAGTCTTCCGGGGAAGCAGGCTGGAAGCGGCGGCCCGGAGGGGGACCCAGCGCTCCACCAGCATCTGCCGGGAAATGGCGTCCATCCGGTCGGCGGTGTCGGCCATGAGCTGCGCCCACTCCTCAGCGGTGCGTTTGCCGTGGATCCGGGACACCAGATAGGGGCACTGATCCAGCTGCCGCCGTCCGAAGGCCCGGGCGAAGGGCTTGATGACGCCCAGAGCCAGGGCGTAGGGGGCCAGATTGAAGAAATAGTCCGGATCTCCCTCCAGCAGGCGGCTCACATCCTCCCGGGGGAGGGTCTTGGCATAGTGCCGGAAGCCAAGGATCTGCTCCGCATCCCAGCGGCCCAGGTCGCTGCGGCGGCCGCCGTAGGCGGCGAAGTAGCCCAGCACCAGCTCACCCAGAGCAAAGCACAGAGGGATCCAGATCTGGCCGCAGAGAAAACCCAGTCCCACCCATACCAGGACGCAGGCCAGACCGATGTACACCGGGGTCTTGCCCCGCAGGTGGGTCCTGAAGGGAACATCCTGAATGATCCAGGCGGAAATCAGGCCGAAAACAGCCAGAATCACGGAAAGAATGATCTGCAGGGCCCGGTTTCCGGTCATGTTCATGGCAACGCAGATCCCGCAGAACAGGCCGCTGCCGCAGGCCAGTATCCGGAAGATTTTCACATTGCCGGAGCTGCCCCGGTGCAGCTGCCGCTGGCTGGGGACCTGGGCATAGACCTTCAGGGCGAACCGGGCGTAGGCGGTGCCGGTAGCGTCCACCACCCGGCGGGAGGCGAACAGGGACCGGAAGATTTTGTTTTCAAAAGCGCTGCGCTCGTTGCCCATATCCATCCGCTTATGGAGCATCACCCGTCCGTCGCCGTCCAGGTGGATCAGCAGATAACCCAGCTGTGCCCAGGAGAAGACCATCATGGTCAGGTCACCGCCGGAGAGGGTCAGGCGGCAGCCCATTTCGCCGGCGGATACGCCGGAGGGCGGGGTGGAGCTGCGGCGGCGGATCAGGGGCAGACAGCGCAGGAACAGCAGCCAGTACACCATGGCCGCGGCGGCGCATACCGACATGGGGATGACCTCGGGGTTGCCCTCCCGGATGTAGGTACTCACCGAAGGGAACATCTCCTGGGGCACCAGCATGGTCATGGTCACGCCGTCGTGGTCGTTCAGCGAGGCTTTGCTGGAGCCGATGATCTGACTGCCGTTGACGCTGACAGGCAGGTTGGCTTCCACGCCGTTCTGCTGGTAGATACTGGTGAACTTGGGATCGAAGCTGGCGGCACCGGGCATGGTGACGGTGAAGGTCAGGCTCTCCACCGGGAACTCAAAGCCGCACAGCAGGGGAATGTCCAGCTGAAGCTGGCGGTCTTCGTTGACCTTCACGGCCTCGGGGATGGTATAGGTGAAATGAATGGAGGCCTCGCCCACATAGTCCCGGGTGATCTTGCTGATGTCCACCTCAACGGCAGAGGCGGACTTGTAGGTGGTGACGGAGGAGGAGCCATTCATGGTGATGCTTTTGGCATTGGCGGGAAGGGGAAAGGTCAGGGAATTGTTGCTCTCCTCCAGACGAAGGGACACGGTCATGGTGACCAGACAGTCGCCGTCGGAATTAACGGTGCATAGCAGCTCCACCCTGGAAGCCGCGCTTTCGGCAGAGGCCGGCAGGCAGATGACGCCCAGCATCAGCACGCATACGGCGAGCATGGCAAGCAGCCGCTTCAAACGAACCCCTCCTTTCTGAATAATCATACTATTTTAGAATTTTACCACGCCACGGGGGAAAATGCAAGATAAATCGGAATTTGTGGGGATGTCGGCTGCATAATACCTTCCCCCGGGGGGAAGGGGGACCGCGAAGCGGTGGATGAGGAATGGCGACACCTTCCCATTCGTAATGCAGTCAATTCAAACGGTACAACCTTTCCCAATGTACCTTTTTAACGAAATGCATACAGATTCGGAACAGATCGCCGTTCCTCATCCGCCCCCTTACGGGGGCACCTTCCCCCCGGGGGAAGGTATTGCACTCCGGCATCCCTGCAAACACCAATTTATCGGGCTGCTGAGGGAAACCGACATGCATATTTTTTAAAATCAATCCCCGAAGGGGATACATTCACTTATATCTTATTTCTCATATCTGATATCTCTGTTCCCTGCGCCTTCGGCGACGGGCGACCGCGAGGGTCGCCCCTACGCGGGGGATGCAAACGGAAACGATCACTTCTCCAATGGATTCGCCTCCGGCGGGATGGTAACAAAAAATTAAGAAAATAAGGGAA
>CAMFFO010000188.1 GCA_945949735.1 uncultured Clostridia bacterium | reverse complement strand
TGCAGGCCTCACGGTGCTGGAAGAAGATGTCGTCGTTCTCGTGGGAGCCGCGCATGGCGGGACGCTCGGGGTTCAGGGAGTGCTTGCGGAAGGCGTCCACGGCGTCCATGTTCACCATGTCCTTCAGGTCATCGTAGTCCCAGATGGCGATCTTCTGGATCTCGTGGGAGGTACGGAAACCGTCGA
This sequence comes from uncultured Clostridia bacterium, assembly GCA_945949735.1. Taxonomy (GTDB): domain Bacteria; phylum Bacillota; class Clostridia; order Oscillospirales; family Oscillospiraceae; genus Faecousia. The sequence continues at coordinate 4,325 of CAMFFO010000188.1, read as the reverse complement.
AGAAGTTGATGAAGGGAACGCGGCCCTCGATGGCGGCCAGGTGGGCAACGGCGCCCAGATCCATGACCTCCTGCACGTTGGTCTCGGCCAGCATGGCGAAGCCGGTCTGACGGCAGGCGTAGACGTCGGAGTGGTCACCGAAGATGTTCAGGGACTGGGCGGCTACGGTACGGGCGGACACATGGAACACGCAGGGAAGCAGCTCGCCGGCGATCTTGTACATATTGGGGATCATCAGCAGCAGGCCCTGGGAGGCGGTGTAGGTGGTGGTCAGAGCACCGGCGGCCAGGGAGCCATGTACGGTACCGGCGGCACCGGCCTCGGACTGCATCTCCACAACCTTCACGGTGTTGCCGAAGATGTTCTTCCGGCCGGCGGCAGCCCACTGGTCAACGTTGTCGGCCATGGGGCTGGAGGGAGTGATGGGATAAATGCCAGCGACCTCAGTAAAGGCATAGCTGACATGGGCGGCAGCGGTATTGCCGTCCATCGTTTTGAATTTTCTTGCCAAAATGAAATACCTCCTAAAGGATTCAATTTTTGTCGGATACATCATATCACTTTTCCCCCGATTTGTAAAGGCGGGAATAGGTGGTTTTCTGAAAAATCCATGGACAATCCGGGGAAAGGGACGGAATCCCGGCAGAACCGGGGGACAGGAAAAAAGGGTTGTCTTTTCGGCGGGAATAGGCTATTATGTATGGGAAATCAAGAAAGCGGGGAGGGGAAACCATGATCTGCAGCGTGCGCACCCTGGGCATCAGCGGAATATCGGGCAGCGCCGTCACGGCGGAGTGCTATATCTCCAACGGCCTGCCGGGCTTTGATATTGTTGGGCTTCCTGACGCGGCAGTGAAGGAGGCCCGGGAGCGGGTTCGTGCCGCGGCAAAGAGCAGCGGCCTGGGCTTTCCGGTGAGCCGGATCACCGTGAATCTGGCCCCCGCCAGCCAGAAAAAGGCGGGCACCCACTACGATCTTCCCATCCTTTTGAGCATTCTGTGCGCTTTGGGCAGCGTCCGGCGGCCCGGTTCTGCGGACGCGTTTCTGGGGGAGGTAAGCCTGGACGGGTCGGTACGGCCGGTTTCCGGCGTGCTGCCCATGGCCCTGGCCGCGAGGCGGGAGGGAATCAAACGCCTTTTCGTTCCGGCGGAGAACGCGCCGGAGGCGACGCTGTCCCGGGGCCCCGCCGTGATCCCGGTGAAAACCATCCGGGAGTTGGCTGCCGCTCTGAACGGAGAAATCACCCTGGCCGAGGAGCCGCTGTGGGTACCCGGGGGAGAGCGTCGGCAGGAGCCGGATTTCAAGGATGTGCTGGGCCAGGAAAATGTGAAGCGGGCGTTGGAGGTGGCCGCGGCGGGCAGTCACAACGTGCTGCTCATCGGCCCGCCGGGCTCCGGGAAAAGTATGCTCAGCAAGCGGCTTCCCTCCATTCTCCCGGACATGACCTGGGAGGAATCGCTGGAGGTCAGCCAAGTTTACTCGGTGATGGGCCTGCTCACCCGTCAGCAGCCGCTGATTACCCGGCGGCCCTTCCGTTCCCCCCACCACACGGTTTCCAACGCCGGCCTTGCCGGCGGCGGCACCAACCCCAGACCCGGGGAGATCTCCATGGCCCACAAGGGGGTGCTGTTCCTGGACGAGCTGCCGGAATTCCGGAAGGATACCCTGGACATGATGCGACAGCCCCTGGAGGACGGGGCCGTGACCATTTCCCGGGTTTCCGGTTCCGTGACCTACCCCGCCGAATTCATGCTGGTGTGCGCCATGAATCCCTGTAAGTGCGGCTGGTACGGCGATCCCAGCGGAAGGTGCAAATGCTCGGAATTCGCGGTGGAGAACTACCGCAGCCGGATCTCCGGGCCGCTGCTGGATCGGATCGACATTGTGGTGGAGGTTCCCGGGGTGCATTTTGAGGATCTGCGCCGCCGGGAGGAGGCGGAGCCCTCCGCGGAAATCCGCAAGCGGGTAAACGCCGCCCGGGATATCCAGAACCGCCGGTTCGGCGGCCGGATCTGCAACGCCCGGATGGGGCCGGAGGAGCTTCGGAGGTACTGCGCGTTGTCCCCCGAAAGCGCGGGGCTGATGAAGAACGCCTTTGATACCATGGGCCTCACCGCCCGGAGCTATGACCGGATCCTGAAGGTGGCCAGAACCGTGGCCGACTTAGACGGCAGCGAAGAAATCCAGCCCCAGCACATCGCCGAGGCGGTACAATACCGTGCGGTGAATCTTGGGAACGGGTGAGGATACCCAGGACGATAAATTGGTGTTTATCGCTTCGCCTTCAAGTTTTCTGTCATTGCGAACCAGTCCGCAGACTGGTGTGGCAATCCCCCGGTTGAATGGAACCAGGTATCGATTACCACCAAAAATCGCGTCGACCCCCATTTTTCGGGTACTTTTCGGTACATTTCCCTTCTAACCGGGGGATTGCCACGACCAGTGTGCGCACTGGTCTCGCAATGACAGCATTATTTTTCAAACACCAATTTGTCATCCTGTTAACTTTTGAATCTGATACAATGAGGTATGATTATGAAAGAGATTTTCCTTCTGAAGCTGGGAGAGATCGTTCTGAAGGGGGCGAACAAGCGGCAGTTTGAGTCCAGGCTGCGGCAGAATGTCCGCAGGAGAATGAAGAAGTTCGGCGAGTTCGACGTGTATATCATGCAGTCCACGGTCTATGTGGAGCCAAAGGACGACCTGTGTGATGTGGACGGGGCCTGGGAGGCCTGCCGGAGCATCTTCGGCGTGGTGAGCCTGTGCCGCTGCCGTCCCTGCGAAAAGAATCTGGACACCATTTTCGAGGCCATTGAAAACTACCTGGGCGACGAGCTGGACTGCGCCAAGTCCTTCAAGGTGGAGTCCAAGCGGTCGGACAAACAGTTCCCCATGACCTCCATCCAAATCTCCCAGGAGATCGGCGGGCGGCTGGCGGAGGCCCACCCGGGGGTGGCGGTGGATGTACACCATCCGGACTACACCGTCTATGTGGAGGTGCGGGATTTTGCCGCCTATGTCCACGGGCCCGCGGAGCCGGGAGCGGGGGGGCTGCCCACCGGCGTGGGCGGACGGGCCATGTGTCTGCTCTCCGGCGGCATTGACTCCCCGGTGGCGGCCTATATGATCGCCAAGCGGGGCGTGGAGATTGAGGCGGTGCATTTCTTCTCCTACCCCTACACCTCCCAGCTGGCCAAGGACAAGGTGGTGGAGCTGGCGCGGCTGGTGGCGAAATACTCCGGCAAGATGACCGTGAATGTGGTGCCCTTCACGGAGATTCAGGAGGCCATCCGGGACAACTGCCCGGAGGAATACTTTACCCTGGTCATGCGCCGGTTCATGATGGAAATCTCCCAGCGGATTGCCAGGCACGACGGCTGTGGGGCCCTGATCACCGGGGAGAACCTGGGTCAGGTGGCCTCCCAGACCATGGAGGCCATGACGGTCACCGGGGCGGTGGTGGATATGCCCATCTTCATGCCTCTTGTGGGTATGGACAAGGAGGAGATCGTGGCCATTGCCCGGAAGATCGGCACGCTGGAGACCTCCATTCTTCCCTACGAGGACTGCTGCACGGTGTTTACTCCCAAGCATCCCAAGACAAAGCCCACCCTGGGGCAGCTCATCAACGCGGAAAAGGATCTGGATCGGGAAGCCCTGATGGAGCGGGCCCTGGCCGGAGTGGAAAAGATCAAGGTGGCGGGCGATGACGAAGCTCTGCTGTGAGGTGCTGGAGCGGCTCCGGGGAAAAACCCTGGTCACCGCTGAGAGCCTGACCGGGGGCGGCATCGGAGCGGCTCTCACCGGAATCCCGGGAAGCTCGGCTGTCTACAAGGGTGGAGTCATCAGCTATACCAATTGGGTCAAGGAGCATATTCTGCAGGTTCCGGGGAAGGTTCTGGATCAATACGGCGCGGTGTCCCAATGGACTGCCGGTTACATGGCCTCCGGTGTTCGAAGCTTGCTGCAGGCAGATGCGGCGGTTTCCGTGACCGGTCTGGCGGGCCCCGGAGGCGATGAGTTCGGAAATCCCGTCGGCACCGTATTCATCGGATATGAGGACGGACGGAAATCCAAAGTGATCGCCTGCCATTTTACCGGCAGCCGGGAGGAAGTCCGGGAAAAGACCATTGAGGCAGCCCTGAAGCTGATTCTGGAAGAAAACCCGGAGCAAAGTGATCCGTGAAGAGTGTTTTCCAAAATTATAACGCCGCGCCGTCGCTTCGGAAAGAAGCAAACGGCGCGGCGTTTTTGGAAAGGAGAATGGGACGACAAATTGGTGTTTGTCGCTTCGCTCCAAGTTTTCTGTCATTGCGAGACCAGTG
>CAMFFO010000187.1 GCA_945949735.1 uncultured Clostridia bacterium | reverse complement strand
GGATTGCCACGACCAGTGTGCGCACTGGTCTCGCAATGACAGCTTTTTTCAAACAACAATTTATCTACTGACGAAAGCAGATATGTATAATCAATAGGGGAAGAAAGAAATGATTGAACGTTCAAACCGGTTGGAGCACGTCCATTCGGATATCCGGGGCCCGCTGTATCAGGAGGCGCTCAGAATGGAGGCCCAGGGAATCCCGGTTCTGAAGCTGAATACCGGAAATCCCGCACGCTTTGGCTTCCGGCTTCCGGAGAGTGTCCGCTCTGCGCTGGAAGCTCACATTGACGAGGCGGTGCCCTACTGCGATGTCCGGGGAATGCAGGCGGCCCGGGATGCCATTTGCGCGTATCATCTGAGCCGGGGCCTGCAGGGGGTGACTGCCGACGATGTGTTCATCTGCAACGGCGTCAGCGAGGCGGCCTCCATGCTGGTAAGCGCCCTGGTGGGCACGGGGGATGAGGTTCTTCTGCCGTCGCCCTGCTACTCGCTGTGGAGCAATAATGTCTACCTGGCTGGCGGAAAGCCTGTTTTCTACCGCTGCGACCCGGAAAACGGATGGAACCCGGACGCGGAGGATATACGTGCCAAGGTGACGAGCCGAACCAAGGCCATCCTGGTCATCAATCCCAACAATCCGACTGGGGCGGTGTACAGCCGGGAAATCCTGCTGGAAATCGCGGAGATTGCCCGGCGGAACAAGCTTGTCCTGTTGTCAGATGAGATTTACGACCGGCTGGTCATGGACGGGCTGGAGTACACCTCCACCGCGGCCCTGGCTCCGGATGTGCCCTGCGTCACCTTCAACGGCCTGTCCAAGAGTCACATTGTCTGCGGCTTCCGCTGCGGATGGATGATTTTTTCTGGGCCCAGGGGAGCGCTGGACGAGGTGCAATACGGGGTCATGCAGCTGGCGGCCATGCGGCTGTGCGGCAACGCATTGACCCAACTGATAATCCCCGCAGCCCTGGCGGATCCGGAAAGCACCCGGGAGATGATCCTCCCTGGCGGCAGACTCTACGAGCAGCGCAACGCCACCATGGCGGCTCTGGACAGAATTCCGGGAGTGACTTACCAGCCCTGCCGGGCGGCGTTCTACCTGTTCCCGGGACTTGAGAAGGAGCGCTTTGACTTTGCCGATGCCCAGGATTTTGCCATGCAGTTCCTGCATGAGAAGAAGGTTCTGGTGATCCCCGGTCAGGGCTTTGACTGGCACGAGGATCTGCGCTTCCGGGTAGTCATGCTGCCGGAAACTGCCGTGCTGAAGAAAGCCATGGAGGATCTGGGTGATTTCCTGAAGGAGCATACAAGATAATTTTCTCCCCTGCCGTTATTTGTCCGGCAGGGGAGATTTTTGAAGGGAATGAAGTAAAATTGGTGTTTGAAAAACGCTGTCATTGCGAGAGAGTAGCGCACACTCCGACGCGCCAAGAGCCGCCTTCGGCGGTTGCGTTCTGGACGCGATAAGCGGGCGCAGGGATCGTGGCAATCCCCCGGCCCCATGGAACCAGGTAACGATTGCCGTCAAAATCCCATCGATTCCCACTTTTCTTGGAATTATTCGGTACATTTCCGTTCTAACTGGGGGATTGCCACGTCGCTGTGCTCCTCGCAATTACAGCATTATTTGAGCGTTTTAAACACCAATTTATCGTTTAGGTTCGGTAAACGGAAATCAAATTCTGTGAAAATCACTTGCCAAACCGGGGTTCCCCGGTGTATAATGGAATAGATTCCAAACAACGAATGGGAGGACGTACTTATGTCTGCTTTCAGAAGAATTTTTACGATGCTTCTTGTGCTGGCGCTTTTGTCCGCGGTCAGCTTCAGCGCTATGGCCGCCAGCTTTGATGTGGAAAACTCCACGCAAATGCAGGAAGCCTTCGGCTACAGCGGCGGGGACAGCGAGGTGAACATCAATGTTACGGCGAATGTTGATATGAACGGAGGCTACCTCACCGCCCAGGAGGGCAAAACCTACAACATCAGCTCCGGCAACGGCAGCTCCCTGAATGAGCTCAACCTCAGCGGAGCAGGTACTGTCAACATCGGCACCGACGTTACCGGCGAAGACAAGACTGCCCTGTTCGTCTATGGGGATGTTACGGTCAGCGTTACTGGCGATATTACTTCCATCAATGGCGCGGTGGTAGCGAGAGACAACACCGTTGTTACCGTAACCGGCGACATCGATGCCGGCGGCCATGGCGTGGATGCCTATGATGACAGCACTGTCACTGTGGGCAGCATCACTGCCGGACACGATGGCGTAAATGCCTATGACGGCAGCAATGTCACTGTGACCGGCGATATTGAAGCCGGTTGGGATGGTGTCGATGCCGAAGACACAGGCACGGTCACTGTGAAGGGCAGCATCACTGCCACGGAGAAAGGCGTATATTCCGAAGGCAGCAGCGCGGTCACTGTGACCGGCGACGTCGACGCCGGATACAATGGTGTATATGCCAAAGGCGGCACGGTCAACGTGAACGGCAGCGTGACTTCCGATGAGTATGGCGTAAATGCCTATGGTAGCAGCAACGTCACTGTGTCCGGCGGCATCGAAGCCGGTAAAGAAGATGGCGTAGATGCCGAAGATTACAGCACGGTCACTGTGACCGGCGGCATCAAAGCCGTTCAGAATGGCGTAAAGGCCGATGATAACAGCACAGTCACTGTGACCGGCGACATTGAAGCCGGTCGGAGTGGCGTATTTGCCCATCATAACAGCGCGGTCACTGTGTCCGGCGACATTGAAGGCGGCTACTATGGCGTTGGTGCCTATGACAGCAGCACTGTTGCCGTTGACGGCAGTGTTTCCGGCCGCGACGGCGATCCTGATATTGTGGATTATGACAATCCGCGCGCTGGTTCCGATGGCGCTGACGGTGTTTCAGCTTCTGAAAAGGCTGCGGTCACGGTCACCGGCGATGTCAGGGGCGGCGCCGGTTACGGCACCGGTGGTGACGGCGGCCATGCCCTGAGAGCTTATCATGAAGCCTCTGTAACCGTTGGCGGCAGCGCCATTGGCGGCAGTGTCACTGCCAAGCCCGAAACGAAAGGCGCAGTCAGCAAAGGCGGAAACGGTGTGCGTATGGATAACACTGCCACTGTCGAGGTGGCCGGAAGTGTCCTGGGCGGCAGCACCAACGGCAACCGGGGCAATGGCGGCTATGGCTTACTTCTGGATATGCTGGATATGTATGAAGGGGCGAAGCCCGGTTCTGTGAACGTTGGCGGCCAGGTCAGCTCCGGCACCGGCGGCGAGGGTGGACAGACCTATAGCGATCTGTACTTCCGTCTGTCTTCCGATGATTTTAAGAATGTGCAATTGCCTGCCATCAGCGTTGGCGCCTTTGATACTCTGGATGGCAAAAACCTCACGCAGGATCAGCTGGATGCCATTCTTGCCTGGATCGAAGACAACGGTCTGTCCGGTCCGTCCGCGCCGGATCTGTTCTGGTTCGAGGTGGAGCAGAAGCTCCTTGCCGCGGAGCCGGGCTCGGAGCTGACCGTGGATGCCGGCAGCCGCACCAGCATGCCCACCTCCGTCCTGAACACCGCTGCCCAGCGCAATGTTACCCTGATCATCCGCTGGAACGGCGGCGACGACATCGTTGTGAACAAGGCGGTGGAGACGGAAGGGTACACCATTGCCCTGGCTGAGCTGGCAGAGCTGGTGAAATAATCAAATACGCATATCGGCTTAACGCTTCTGCCTGGAATACTTTTGTTTTGCGCACAAAAAAACTGTCATTGCGAGGAGCGCATCGACGTGGCAATCCCCCCGTTGGATGGAAAATGTGCCGATTATCACCCAGCAAAATGAGCCTTTCTGCGATTTTTGGCAAAAATCGTTACCGTGTTCCATTCATCCGGGGGATTGCACCACAGGCATTCCCTTCGGTCACCATGACCAGTGTGCGCACTGGTCTCGCAATGACATCAGTATGTCAAACAACAATTTGCCAGTGTGCTTGCGATAGCCCTGCTTGTTGTATATTGCGCCGAAAAAACGCTGTCACCGCAAGACCTGTGTGCGCACGGGTCTTGCGGTGACCGTTTTTTGCAATAATCGTTTCCCGCGTTACAGCCATCTGCTGTGCAGAACGCTGCGGGTTAGTTTTTTGCGCAGGGTGATGAGCTTGCCCAGATCCTCCATCAGGTCGCCGTTGGCCTTCAGAAGGTGTTCCATGGGGCGGTTATGGGAGGGGTAGGCGCCGGATTGATAGCGGTCGATGACCACCTCGTACCGCTCCCTGGCGGCTTTGACCGAGGTTTCCCAGGAAATATACAGCTCCCGGGAGGCGTTCTCTCCCACGGCGGCCATGGCTTCCCGGGTGAGGGCGGATAGACAGGCAAAGAGGCTTTCGGCATTCTCCTCAATGAGGAAGCCGTTTTGCCCATCGGTTACACCCTCGGCGGCACAGCTGCCCGCAATCAGGACGCTGCCCAGGGAGCAGGCGGCCGCCTCCCGCACCACCAGGCCGTTGGTGTCGAAGGTGGAGGGGAACAGGAACAGATCCGCCC
>CAMFFO010000186.1 GCA_945949735.1 uncultured Clostridia bacterium | reverse complement strand
GGTATTTTGCCTCTGGCATTTTTGCTCTGCTGTGCTATACTTTATATAGCTAAATTAAATATAGTATCCGAGGGGGATAAAATGAAAAAAGAAATATGTGTATTCAGTGAGAGTTATACGACTCAAGAACTTTGGTTTGATGATGAAACGAATCAGTTTTCAATTAAACAATATCATTGGGGCGTCATTGATGATGAAGAACATTACGACGGAGAAAATGTGACGGATACATTCAATGCTCTCAAAATGATGATTTCATATAACAAACTACATGAAGTGCTGCAATATGACAACGAACTGCAGGTTGAGCATAATCTGTATGCTGTTTTATCGACCATGACGCAAAAAAGCTGGATATGCAATTATGAATTTTTGGCGGATAAACATTTTAAGTATTATAAAATTTCCGAGAAAGAATACGCTATATATTATGAAAAGACATTTTTCGCAGTAACTGATCAAGGTAAAGGCATTGCCGATTTTACCGTTGTGCGGCGAATTCTGCAAAATAAAGAAACTGTTATATACAGTGAATATGATTATTCCCAAAATACATGGGTGCATTCTTCTCTTTGAGTCATATCATGTCTTTAAAATGTTGTCCTTAACGACAATCACTCGTGCGCGGCAGCCCCATTCTCCAGGACGGCAAGCTCATCGGGGAGGAGACCCACGTGCAGGTCAATCCGACGGGGATCGGGCTGTCCACAGCCGGAGGAGCCTGTTTTGCGGGACGCAGGCTGCACAATCCTGTATGGAATAGGAGAGATGGTTATGAGAAAACAATATGTAGGGATCCGGTACAACGCCACAGGGGTATCCGGATACTCCTTCCGAAAGGACGGGACGGAGGTTTTCAGAGTAAGCTGCCCGGTTATGCCGAAACCGGACATTCTGCTGTCGGGCTTCGGGAAAACGCTGTGGCACAGAAACTACGACGGGCAGATCACGCTCTGCCCGGGCGTTCGCAGAAATGTGACCGATGAATCCGGCAGTGTGCGGGGATACTATGAAATCGCGAGGCTGGGGGAATTCTTCATTGTTACGGAAAGCGCCAGGGCTTATGTCAGGGCATCCGAAGCGGGCTGGCATATTTCCACTGGGGGAAGATTAACGGCGGAGCTGCTTCGCCTGCCGGAAAATGAGCGCACACGGTTTTCGGAGAACGGGTTCGATATGGAAAAGCGGTTTCGGCTGAACATCCTGAAAGGGACGGACACCTCGATGATTCCCTGCATCATGGCAATTCCTCTGCTGGGGTTCTAGGGCAACACCGTGCAAAATTGGTGTTTGCCGGTGTGCATCCCAGATTAGCTGTCATTGCGAACCAGTGCGCACACTGGTGTGGCAATCCCCCGGCCCCATGGAACCAGGTAACGATTATCGCCAAAAACCGCAACGTTTCCCGTTTTTGGGTGCTATTCGGTACATTTCCCCACTAACCGGGGGATTGCCACACCAGTCTGCGGACTGGTTCGCAATGACAGGATACTTTGAGGCGAAGCCGTTCAAACACCAATTTACCGTTCCTGCCCGGTGCGCTGATAAAAAACGGGGTGCATTCCTTGCCAGGGGCTGCTGGCCTGGCAATGGGGAGACGGTGGATGCCCCGAATCGGGAGATTCGGAGGCTGCAAAGGTAATTCGTCAAAGGGGCTGTCTCAAAATGATTTTTGACAATTATGAGAGGCAGCTCCCTTTTTTGCGCGAGGCTGTGGAAAAACTGTCAAATAATTTTAAAAAACAGCGCACTTACCCAGAGGGGGCGGGTTGCTTGCCGGATTTATTGGTGATCTTGTTGCTGGCTTCCGGATTATAGTCCTCCAGATGGCTTTTCAGGTAACTGCTCACGGACCGCTGGGCAATGGGGCGGTAGCCGTTGTCCTCGCACCACAGCTGGTAGATGGCATACAGATCCCGGGAGGTGATGGTGCTGTCGGCTTTCATCTGGATGTACCCCTCGGACTGTAGAAACTCCACCAGATTGTTGGCGTTCCGCTTGGCGTGCTCCTTGTTATCCGCCGCCCGCTGGCTTACCGTGAAGCGATAGCTGTTGGCTTGCAGTCGTTTCAGCCCTTCCAGACACCAGAGGAAAATACCCTCATCTTCCTGCTTCAGCTTGTCGGAAAGAAAGGGGTCATCCACTCTGCCCGGCGGTTTCCTCTTAGTCTGTAAGATCAGCTGCCGTCGGAAGAAGCCCTCCGACTTATCGTACAGGGCTTCCAAGTCGCCATTGGAGAATGCTATGAAGCGGATATACATATCCCCCTGAAAGCTCTGTTCCTTCTTCCGCTCCAAATCCATGGGCGTTTCCGCGGTGATGATGGATTTTACATAGTGAGTGGAGGACAGGGCCTCCATTTTGGTATCGTCATCCACCATCACCAGCACATGCTGCAAATCCGCCCGGGCGAAGGCGCTGGTTTCCACCTTGTCGATGCTGCCGTTCTTGGCGTTGGCACCGAACAGGGTGTGCATCACCACGCCGATCCGGGACTTGCCCTCGCCGCCGTTGCCCTTGATGAGCAGCATCACCTGACCCCGGGTGCAGGGAATCAGGCAGTATCCCATGAACTCCTGCAAGGTCAGAATGTCCTCCGGCTCCAGAAGTTCAGACAGAAACCGCAGCCAGACCTCCGGCTGCGGTGCGTTGGGATTGTAGGAAATGGGCAGGCGGTTCAGGCAAAGGCCCTTTTCCTCCACGAACCTGCCGTCCAGAAACAGGGTCCCGTTGGCAAGGAAGATACGATCCTGATACTTTTCCGGTTCTCCCCGGTCATAGCACTCCATGCGGATGGCTTCCAGCAGATTTTTGGCTTTCGTCACCAGCCCGCCGGTAAGATGCCCTTTGATATCATCGAACACATCCCCGCAGAAGCCGGTCTTTGTCCGTGACAACGCCCTCCGTGGTGAAGAAGTCCTCTCCCTTGCTGAGCAGGGGGAATGCGCGTATTTGAAACCATCAAGGCAGCTGTCACACCGATGCAAGCTGCCGAACACTATGGGCTGCGGGTACTGCCAAACGGCATGGCAGAAGTGCTTGACAAGCTGGCAGTCTATTGCTCGCTTCTGAATGCGTTGTTGGGAACCTTCAATGCCGGTTGTGGCGATCCGGCTCTGCTCCCGGCAGCCAGGGAGAGTGTAAAGCAGATGGCAGAGCTTCTGAAAGAAGTGAAACCGTTCTCCTATGTAGCGCTGCCCAATGCCGCAGAACGGATTGATCGGGTGTTCTCGGAAGAATCCCTCGCCAATGCCAATGCGTATACCGCTGCATTTGGAATCAGCTCTGTAACGGCACTTGCTGACCCGCAGTACGAAGCAGGCAGGAAGCATCTGCGGATTCTGGCAATGCTGGGAAACTGAACGGACGGATTTACCGTTTCTTCCACCGGGAGGGACTTTACGCTTATGACCCGGTTCGTCTGCTGGATTACAAGCTGAACTGCGTATCTGCGATTGTGGATTGCTGTCCGGGATACGATCCCGACAAGGGTGCAGACTTTCTGACCTACGCATACTATGATATCGGCAACGCCGGACGAGTACAAAACCGTCCGGGGCATCGCGTGGCTCTATAATAAGGCGAGGGATTCCCGGAGGAAAACCATTGCGGCGTTCATGGAAAAAACCGGCTGCACCAAAAAGACGGCGGAGGATTATCTCACAGCAGCCCGCAAAAATCGAGGCAACGTTTCTATCTATGAGACCATTCTCCGTGAGCGCGACAAGGAATTCAGCGAGAATTTTGATGCGGATATCACTGAGGACACCGGTGAGGATTTAAGCCGGGATGCCGGTGGCGTGTACAGCGCCATGCTCTGGGACAGCTCCTGGGGTGGTGCTGTCCAGCGTGCACACAGCAAACTGGATTACCGTTCTCAGATTCTCATAGAGCGGCACATGGCAGTCTGCATGGACTGCCATGTGTGCTGCCCATGCGATGCCGTCCCACATGGGAGGATCTGGCGGCGATGTTTGAAGGCTCCACAGCCAGCGGCGCGGAGCGGGCTTACAAGAAAGCGGTACAGAAGCTGACGCAGCTGCTGATTGAGGATGGCCTCTTTCACACCATCGTTTTGAAGCGCAAGCGTCAGAAAAAGCGAAAAGAAAAAATCACCGCCGCGACCTACCTGTATCAGGCAGACAGCGACGGCGAATGGGGCGAAATTCAGTTTGACTTTGAAAACAAAACGGCGCAGATCATTAGGCTTGCGGACTGGGACAAAATGATTTCTCAGCCGTTTGCCAAGTACGCAATCTCCTATCTTTTGAATTGTCAGAATGAGAAGCTGCCGAAAGAAACGGTGATTTCATTTGAGGAGTAGCGAGAGAGAGCAGTGTCGCTTCGGCGGGACGGGGGCTTGATATACCTCTGGCGCCCCCGGTGATGCCGCTCCATTGCGAGGCGACCCTGCGCTCTGCCTCTCCATTGCGCCGCACCACCTACACCCGAACAGTCGGATTTTGCCCCAGGTCAAATCCTGTATTTCAGCGCGTGGCGCGCCAAAATCCGCCTGTTCTGTGGCTGACGGAAAGTGCTTGTTCCTGCCCCGAACAACCCC
>CAMFFO010000185.1 GCA_945949735.1 uncultured Clostridia bacterium | reverse complement strand
AACCGGGGGATTGCCACACCAGTCTGCGGACTGGTTCGCAATGACAGCGTTTTTTTAGTGCGCATTTTCAAACACCAATTTGTCGTCCTCCTTCTTCCCCGCATGATATGTCCGCGGACGTAAAAGGACGGAGGTCTCCCTCCGTCCTTTTTGTAATCTTACCGCATGGTCAGCTCGCCGTTTTCCGCGTCCACGGTGACGGTCTGGCCGGGGGTGATGTCTCCGCGCAGGATCCGCTTGCTCAGCATGGTCTCCACGGTGTGCTGGACATACCGCCGCAGGGGCCGGGCGCCGTACTGAGGATCGTAGGACGCGTCCACAATGGCGTCCTTGGCGGCCTGGGTCAGCTCCAGCCGGATCTGCTGCTCCTCCAGACGTCCATTCAGCTTGTCGATCTGCAGGTCGATGATCTTCGTCACGTTTTCCTTCGTCAGGGGCTTGTAGAACACGATCTCGTCCAGCCGGTTCAAAAACTCCGGACGGAAGGAACGCCGCAGCAGGGCTTCCACCTGCTGTCTCGCGCTGTCCTCGATGCTTCCGTCGGGGTTAATCCCATTCAGCAGGTACTCGGAGCCCAGGTTGGAAGTCAGGATCAGAATGGTATTCTTGAAATCCACGGTTCTGCCCTTGGAGTCGGTGATCCGCCCGTCGTCCAGCACCTGCAGCAGCACGTTGAACACATCCGGGTGAGCCTTCTCCACCTCGTCAAACAGCACCACGCTGTAGGGCTTCCGGCGAACGGCCTCCGTCAGCTGACCGCCCTCCTCATAGCCCACATATCCAGGAGGCGCGCCAATCAACCGGGACACGGAGAATTTCTCCATATACTCGGACATATCGATGCGCACCAGATTGTTCTCGTCGTCAAACAGGGCCTGAGCCAGGGTCTTTGCCAGCTCCGTCTTGCCCACGCCGGTGGGGCCAAGGAACAGGAAGGAGCCGATGGGCCGTCCGGGATCCTGAATCCCAGCCCGGCTGCGCTGGATGGCCTCGGTAACGGCCTGGACGGCCTCGTCCTGGCCCACCACTCGCTTGTGGAGGGTGTCGGCCAGATTCAGCAGCTTCTCCCGCTCCCCCTGTACCAGCCGGGACACGGGGATTCCGGTCCAGCGCTCCACGATCCTGGCGATCTCTTCCTCGGTGACCCGATCCCGGAGGATGTTGCCATCCTTATTGCCCTGGGCACGACGCTCCTCCTCTTCCAGCTGCTTCTGGGCCTGGGGGAGACGGCCGTATTTCAGCTCGGCGGCCTTTTCCAGATCGTAATTCCGCTCCGCGGCCTCAATCTGCCGGTTCAAATCCTCGATGCTCTCCCGCAGCTGCTGTACCCGGCCGATGGCGTTCTTCTCGTTCTCCCACTGGGCCTTCATGGCGTTAAAGCGATCCCGCTCCTCCGCCAGCTCCTTTTGCAGCTCCGCCAGACGGCCCTTGGACAGGGGATCCTCCTCCTTTTTCAGAGCGGCCTCCTGAATCTCCATCTGGATGATCTTCCGGGACACCGCGTCCAGCTCCGTGGGCATGGAGTCCATCTCCGTGCGGATCTGGGCGCAGGCCTCGTCCACCAGGTCGATGGCCTTGTCCGGTAGAAAGCGGTCGGTGATATACCGGTGGGAGAGGGTCGCGGCGGAAATCAGGGCGCTGTCCGCGATTTTCACGCCGTGGAACACCTCATAGCGTTCCTTCAGGCCACGCAGTATGGCAATGGTGTCCTCCACGGTGGGCTCATCCACCTGTACCGGCTGGAACCGGCGCTCCAGGGCCGCGTCCTTCTCGATATACTGGCGGTACTCGTCCAGGGTGGTGGCCCCGATGCAGTGCAGCTCGCCCCGGGCAAGCATGGGCTTTAAGAGGTTGCCCGCGTCCATGCTGCCCTCGGTTTTGCCCGCGCCCACAATGGTGTGCAGCTCATCGATGAACAGGATGATCCTGCCCTGGGACTCCTTCACCTCGTTGAGCACGGCCTTTAACCGTTCCTCAAACTCGCCCCGGTATTTTGCGCCCGCGATCAGCGCGCCCATATCCAGGGAGAAAATGGTCTTGTCCTGCAGGGACTTGGGCACATCCTTCTTCACGATCCGCTGAGCCAGGCCCTCGGCGATGGCGGTTTTGCCCACGCCGGGCTCGCCGATGAGTACCGGGTTGTTCTTGGTCTTTCTGGAGAGGATCCGAACCACATTCCGGATCTCCTCGTCCCGGCCGATGACCGGATCCATTTTCTGCTCCCGGGCCCGTTTTACCAAGTCCGTACCGTACTTCTCCAACGCCTCGTAGGTGCCCTCGGGATTGTCGGTGGTCACCCGCTGGCTGCCCCGCACCGCCTGGAGGGCTTTCAGCACCTCCTCCTTGGTGATCCGGTATGTCTGGAACAGCTCCTTTACGCCGCCCCGGGCCGTCTCCAGCAGACCCAGCAGCAGATGCTCCTGGGATACGAAGCTGTCCTTCATCTCCCCGGCAACCCGCTCGGCTGCGGTGAACGCGGCATCCACATCCCGGGAGATATAGAACTTGTCCGCCTCCCGGCTGGTCTGCACGGAGGGCAGCTTCCGCAGCTCCGCGTTGGCCGCAGCCTCCAGGCTCTCTACAGTGACCTCCATTTTCCGCAGAAGCTGGGGAGCCAGGGCTCCCTCCACCTGCAGCAGCGCCAGCAGCAGGTGAATCTGTTCCATCTGCTGATGATTGTTATCCAGCGCAATGGACCGTGCCTTCTGGACAGCTTCCAGGGACTTCTGGGTATAGTTATCAAATTGCATGGCTATCCATCCTTTCGCTTTAGCACTCTCAAGCCCGGAGTGCTAATTCATTTGTCTTTACTATACTTCATTTTTGGAAAAAGTCAAGGGCGCCGCTCCATTTGCTACAAAAAATTCACAACTGTGCATCTTGAACAAATTCAGCAGTTCCTTTTTTCCTTGCTTAATAGTTATTTAACAAAATGGCACTTATTTATTTAATACCTAACGGGTATAATATGGATGTAACAAATGAATCTATTCTTTTTCATTTTCTTACCTCTCTTTTTCTCTGAAAAATCCCCGGTACGGTCTGGTCAACCGCACCGGGGATTTTTCACGCCCTTCACCCGCCGCTCCCTCATGAGACTTGGCTTCACAACAAATTGGTGTTTAGGTTATCGGCTTTATAAGCACACTTGTAAATTGATAGCTTTTCGCACTCGCTCTGTAAGGCTTACGTTATGACCCCGCCCTACAATGGGTGGTACGAAACCTACGAATTTAAATTTGACGACCAGCTAAATAAACCCGATAACCTGTATTGGTGTTTGTCTGGCTGTCGCCCGAGTTGACAGTGGGCAGTTCCTCCGTCAGCGGTATCCCGGTATTCCCGGGGGATCGCTATTTTCATGTGTCCGTGGATCAAAGCGCCTCCGGGGCTGTCCTCTTTTGGGATCTGACCAGCATCACGGCCGCGGCCGAGAAGGAGCAGGCCACAGAGCCCAGCGTCAGGATCAGAACCGGGGTAAAGCTCTGGGCGTAGTCGAAAAGCACCCCCACCAGCAGGGACACTCCCGCCATCACGGCGCTGTTGACGCAGGTGTGGATTCCCAGATACTGCTTGCTGTCCTGCTCCCCATAGGCGCTGACACAGCAGCGGGTAACCGATACCACGGAAAGGGCGTATACGCTGCCATAGAGCAGGGATGCCCCAAACAGCACCGCGATTTTGTCCTGGGCAAACAGGAAGCAAAGCAGCGCGGCAGCGGTTACCGCGAACATCAGCATGGTCGCTTTCCATGCTCCCAGCTTGTCGCAGAGGAATCCGTAAAGAAATTTTCCGCCCACATTGCCCATCATGATCATGGTAGTCAGGGACGCGCCTACGGAAAGCGAATAGCCGATGCTTTGGGCGAACATACTGATATTTACCGCAAAGGTCACGCCAATCGCGCCCCCGGCAAGAATGACGCACACAAGAATCACCGTGCCAATACCGTATTGTCTGCTGCCCGATTCCGCCCTTGGCACTTCCCTGGCGGTGCTCCCCGGAGAATCCGCAGCCTCCCTGCGGAACATCAGCAGCAGGCCCGGAATGGTCATTGCCAGCATGACGGTGCCCAGAATGACAATGGCCCATCTCCACCCCGCCGCATCGATCAGCTTCGCGCACAGTGGATTGCACACCGCTCCGCCGATGCCGGAAAACGCCATGGCGATCCCGGTGGCGGTTCCGGCGTTTTGCGGGAACCACCGGGTCAGCAGCATGGGCACCGCCACGCTTCCCACACAGGAGGCAACGCCGCAGACCACGGCGGAGGCGTACCACAGCAGCCCCTCCGCTCGGAGGGTGATCATCAGAAAGCTCAGGATAATGGCGAACTGGTTCACAAGCAGGAACCTGGCTTTGTTGCTGCGAAAGAAAAACGTTGTTACGGTCGCTGCGGACAACGCCGTTGTCACGCTCTTCAAGGTGTTGTAAACAGAGATTTTTGACATGGAAAAGCCCAATTCCTGCCGGATTTGGGCAAAAATCACTCCGGTGCAGTTTATCAGCACCCCCAGCATGGCGCACTGGAACAAACACGCGCCGATCAGTACCATCCATTGTCCCCTGCTGTATTTCTTCTTCATCACTTTTCCTCTCTGTTTCTATTTTTTATTGATTTGATAGACGGAAATCTTCTTATAAGCCCGCGCAAGTGTT
>CAMFFO010000184.1 GCA_945949735.1 uncultured Clostridia bacterium | reverse complement strand
GGGCGGATAATATCCGCCCCTACGGTGATAGTGCTGTAAACAACAATTTACCGTACCATTGATTTGCAAAGAGGAAAATCTACATGATGGAGGGTCAGATATGAAAGCAAATCAGATAATGAAAATTTTTAAAGAAACTGCCTATGTCCGCATGGGCGGCAGTCCGGAGGAACTGAAAACCGCGGAGTACATCCGGATGCAGGTTCGCCGGTTGGGGCTGGAAGCGGAGCTTCAGAGCTTCGATGTGGACATGGCGGATATCCGGGAGGCGGTATTCCTGGCGGATGGGGTGGAGATCTCCTGCAAGGGCTATCGATGCGCGGGAAACGGAGAGGTAGAGGCGCCTTTCTATTATCTTCGCAGCACCGATCCCTACTCCCTGAGCCAGTGCCGGGGGAAGATCGTTATGGTGGACGGGTATCTGGGCTACTGGATTTACCAGGACCTGCTGGAAAACGGGGCTGTGGGCTTCGTGACCTACGACGGAAACGCCAACTACCGGGACCGGGATGTGGATCAGCGGGAGCTTCGCAGCTTTGTACATAAGGGGAAGAAAATCCCCGGCGTCAACATCAATGCCAAGGATGCCATTGCGCTGATCCGCAAGGGCGCGGCAACCGCGAAAATCTGTCTGAAACAGGATGAGTATGTGGGGAAGTCTCATAATGTGGTGCTGGAGCTGCCCGGTGAGGTGCCTGAGTTCATCGCCTTGACGGCCCACTACGACTCCACCTCTCTCTCCCAGGGGGCCTATGACAATATGTCCGGCTCCGTTGGCCTGCTGGGGATTGCGGAATACTTTGCGGGGCACCCCCACCGGTACGGCCTGCGCTTCATCTGGTGCGGCAGCGAGGAGCGGGGACTGCTGGGCTCCAAGGCTTACTGCGCGGAGGAAGCGAACCTCACGAACTGCGTCCTGAATGTGAACCTGGACATGATCGGCTGCATCATGGGCAAGTTTATCTACTGTGTCACCGGCGAGGAGAAGCTGTGCCACTACCTGGAATACTTCGGCATGGAGCGGGGCTTCGGCATCACGGGGCGGCAGGACGTATATTCCAGCGATTCCACCCCCTTCGCGGACAAGGGAATCCCCGCCGTGTCCTTTGCCCGGATCGCTCCCAACAACACCGCCACCATTCACAACAGCTACGATACCCTGGCGGTGATGAAGGGAGAACAGATGGTGGAGGATATCGCGTTCCTCATTGCCTTTGTGGATCGGATGGCGGGTGCCGCCCGATGCCCTGTGGCCAAGGAGATGCCCGAAAACATGAAGGAGAAGCTGGATATCTACCTCTGCCGCAAGCGCGCCCCCAAGTAATTCCGGCAGATTCATCAAAAATCGCGGCATAACATTGTCATGTCTATGAATTGCTTTCTGCGGGCAAAATGGTAAAATAGTGCAGTGCGCTGCTGCGCCGGAAAAAGGAAAGAAAGGGAGAAACCATGTTAGAAAAACTCTTCAAGTTGTCCGAAAACAAGACCAATGTGAAAACAGAGGTCGTCGCGGGAATCACCACCTTCATGACCATGGCCTACATCCTGGCCGTCAATCCCAGCATCCTGTCCGCAACGGGCATGGATCCTACTGCCGTTCTGCTGGCTACGGCCCTGGCCTCCTTCATCGGCACCGCGGCCATGGCTCTGATGGCAAATCTGCCCTTTGCCCTGTCTGCCGGTATGGGCCTGAATGCCTACATGGCCTATACCGTTTGCCTGGGGATGGGCTATCCCTGGCAGGTGGCGCTGCTGGCTGTCTTTGTGGAGGGCCTGATTTTTGTGGTTCTGTCCCTGACCAACATCCGGGAGGCCATCTTTAACGCGATCCCCTTGAGCCTGAAGCGGGGCGTGTCCGTGGGCATTGGCTTGTTCATTGCCTTCATCGGTCTGCAGAACGCCGGACTGTGCGTGAACAATGATGCCACCCTGGTTGGCCTGACTGACTTTACCCAGAACTTTCATTCCAAGGGCATCAGTGCTCTTCTGTGTGTCGTGGGCGTTCTGGTGACTGCCGCGCTGCACATCAGGAAGGTGAAGGGCTCCATCCTCATCGGCATTGTGGCTACCTGGGCGCTGGGGATGCTGTGCCAACTGGCGGGACTGTATGTTCCCGACCCCAACCTGAAGTGTTACAGCCTGTTCCCCACCATGGCCTGGACGGATTTTTCCAAGCTGGGCGAGACCTTCGGACAGTGCTTCCGAGTGGATTTCAGCGTGGTGAAGCCCCTGGAATTTGTGGTGGTCATCTTCGCGTTCCTGTTTGTGGACATTTTTGACACCCTGGGCACCCTCATCGGCGTGTCCACCAAGGCCAATATGCTGGACGGGGAGGGCCGTCTGCCCAAGATCAAGCCCGCCCTGCTGGCCGATTCCATCGGAACCACTGCCGGCGCCATCCTGGGCACCTCCACGGTGACCACCTTCGTGGAGTCCGCCTCCGGCGTGGCTGTGGGCGGCCGCACCGGACTGACTGCCATGGTAACGGGCCTGCTGTTCCTGGTGAGTATGTTCTTTGCCCCCATCTTCACGGCGATTCCCTCCTTTGCCACCGCTCCCGCGCTGATCATGGTGGGCTTTCTGATGTTCAGCGGCATCACCGAGCTGAAGTTTGATGACGATAAGCTGACGGAAACCATTCCCGCGTATCTCGCGATCCTGGCCATGCCCCTGTTCTACAGCATTTCCGAGGGTATCTCCGTTGGTATTATCTCCTATGTAGTGCTGAATGTGGTCACCGGAAAGGCTAAGAAGGTCACCCCGCTGATGTACGTCCTGGCGCTTCTGTTTGTGCTGAAGTATATTTTCCTGTAATTCGATTTACTCGGATAGACCCGGTACGAAATGTACCGGGTCTTTTGCAGGTTTACCTGTATCTCTTTGAAGATCGACAGAGAGTCAAATTGTTGTTTAGCGTATTCGCCTCCAAGTTTCCTGTCATTGCGAGCCAGTGCGCACACTGGCGTGGCAATCCCCCGGTTAGAGGGGGAATGTACCGATAAGCACCCAAAAACGTGGGTTCCTGCGATTTTTGGTGGTAATCGTTTCCTGGTTCCTTTCAACCGGGGGATTGCCACGCCACTTAAGCGCACTGGTCTCGCAATGACAGCATATTTTTAAACACCAATTTATCGATGATGGATCAATCACGATTTGACATCATGAAAAGGACGCTGCTTACTTGGGCAGCGTCCTTTTGGGTGAAATTACAGTTCGCAGTTGCCGACGGTTCTGGGGAAGGGGATAGCGTCGCGGATGTTGCCGATGCCGGTGAGGTACATGACGCAGCGCTCAAAGCCCAGGCCGAAGCCGGCGTGGCGGGTGGAGCCGTACTTGCGAAGATCCATATAGAAGTCGTAATCCTCCGGCTTCATGCCCAGCTCTTCGATACGGGCCTTCAGCAGATCGTAGTTGTCCTCACGCTGGGAGCCGCCGATGATCTCGCCGATGCCGGGAACCAGGCAGTCCATAGCCGCCACGGTTTTGCCGTCGGGGTTCAGCTTCATATAGAAGGCCTTGATCTCCTTGGGGTAGTCGGTGACAAAGACGGGCTTTTTGAACACTTCTTCCGTAAGGAACCGCTCGTGCTCGGTCTGCAGGTCGCTGCCCCAGTGGACGGGATACTCAAACCGGTCGTTGTGCTGCTCCAGCAGTGCCACGGCATCGGTATAGGTGATGCGGCCGAAATCATTACTCAGCACGTTGTTCAGCCGATCCAGAAGGCCCTTGTCCAGATACTGGTTGCAGAATGCCATCTCCTCGGGGGCGTGCTCCAGAACATAGGAGATGATATATTTGATCATATCCTCCGCCAGACGCATATCATCCTGCAGATCTGCAAAGGCAATCTCCGGCTCGATCATCCAGAACTCGGCGGCGTGGCGGGTGGTGTTGGAGTTCTCGGCACGGAAGGTGGGGCCAAAGGTGTAGATGTTGCGGAAGGCCATGGCGAAGGTCTCACCATTGAGCTGGCCGGAGACCGTCAGGTTGGTGGGCTTGCCGTAGAAATCCTGGCTGTAGTCCACCTTGCCGTCCTCGGTCTTGGGGACATTGTTCAGATCCAGCGTGGTGACCTGGAACATTTCGCCCGCGCCTTCGCAGTCGGAGCCGGTGATCAGGGGGGTGTGGACATAGACGAAGTCCCGCTCCTGGAAGAACTGATGGATGGCCATGGCGGCCAGGCTCCGGACACGGAACACTGCCTGGAAGGTGTTGGTGCGGGCGCGAAGATGGGGAATGGTGCGCAGGAATTCCATGCTGTGCCGCTTGGGCTGCAGGGGATAATCTCCGGTGGAGGGGCCCTCTACGGTGACGGACTCCGCCTGAATCTCAAAGGGCTGCTTGGACTCGGGGGTGAGCACCAGCTTGCCCTTCACGATCAGGGCAGCGCCGATGTTAATTTTGGCAATTTCCTGGAAATTAGGAAGGGTATCGTTATAGACAATCTGGACAGGATTGAAGTAAGTACCGTCATTCAGGACGATAAAGCCAAACTGCTTGCTTCCCCGGCGGTTTCGTACCCAACCGCCTACTTCAATTTCCTGACCGGCGTATTTTTCGGTGTTGCGGAACAATTCTCTCACGGAAATCAGTTCCATAATGGAGTCCTCTCTTTCATTTAAGGATAGGTAGAGTATACGCCAATTTGGGAGATTTTACAAGAGGGAAATACTATTTTTATGGAAAATATCCAGATT
>CAMFFO010000183.1 GCA_945949735.1 uncultured Clostridia bacterium | reverse complement strand
ACACTCCGCATGGTCCGAGTGACTGGATTCGAACCAGCGGCCTCTTGAACCCCATTCAAGCGCGATACCAAACTTCGCCACACCCGGATATTTTCTTGTGTCTCTCAACTGCCTGAGTATATTAGCACACCTTCTCCAAAAAAGCAAGCATTATTTTTCGTTTTCTCAAAGTTTTTTTCCGATAATGCTCTTCCTGCGGAAACCGCGCAGAGCCGGTGGGATTTCCCGAACTCTGCGCGACGCTTCTTATTTTTCAGGCTTGAAAAAATAGGTCGCGCTTCCGGACACACAGAGCTTCTCCGGGCTTGCTGCCTGAAAAGCCTCCGAGCGGAAGCTCATCAGGCTTCTGGTGGCGGAAACCACCCAAACCTTGACAATGACATCCTCCCCCGAGATCAAAGGCCGGTGATAGCTGACCTGCATCTGGATGGTTGGGGCAATGCCCTCACCGGGCTTGATGCAGTAGGCAACAAAGCCCATGGCCTGATCCAGCATGGTAGCACAGATCCCGCCGTGCAGGGTTCCCAGAATGTTCCGCATCCAGGGCATGGATTTGCACCGAAACACATACTCTCCCCCTTTGGGGTCGCAGGAAAGCAGTTTGTAGTCCATGACAGCTCCGATGGAATCCGGGGCTGCGGTGCGCAGCTCTTCCAGCCTTCTGCGCAGAAGTGCTTCTATCTCATTTTCTGTTTCCATCACCACTCATTCGCCCCGCTCACTGCTGACAACCTTCCCGATGTTCCAAAGATGGGCAACCACCTTTTCTGCCTCTGCCCTTTCCTGATCGTTGGAGTATTCCATAAACACGGTGTGGGCGCTGCAATCGACGCATTCCACCTGAACACTCCAGCCGCCCTCGTGGGTGATCATTCCCGCCCCACGGCAGATGGGACACTCCTCCAGCATGATAATCTCTTCCATTGTTCTATCTCCTATCTGAAAATATTCTCCTGTATGTCATAAATCTCCAACCTGCGGAAGGATACTTCATCCGCCCGTAGTTTGGGGCGGTACAACTCAACAGCACTGTATATCTGCATGGGATTCAGGGTCGGATTCTGGCAGAAAATACGCGCGGTGATGCATATGGAGTGTTCATCCGTTTCCCGGATGTCCATCCTGCGGATCATCGGGATGATGTCCTGCTGGGTGACTCCGTTTTTGCCCTTCTTCTCCACACACAGGGATTCCCTGGAAAACAGCGCCTTGAGCTCTTCACAGGCTCCGTCCGGGATTCCATTGTCAAATTCCAGTACCAACGCACAGTCCATCAGGGCCAGATTCCTGAGCTTCTGTCCGTTATCGTAGACCTCCATCACCCGGACGCCGCGGATCAGTTTCTCATTCAACCGGGAAAGGATCTCTTCGTTGGGAATGGGGTTCCCTTCCAGATCAAAATCCAGGAGCTCACAGCAGCTCTCAATCCCCACGCTCATCGGCAGCGCAATAGATACGGAAGGTCTGGGGTTAAACCCATGTGTGTGTGTCAGCGGCAGCTCAGCCCGCTTGAAGGCCCGCTGGAATACCCGCATCAGATCCAGGTGGGAAATCCATACCGCGTTTCCAGTTTTCTCAAACAGGGCTCTAGGCATCGCATTCCACCTCCTTCAGGAGCTTGTTGGCCCCGCATCCTGCGCAGCCATGGCGGCAGTCCGGAGTAACCACGCCTTCGTAGGCCCGGCGGCGTTCTCTGAGCAGGAATTGTTTGTTCACGCCCACATCAATGGTGTCCCAGGGAAGAATTTCTTCTTCCCCATAGCCGCGGACCGTGTAGAAGTTCTCCTCAATCCCGCAATCCTGAAATGCGGCGCACCACTTGGCGTAGTTAAAGTATTCGTCCCATCCGTCCAGTCTGGCCCCGCTGCGTACAGCTGTTTCGATCACTGCGCCCAGGCGGCGGTCTCCACGGGCAAAAACCGCCTCCAAACGGCTGAGGTCCGGGCTGTGGTAGTCATACTCAATGGACTTGGAATAAAAGTGCTCCTTGAGGAGTTTGCACCGGCGGAGATACTCCTGAGGACTGATCTGCTTCTCCCACTGGAAAGGGGTATGGGGCTTTGGCACAAAGTAGGCGGTAGCCACATGGATGCGCAGTCCCCGCTTCTTGCTGGTGCCATGCTCCTTCCATTCCTGAATAATCTTGTATACCAGCTCCGCGATTCCCAAAACATCCTCATCGGTTTCTGTGGGCAATCCCAGCATGAAGTACAGCTTCACATTGCTCCAGCCACCGGAAAACGCCTGGGCGCAGGTGCTCAGAATTTCTTCCTCTGTCAGATTTTTGTTGATTACATCCCGAAGCCGCTGGGTACCCGCCTCAGGCGCAAAGGTCAGTCCGCTCTTGCGGACGGCCTGGAGCTTTTCCATCAGCTCCCTGGAGAAATTATCCGCCCGCAGAGATGGAACCGACAGGCTGATGTGCTGGTCTGCGCAGTAGGGGATCAGACGATCTGTCAGCTCTTTCAGACCACGGTAGTCGGAGGTCGAAAGGCTGGATAGGGTAATTTCATTATTTCCGGAGTGGGCCATGGTTTCGACAGCCTGGCGGTAGAGTACCTCCGGGCTCTTTTTCCGCACAGGGCGGCAGCTGAAGCCTGCCTGGCAGAATCTGCAGCCCCGAATGCAACCACGGAATACCTCCAGGTTGGCCCGGTCATGAACAATCTCTGTGGAGGGGACAATCATATCCGTGGGGAAATAGGCGCTGTCCAAGTCCTCCACAATCCGCTTGGTAACTGTCTCCGGAGCACCATCCAGAGGAATGATCCGCTTTAGCGTTCCGTCAGGGTTGTATTCGTGACGGTAGAAGGAAGGAACATAAACTCCGGGAATCCGGGATACTTCTTTCAGAAACCGTTCCTTGCTCCATCCTTCCGCCTTTGCACAGTCGTAGAGTGCCACGATCTGGGGGGTACTTTCCTCGCCCTCTCCCAGCGAGAAGAAGTCAATAAAGTCCGCCAGAGGCTCCGGATTGAAGGCGCACACGCCTCCGGCAAAAACCATGTTGTGAAGTCCCTGACGTTCGCTGGCATGGAGCGGAACCCCCGCCAGGAGCAGCATATTCAGGATGTTGGAATAGGACATTTCATAGCCGATGGTGAAGGCGATCATGTCAAAATCCTTCACGGGGTCCTGGCTTTCCAGTGCCCACAGCGGGAGGGAATGGATCCGCATGGCTTCCTCCATGTCCCCCCAGGGAGCAAACACCCGCTCGCACCAGACGCCGTCCATCCGGTTCATCACACCGTACAGAATCCGCATCCCTACATTGGACATACCAATCTCATAAGTATCCGGGAAGCAGAACGCCACCCGGACCCGAACATCATCTTTTTTCTTCTGAATCTCGCCCCACTCGCCGCCAGTGTACCGGGCAGGCTTCTGCACAGTGGGAAGGATTCTCCGCTTCAGGTCGGTCATATCGCTACCTCTTATTCTAGGGTAACGATATTGTACCCCTTCTTTCCCCTCTTTGCAAGGAATTTTTCCTTCAGTGCGGGAAGAAAAGGAATAATCAGCGCCGGAAGCCGTAAGGACACTGCCATAAATACAACCCCGGCGGTTATTCCGATGGAAAGACCGTTTTGAATGCACCTCCCCACCACCCGGTATTTCCTTGGAAGCAGCTCTATCATACAACCCAAAGCCCGTCCCCCATCCAGTGGATAGATTGGAAGCAGATTAAAAGCGGATTGCAGCCCCGCACAGATCGCAACCCGGGGAATCCAACGATAAAACAGCATCAGGAATATTCCGCCCAACGGCCCTGCAAGCACGCAAAGAAGTTCCCTTCCCGTGCTTATAGGCGAGGTTTCCATCACCGCGCCACCCACGCCAATCCGGAATTCCCACACCCGGCCTCCCATAGCCTTCACCGTGAGACAGTGACAAAGCTCATGAAATCCCGCCGCGATGATCCCTGCCAGGACCCAGTTCAGAGGAAGAATCAGGATGGCCAGGGCACCCAGGATGCACGCAGCCCCATCTATTTTCATGGGATTCCCGCGCCGGAAAAAACGTCCCGGCAAAAAACCTCCGCTGCCTCCCGAACCGGTATCCCCGCACTTAAATCCCGGGCAAAGACCTCTGCGGCCTGGCAGGCATGCTCCGAACCTCCCGGGAACAGGAACTCCGCGACGGCCCGCCGCCCCTCCGGCCAAAACCGGATGACCAGACCCAGAAATATGGAAAACGCCGCAAGGCAGAGCCAGCTTCTCGGGTTCCCCGCGGCTTTCGGGTTCCCGGCCTCATAATCAATCCGATACCCCATCTCATCACCTCTTCCAATTCTATGACGTGGAAAGCCAAATCATACACAGAATCTGAAAAAGCCCATGGATAAGACTTGACATTGTCCCAAATATTCATTATAATGTTTTGGCAATCGGGGTGTGGCGAAGCTTGGTATCGCGCTTGGTTCGGGTCCAAGAGGCCGCGGGTTCGAATCCCGCCACTCCGACCACAAAGGTGCGTAATCGTTGATACAAACGATTACGCACCTTTATTTTTTCCCTATTGAAAAAGCCTTGAAAATCAACAGGTTCTGGCAACAGGGGGTTCAAATCGAACGCCTTGTTGCCAGAACTATTTTGTTTTCAGCTGAAATGTTCCATTCTTTCCTTTCCAACTCTGAACCCCCTAAACTACCAAAAATATGATAGTATCCAATGAAAGAACCCCGGTGCATGATGTGTCAGGAGACATATGAAG
>CAMFFO010000182.1 GCA_945949735.1 uncultured Clostridia bacterium | reverse complement strand
GTGTGATAAATTGGTGTTTGAACGGCTTCGCCGAATTGACAATTGACAGTTGACAATTATGTGCCGCAACCCTGTCTTTTTGAAAATATGCTTATCGGGTTAACGCAGCAGTACGACAAATTGATGTTTGACGGGCTAACGGAAAGCAATACCTTCCCCCGGGGGGAAGGTGCCCCGAAGGGGCGGATGAGGAATGGCGAAACCTGAAATTTTCCGCAGCGGTAGGAATTACGGTACAACATTTGGACGAATTTCGAAGAATTGGGACTACTCAGTATTCTACAGCGGTCGCCGTTCCTCATCCACCGCTTCGCGGTCCCCCTTCCCCCCGGGGGAAGGTATTTTCCTGTCACCATCCCTACAAACACCAATTTACCGATTTGCTGAGTCAAGCCGATAAGCATTTTTGAAAGTATTGTCCTGTTTTTTGACCATAATGATTATGGTTTATCCCGAAGGGATTCCTTAATTGTCAATTGTCAATTGTTAATTGTCAATTATAAACACCAATTGATCGGTTTCCTCCCCGTCAGCCCAGGAAGTAGATGGTGCAGCTGCGTCTGCCGAACTGGATGCACTCCTCGTAGGTGGGGAAATACAGGTCGATCCTGTCCCGCTTGATGGCGCCGCCGCAGTCCTCGGCCACGCTGAGACCATAGACATAGCTCCCATCGTCGGATACGATGAACATCCTGGTGCCGTAGGGGATGTACCTGGGGTCAACGGCCACGGTGCCGACCCGGACGGTGGTGCCGGTGTAGGTGATCCGGTCGCAGCCCTCGTCGGTGTGGGTGTAGGCGGTGGCCCGGACCTGGGCGGTGCCATAGTAGGTCAGCACCTCCCCGGTGGGCAGACGGATGAACCCGTCGCCGATCTGGGGCATATCCCCGGGGTTCGCCGTCCCGGGGGTATCCCCGGTGCCCACGGCCACGATTTCCGTCACCGGAGCCGAAACCATGGTGCGGCTGAGAATGGTTCGCTCCGTTTCCCGACCGTTGACATAGGCGACCTCGGCTACGCACAGCAGCTCCCCATCCGCGCCCTGGGTCAGCACCTCCTGGGTGCCCCGGGGGAGAGTGGCGTCGCTGCAGTACACCACTTCATGGGGAATGGACGCGGTGTAGGATTCCTGCCGTACCGCGACCTGATCCACCCGGATCACCATGCCGTCCCAGGTGGGAGCCTGGGGCTCCCGGGACAGGATGTCCCCCTCCCGGGGCTCCAGACCGCAGCGCTTCAGCAGGGCTTCCACTGTCTCTCCCTGGGAGGTTACCTCCTGGGCGTACCCATGGTACCGGACGGTGATCCGCTGGGTGCGGCTGATGCGGATGTCCCGGCCGCCCATTTCATAGGAGTCCAGATCGCCCAGCGTAAGCCCTGCCTCTCCCAGCACCCGATCCGGGCTTGCGGCGAAGGTGGTATGGGTCACCACCCGCTGCCCGTCGGTAATCACATAGGTGCGGGCCGTGGCCCGCTGGGTCATCGCCGCCAGCATCAGCGCGGTTCCAACCCCCGCCGCTGCCGCGGCGATCATTTGCCTCTTTCTGTCTATAGCAAAACGCATCCACTTGCCCATGGGTATGTTCCTCCCCGCTCCCAAGTTTTGCTCCACAAAACGGAACAATTGGTATCAAATGGTTACATTTTGTTTCTATACAGTGTTTCCGGGAGTATTATAACATTTATTGACGGAAAGTCAATAGAATCAGAATTTAATACAGAAAACGACAACAATTGGAAAAATAACATATTATATTACGTTAACCACACAATCTGGAAAATGTCGAATCAAGAAGCAATCGATCACAATTTGCTCTTATATGTAACAATTGGTAACAAAACGCGGGAAGCAACGGAACGATAAATTGGTGGTTATAATTGACAATTAACAATTGACAATTGACAATTAAGGAATCCCTTCGGGATAATACAAATAATGCTTATTGGGTTAACTCAGCAAACCGACAAATTGGTGTTTGTCGATTTCCGAACACATTACGTCGCAACCGTAGGGGCGGCTATTAGCCGCCCGAAATGTTCCGCCTATTGAGTGTTATCGATAGAACGGGGGTGCTTTTGTTGACAAAGGCTGCGGGCGGCTATTAGCCGCCCCTACGGTAGGAACTCGACAAACACCAATTTGTCAGGCAGCTGAGTAAAACCGATAAGCATAATTTCAAAAATGGCCCGGTTGCGGCACATAATTGTCAACTGTCAATTGTAAATTGTCAATTCGGCGAAGCCGTTCAAACACTATTTTTCCGGGCTGCTGGGATACGATTTTCCGCAAAAAGACGGCAGGCTCCTGGGGAGCCTGCCGTATAGTATGCGATTGGAAGTCTGATGATTCCCGATTACACCATGGCCGCGGTGATGATGGCCATCTTGTAGACCTCGTCGGCGTTGCAGCCCCGGGACAGGTCGTTGATGGGAGCGGCCAGACCCTGCAGGATGGGGCCGTAGGCCTCGAAGCCGCCCAGACGCTGGGCGATCTTGTAGCCGATGTTGCCGGCCTCGATGGTGGGGAAGATGAAGGTGTTGGCATAGCCGGCCACGGGAGAGCCGGGGAACTTCAGCTGGCCGACCTCGGGAGCCACGGCGGCGTCGAACTGCATCTCGCCGTCGATGAGCAGATCGGGAGCCATTTCCTTGGCCACGGCGGTGGCGTCGTGGCTGAGCTTGACGGTGCCGCCCTTGCCGGAGCCGTTGGTGGAGAAGCTCAGCATGGCGACCTTGGGATCGATGCCGAAAACCTTGGCGGTGTTGGCGGTCTCAATGGCCACCTCGGCCAGCTTCTGGGCGGCGGTCAGGGTCACGTTGCCTTCTTTATCCACGCTGTCCTCGTAGCTTAAGTTGATGGCGCAGTCGCCCATGGCCAGCTTCTCGTCGCCCCGAACCAGAATGAAGCAGGAGGAAACCAGGTGGGCGCCCTTCTTGGTCTTGACCAGCTGCAGGGCGGGCCGGACGGTATCGGCGGTGGAATAGGTGGCGCCGCCCAGCAGGGAATCGGCGTAGCCCATCTTCACCAGCATGGTGCCGAAGTAGTTGCCCTTGGAAAGCGCCTTGGCGCAGTCCTCGGCGGACATCTTGCCCTTGCGCAGCTCCACCATCTTGGCGACCATCTCGTCCATGCCGGGGTAAGTAGCGGGGTCCAGAATCTCCAGGCCCTCAATGTCGAAGCCGCCCTTGGCAGCGTTTGCCTTGACCTCTTCCACGTTGCCCACCAGGATGGGGGTCAGAAAGCCGTCCTTCTTCAGCCGGGAAGCGGCCTCCAGAATCCGGGCGTCGTGGCCCTCGGTGAATACGATCTTTCTGGGGTTCGCCTTCAGCGTATCAATCATAGCTTGGAACATGGGAATCAATCCTCCATATTATGGGCTTTCGCCCGTTTTTTTACAAATAACATTATATCTCAGTTTTCTTATGGGCGCAACCCCTTTTTTGGACGGATTTTTCCCTCCGGATGAGGCGCGGAGATCCGCAAAGGGGCGGAATGGAAAATGATGGTTTCGGTTTTGTACAATCTGATGAAAATTATTTGGAAATAGCCGTTTTTCCTCTTGATTTTTGTGAAAATTTCCTTTATAATGAACGAAACTGCGTACTGGGAGGGAAACTGCTTGGGCGAGATCATCGCCGTACTGTCCGGCAAGGGCGGCACGGGAAAAACCTCCCTCTGCGCCGGAATTTCCGTGGAGCTGGCCCGGCAGGGAAAGCGGGTTCTCTGCGTGGACTGCGATGTGGGCCTGCGGAACCTGGATATCTCCCTGGGGATGTCCGACTGCGCGGGACTGTCCTTCCTGGACGTGTGCCAGGGCGGTACGCCCCTGGAGGATGCTCCGCGGCACCCCGGTTTTCCCGCGCTGCGGTTCCTCACCGCTCCTATGAACTGCCCTGTGGAGCAGATCGATCCCGAGGACTTCGCCGCCTTTTTCCGGAACTCCCGGGAATCCTTTGACTACATTTTTCTGGATGCCCCCGCCGGGGTGGACGCCATGTTCCGGCTGGCGTCCGGCTGTGCGGATCGGATCGTGCTCGTGACCCTGCCCAGCCCTGCCGCCATCCGGGACGCCTGCCGGGTGGGAGAGCTGCTGGAGCTGGCGGGCAAGCGCTCCGTGAAGCTGGTGGTGAACCGGGTGGACAAGGGGATGCTGGGGAGTCTGCGCCTGACCATTGACGATGTGATGGACACCGCGGGACTGCCCCTGCTGGGTGTGGTCATGGAGGATTCCCACGTCACCCTGGCCGCCGCCTTCGGCAGGAGCCTTCCGGAGTACGCCCCCCGCTGCGCCGCCGCCCGGGCCTTCCGCCGCATCGCCAACCGCCTCCAGGGCATCCCGGAGCCTATGAAGCTGCGCTAAATTGTTGGGCACCTCTAAAAACTACCCTTTTGCGTTTTGAGCGGATCTTTTGGCCCAACAATGCGTTTTGAAAATTCCGCAATACACCAAGTATTCCATAATTTTCAAAACTTTTGTTGAACCAAAATCTCTCGCTCAAAATCGCAAAAAGTAGTTTTTAGAGGTCGCCTGTTGTTTTCCGCACAACCTCAAACAACAGAAAACCTTGTCATCCTGAGCGAAGCGCAGCGTAGTCGAAGGATCTTGGCACTGAATTTACCCGAAAGCGAAACGAAATGCGTAGATCCCTCGACTCGCTACGCTCGCTCGGGATGACAGCCTCCTCTGTGTAAACAACAATTTCGTTCATTCAGG
>CAMFFO010000181.1 GCA_945949735.1 uncultured Clostridia bacterium | reverse complement strand
GCGCACTGGTCTCGCAATGACAGCTTTTTTTCAAACAACAATTTATCTTCCGGGGTGTAAAGATGACTATAGCGTGACGGGGTGTTCTTTTGGTCAGCCGGGGAGGCGGCAGCGGCGGCGGTACTCGCCGGGGGACATACCGGTGGAGCCGCGGAACAGCTTGTTGAAGTGGCTGACGCTGCCATAGCCCAGGCGGCCCGCGATGTCCAGCACCGTCAGCTCCGTGGAGGTGAGCAGACGCTTGGCGGATTCCATTTTGGCCTTTGTCAGGTAGGACACCACCGTCTCACCCGTATACTGCCGGAAGCTGCGGATGACCACGGGAGGAGAATAGCCTGCCAGACGGTAGATGTCCGAGGCCTGGCAGGAGATGTACTCCGGGGAGTGAATCCGCCGGAGCACCTGGCGCAGCCATTCCGGCGCGGAGGAGGAGATACCGGCCCGCTGTTTTTCCAGGATCACCAGGGCGTTCAGAATCATCTGGCGGATGATCATGGCGGAAAAGCTGTCTGCCGCTCCGGTTTCCCGCAGGAGGTTGATTTCCCGTGCGCTCTGCTTGAACATGGCAAAATCGATGTCCTCCAGCCGGAGCTGCCGCCGGGGAGCCTGAAGCAGCTCCGGCAGGGTGGTGCCCACGGCGGCACAGAGCTCGGCCAGCTTTTCCTGCTTGACGGGCAGATTGATGTGGATGCACCGTTCCCCCGGCAGGGGGGTGAACTGGTGGCGATCCTGGGGGCGGATCAGGCAGAGGGTTTTCTCCCCCAGCTCCTGATGCTGCCCATTGAGGATATGGTTGGTTCTGCCGGAGGTGATGATAAAAAATTCATAGTAGTCATGATCATGGAGGGAGGTATAGGCGGCGTCCCACCAGTGGAAGGCCACGCCGTGGCTGCACAGCTCGGGATAATTGTGATAATGGACAGTTGTTTCCTCGTGGTTCGGGGGCGCGGTTTGCGTTTTATCCATAAAATACCCTCCCAGGAGAGAATCTACGGCAATATCATATCACACACCTCTCGGCAAAGCAACGCTTTGCGCCGCATAAAAAAGCAGAATGTTAAAAAAACCGCAAGTTTCTTAAATTTACTTTACTGACAGGCTCCCGGCGCTGTGTTATACTGATAAGGAAACAGCCGCGCCCTTCCGCGCGGGAAGAAAGGAGCATCCCAATGGAAGATGTAAAGACCAATTCCATGAAGCCCACCAGCCCTCTGCGCTACGCGGTGGGAATGTTCGGAACCTCCATCCCGGTGAATATGTTCAAGACCTATGCCGCAATTTTCTATGTGGACAAGTTGGGACTGATCACCACCCCCCAATTCTCCCTGATTCTGTTCCTGTACACTTTCCTGGATGCCATCGACAATCCGGTGTACGGCTTCCTGTCGGACCGGACCCGGACCAAGTGGGGCCGCCGCCGTCCCTGGCTGGTCATCGGCGCGCCGCTGCTGGTGCTGTGCTTTGTGCTGTTTTTCAACCCTCCGGCCTTCCTGGCCCAAGGTTCCGCGTTCTCCTATGTGCTGCTGATGTATATGTTCACCGGCACCCTGGATTCGCTGATTAACGCCAACTACGGCGCCCTGTTCCCGGAGCTGTTCCCCACGGAAGCCTCCCGGGCCAAGACCAACGCCATGCGCCAGGTATTCCAACTGATTGCCATGATCATCAGCATTGCCCTGACCCCGGTGATCACCGATGCCATCGGCTTTGCCACCACCGCCTATATCTACGGCGCGCTGGCCATTGCGGTGATCTGGTTCATGTCCGTGGGATGCCATGAGAATCCCCAGGCCATGGAGCAGCCCAAGCCCAATCTGTTCCGGACCATCCTGGACATCGCCTCCAATCCGAAATTCTGGATCTACGGAATTACCAACGCCGCTTACTTCGGCGGCCTTGCCCTGGTGCAGTCCGGCGTGGCTTTCTACACCAAGTACCATCTGAAGGTGGGCGGCATGGGCACCACCATTCTGCTGGGCGTGGTAATCCTGTCCGCCATTGTGTTCATCCCGGTTTGGGTGAAGATTGTAAAGAAGCTGACGCTGATGAAGTCCTGGCGGCTGGCCCTGGCCTGCTGCGGACTGGGCGTGCTTCCGCTGTACTTTGTGAAGAGCCTGCCCCTGGCGGCGGTTTGTGTGGTGATTTTCGGCTTTGCCATGGGCGGCGTGTCCACCACCATGGACATTGTGGGCGCCCGGATTTTGGACGAGGATCGGCTCAAAACCGGTATTCCCCGGGAGGGCTCCTATTCCAGCCTGATCGGCGTCCTGAATAAGGCCAGCGGCCTGGTCACCTCCCTGGCCTTCCTGCTGGTGTATCGGGTATACGGCTTTGAAAGCGGTGAGAATCCCGGCGCTGCTCCGGATGCCGCGGCCCGGTTCCTGGTGGTGCTGTTCCCGGTGGCTGTGTTCGCGGTGTGTGTAGTGGTGTCCCGGTTCCTGAAGTTCCGGCAGGACACGGAAAAGGCGGAGGGATAAGCTATGGCGCTTGTTTCGGTGCATTACCGTTCCGACCAGTTGAAAAAGACTGTGGAAATCCTGCTGGCGGTGCCGGACTGCAGCGCGGAGTTTACAAAGCCCCTTTCGGAATACCCGGTGGTATATCTGCTCCATGGGCTGTCGGAGGACGCCAGCTCCTGGATCCGCAAATCCAACGCGGAGCGCTATGCCCTGGAACGGGGGCTGGTGCTGGTGATGCCCTCGGTGGACCGGAGTATGTACTGCGATGGGGTGTTGGGCCAGAACTATTTTACATACCTGACCCGAGAGCTGCCGGAATACCTGGGGAAGGTGTTCGGCCTGTCCGGGCGGCGGGAGCAGAACTACATCATGGGCTTCTCCATGGGCGGTTTCGGAGCCGCCCGGGCGGCCCTGACTTACCCGGAGCGCTATTCCGCCTGGGGGAGCATGTCCGGTATGGTGGACCTGGCGCCCATGCTGCTGCGGCTGGATGATTCCTCCCGGGAGGAATTCCCCTTTCTGGCCGCGGAGGCGGGGCGGGTGAATACCACGCCGCTGAATCCCGTGAACCTGATCGACGGGAAGGCTCAGAAGAATCTGCGGGGGTATCTTGCCTGCGGGCTGGAGGATGATCTGCTCATCTGCACCCGGCGGTTCCAGGAGGCATCCGAGAAGGCGGGCGCGCCCAACCGATTTGTCTATGTACCCGGACGGAGGCATGACTGGACCTTCTGGGAGGAGCAGCTTCCTCAGTTCTTTGACTTTGTCATTGGGGTCTGACCATGGAAAAGCTGGTATTTGACCATCTGGTGGAGAAAAGCCGGGAGGGCAGCTACTATTCGGTGCCCTTCTCCGTGCCGGAGGGGGTCCGCTCCCTCACTGTCCGCTACAGCTATCCCAGACAGGGCAATGTGATCGACCTGGGGCTGGAGGACGGACAGGGGCAATTCCTGGGCTGGTCGGGAAGCAGCCGGGAATATGTGACTGTGGGAGAATTCGACGCCACCCCGGGATATCTGATGGAGCCGGTGCGGGCAGGAACCTGGCACATCCTGGTAGGCGCGTACCATGTACGGGAGGGAGGCGTTCAGGTCCGCTATGAGATCTCCTTCGATTCCGGGGAAAAAGCGTGGCTCTTCGGGGATCTGCACGTCCATTCCGACGCCTCAGACGGGCAGCACGATATTCCCACCCTTGCCAAAATGGCAAAAAAAGAGGGCCTGGATTTCCTGGCGGTGACCAATCACAACAATTACTCGGAGAACTATTCCCTGCCCCGGGTTCCAGGACTGACCCTGATTCCCGGGACGGAATGGACCCACTACCGGGGGCATATGAACTTCCTGGGGATTCCAAAGCCCTTTTCCGGCTCCTTCGTGGCCAATGACCTGGAGGAAATGCGGGCCATTACCCGCCAGGCCCGGGAGCGGGGGGCTCTGATATCCGCCAACCATCCCAAGTGCAACTTGTGCCCCTACCTGTGGGAGGATGAGGACAGCTTCCAATTGGTGGAGGTCTGGAACGGGCCCATGCGCAGGATCAACCGGGACGGCATTGCCTGGTGGACGGAGCTCCTGCGGAAAGGGAAGAAGGTCTGGGCCGTAGGCGGCAGCGATTTCCACCGGGACCGGGGGCCCGTGCGGCTGGGAAATCCCGTCACGGCGGTCTGCTCCGATTCTCCCAGCGCGAAGGATATCCTGTCCGCGGTGGCCCGGGGACGCTGCTATGTGACTTCCGGCGTCCGGGGTATCCGGCTGGGGATGTCCTGCGGGGAGGAGACCTTCGGAGCAACCGTGGCCGGCGGAGCGCCCTATGTGCTGGAGGTATCCGCCCAGCGGATGCCCCTGGGAGCGGTCCTGCAGGTCGTGGGAAGCAGTGGGGAGCTGGCCCGGTTCCGCGCCAAGGGCGGCAGCGTCCGGGAGACCCTGGAGGTTTCCGGCACCGGGTTTGCCTACCTCCTGGCTGGGGTGCCGCTCCGCGGCGGGGAAATCTGGCCCCTGGCGATATCCAATCCGATTTTCTTCGGAGAATAAATACTTTGCTTGTCGGGTTAACTCAGCAAATCGGTAAATTCATGCTTGTAGATTTCCGAACACGTTACATTTTGACTGTAGGGGAGGCATTCATGCCTCCCGCGTACGCGCTGCGTTTTCACTGAACGGTTTGGAAAATCGGGACGCACCGCCGGGAGTGGTGCTCCGCGCAGCGAATCAGAATTACCATGATTGCCGGTGGCAATCATTCCATAGTTTCAATGAATGCCTCCC
>CAMFFO010000180.1 GCA_945949735.1 uncultured Clostridia bacterium | reverse complement strand
AACCGGGGGATTGCCACACCAGTCTGCGGACTGGTTCGCAATGACAGGAAATTTGTAACGCGCACTTTCAAACACCAATTTGCTGTGCAGCTTATGGAAGCCGATAACCTGAACAACACGCGCTGACGATTGGTCGGGATGACAACTCTTTTCCTTAGCGAGGATTTATCATGCACAAATACCAAGGAAAGTATCAGGCGCCCCGGCCGAAACGCCGCCCCTTCCTGTATCTCGGGCTGGGGTGCGCCGCGTTTGCCCTGATCGCGGCGGCGTATGTGGGCTTGTTCTTCTGGACAGGCGCCCAGCGCAAACAGGCCAGCCGTCAGACGGCCATGGAATATGTCACGCCCACCGCTCCGGCGCAGCCCAGCCCGGAAACGGAGCCTGACACGGAGATTCCCGCGCCTTCCGAAACCACCGTCCCGGAAACCACCGCGGAAACCCAGCCGCCCCGGTTCCCCACCGTGAACTTTGAAGGTCTGCGGGAGAAGAATCCCGATGTGGTGGCCTGGATTCAGATTCCCGCGCTGGAAGGGCTTAACTACCCCGTGGTCATCGGGGAGGATAACGCATATTATGTAAACCGCAACTGGGAAAATCAGGAAAGCGAGGAGGGGGCCATCTTTCTGGACTTCCGCAACAGTTCAGATTTCTCCCAGCCCCACAACATCCTCTACGGTCACTGTATGAAGGACGGCACCATGTTCCAGCCCCTGGGGCAATGGGAAAAAGAATCCTTCCTCCGGGGCAGCGACCGTACGGTGCTTCTGTACCTGCCGGAGGAAGTACGGGTGTATGAGATCATCGGCTCGGAGCGGGTAAACGCCCTGGACAGCCGGGTCTACAAAACCGACTACGCTGCCGGGGATACTTGGGCGGATGCCATCGGGGAGACTCTGAAGCACCTGTGGTATGACTCGGATGTGGAGTACGACGGCAATTCCGAAATTCTCACCCTCTCCACCTGCATGGGCGGC
The DNA here is from genome assembly GCA_945949735.1 of uncultured Clostridia bacterium. Lineage (GTDB taxonomy): Bacteria > Bacillota > Clostridia > Oscillospirales > Oscillospiraceae > Faecousia. The sequence goes on along the minus strand of CAMFFO010000180.1, from coordinate 3,762 downwards.
GACCAGCGGCTCACGGTTCACGCCATCTGCGTGGAGCGTGTACCAAACGGAACATAGCGTCCCTGTTCCCTTCGTAAGGATACGAAGGGCGCGCTTCTACACGGGTTCAACCCGTATATGCACTTCGCGTTGCTGCGCTGCGAACAAGGGATCGCAGCCCTTACGCCGCTATGCAGCGATTCCCGAGAAAAGGCGTGACGGCTTCGTCACGCCTTTTGCCTGTTTCACTGTCTTTTGAACACCGCCGAAAGCCGAGGGTGCTGCCCCATATCCAGCTTCCGCAACCGCTCGGCAAATTGGTGTTAAGCGCTCTGCTCCAAGTATCCTGTCATTGCGAGACCAGTGCGCACACTGGCGTGGCAATCCCCCGGTTAGAGGGGAAATGTATCGAAAACGGACAAACGCCCTAACGAACCGTCCTGAATTGTTGGGGGATTGCCACACCAGCGTGCGCGCTGGTTCGCAATGACAGTTCTTTTTTAGTGCGCTAAACACCAATTTACCGTTCCCATTTCAGCGTCTTTCTGTCCGATACCCGGGCACAAAACGCAGGCGGAAGTCAAAGCGCTCAGGCTCTAAGCGATAGCGCTCCTCCAGCCTGGGGCCGCAGCTGTTGGAGCCAATGCCGGTCTGAGCCGCGTCCAGGCACAGCACTGTGTATCCGCTTTCCTCCAATTCGAAGCTGTGCTGTTTTTCGGTCAGCTCCTCCTGGGTGTAGGGGGAGGTGTTGAAGCAGAAGGGTTCCTCCCCCACTGCCGCCAGAGAAAGGCCGCTTCCCTCCACGAACACATAATCGCAGTCAGCATGGCTCCCGTTCTCCTGGGGCTTCAGATAGTCCTCGTGCTGCTCCCGGACAGCGCTTTCGTAGCAGCCGTGGCTGGAAGCGCGGCGCTTGTCGGCATAGCTCTCCCCCGGGCCCAGGCCGTAGAACCGTACCCGATCCATTTCCTTCGGCAGGAACAGCCGCAGGCCGAACCTGGGCAGCATGGGGAACTCCGGATTCCTGGCCATCTTCACCCGGGCCAGGATCTCTCCGCCGGGACGAACCGCCCAGGAAATCTCACCCTCCAGAATCCGCTGAACGGTAATGGCGGTGACCGCCGCGGTGCTGCGGATGCGGAGTTCCTCCCCGGCCCATTCCCAGGCCGTGTCGTAGGCCCTGGCCCCGGCCAAATGGTAGCAGGCCCGGTACCACTGGGCCTTTTCATTCCGGTCATTGTCCGTGGGAGCCCGCCAGAGGTTTAATTCCATGGGCTTTGCCAGCAGCTCCCGGCCCTCCCAGGTCAGGGACTGCCACAGGCCCGTCAGCTTATTGAGCCGATAGCGGAAGTGCCCGCCCACCACCGTCAGGCAGCGGTCGTCCTCCCGAACCTCCATTTTCCCGTCCCCGGAGGCCGTAATGGCCAGCGCACGCTGGTTTCTCCCGTCAGCATTGCGAAGCTCCACCTCGTCAAAGCCCAACGGATGTCCCTGGGGCAGCAGCGCCGTGGGAGCCTTCAGGAAATAGGAGAGCTTCAGGAAAACACGTCCCTTTTCCGGCACATCCAGCTTCAGGGGGATCACACCCTGCCCATGGGGCTTCACAGAGGGTAGCTTCCGAAGCTCCCCGGAGGACACGGGATCCCCATCCCGGATGATTTCCCAAGTGATGGTGAGGTAATCCTTCAAATCCACGAAATCCAGCTGGTTTTCCAGGGTTAGAATCCCCTTCTCCTGATCCAACTCCACCACCCGGGCGGGCCGCTGCACGTTTTTCAGTTCCAGAAGCCCTCTGTGGGGCCGTCTGTCCGGATACACCAGGCCGTCCATGCAGAAGTTCCCGTCATGGGTGTTCTCGTGATGGTCGCCGCCGTAGAAATAGATGGGCTTTCCATTCTCCGCCACACCCTTATAAATGGCGTGGTCGCACCATTCCCACACGAAGCCCCCACACATCATGGGATTCTTCCGGATCATCTGATAGTAGTCCTCCAGGTCTCCGGGCCCGTTGCCCATGGCGTGGCAGTATTCGCAGAGGATGAAGGGCTTGTCCGGATTCCCGTCCAGATACGACTGAATTTCCCGGAGGGATGGGTACATCCGGCTGTAAAGGTCCAGGTTGGAGTAGTCGTTCTTCCGGCTGGGAATCGCGTAAAGTGCCGACTCAAAGTGGGTCAGCCGGGTGGGGTCGGTCCGCTTGGTCCATTCCAGGGCCGCCTCAAAGCAGCAGCCGTAGCCGCTCTCGTTGCCCATGGACCAAATCAGTACGCAGGGACGGTTCCGGTCCCGGAGCACCAGCCGCTGAACCCGATCCACAATAGCCTCCCGCCACACTTCGTTGTTGGCAATGGGCTGGCTCCAGTGCTCCAGCCAGCTCTCCCGGGTGTCCTCCCGGCGAACCTGTTCGCCCGCGCCGTGAACCTCGATATCCGCCTCGTCGAGAATATAGAAGCCGTATTCATCGCACAGCTGGTAGAAAACCGGGGCATTGGGGTAGTGGCTGGTGCGGATGGCGTTGATGTTATGCTGCTTCATCAGCAGCAGATCCTTCTTCATCTGATGAAAGCTGATGGCGAATCCGGTGACGGGGTCGGAATCGTGGCGATTCACCCCCCGGAAGTGAACCGGTTCGTCGTTGAGGCACACCACCCTGTCCCGGACGGAGATTTCCCGGAAGCCCACCCGGTCGCAGATCACCTCATCCCCGGCTTCCAGCACCAGGGTGTAGAGGTTGGGTTCCTCCGCGTTCCAGGGCTTCACACCCTCCGGGGTCAGAACGATCTCATCGCCGCCCCCTCCACGGCACAGGAGCCGGTCCCCGTCATAGAGGCTGACGGTCACCGGAATGGAGGACTCCGGCTTCACGGTGACCTGGGACAGCGTCGTGGTCACCCGGTAGTCCCGGATATGCTCTCGGGGCCGCTTCAGCAGGTACACATCCCGGAAAATGCCGCTCATGCGGAACTTGTCCTGATCCTCCAGGTAGCTGCCGTCGCACCACTTGAGTACCAGCACCGCCAGGGTATTGTCCCCCTCCTCCAGGAAGGGCGTCACGTCGAACTCACTGGTGCAGTGGGCCACCTGGCTGTAGCCCACATACCGGCCGTTGAGCCACACATAGAAGCAGGAGTCCACCCCCTCGAAGTTCAGATACGCCCGGGGCGCCCGGGGATCGGGCTGATAGGAAAACCGCAGCACATAGGCCCCGCAGGGATTCTCCTGGGGGACATAGGGAGGGTCAAATGGGAAGGGATACTTCACATTGGTATACTGGTGGCCGTCATACCCCTGGGTCTGCCAGGTGCCGGGAACCGTTACGGTGTCAAATCCACTGACATCGAACCCCTTTTCGTAAAAAGGCTCCGTCAGATCGTAAATGCTGGTGAAATACCGGAACCGCCACTGTCCGCTGAGCAGCTGCAGCCGGTCGGAGGCAGCGCGGTTTTCTGCCGTACAGTCCATCCTCCGGGAGGCGGGGATGTAATAGGCCCTTGGGGGCAGGGTATTCTCATGAAGCATCGCCGGATTTTCGTAATAACGGGGGACAATCATCGAGCAAAACCTCCTTATTTGATTATTTTGATTCTACCATTCCCCCGAATGCAAGTCAATGCCCTTCTTCGTCTCCCCGGAATACCAATCCGCTTTGCCTGTGGGAACGGCAAATTGTTGTTTACAACACTATCACCGTAGGGGCGGATATTATCCGCCCGCAACCCTACCACATTGATAGCACACACATTCACCGGAAATGCTCAAAAACCGGAACGTTTCGGGCGGATA
>CAMFFO010000179.1 GCA_945949735.1 uncultured Clostridia bacterium | reverse complement strand
AAAACGACAGCGGCAGACAGAATTACGGCTCTTTCCTATTGAAATAACACTTATAATACGGTATAATGGTTCGGTAATGATTCTGAATCCGGGGTGTTCCGGATCGAAATGAGGTTATTTGATTATGGAAAGAAAAGTCGGCACCGTGTCCAGAGGCATCCGTACCCCCATCATCCGGGAGGGGGATGATCTGGCGAAGATCGTGGTGGACAGCGTCCTGGAGGCCGCCGAGAGCGAGGGCTTCTCCCTTCGGGATCGGGATGTGGTGGCGGTCACCGAATCCGTTGTGGCCCGTTCCCAGGGCAACTACGCCACCGTGGATGCCATTGCCAAGGATGTCCGGGCAAAGCTGGGCGGGGAGACCATCGGCGTGATTTTTCCCATTTTGTCCCGGAACCGGTTCGCCATCTGCCTGCGGGGCATTGCCATGGGCGCGAAGAAGATCGTGCTGATGCTGAGCTATCCCTCCGACGAGGTGGGCAACGCCCTGGTGAGCCTGGATCAGCTGGACGAGGCCGGGGTCAACCCCTACTCCGACGTGCTGACGTTGGAAAAGTACCGGGAGCTCTTCGGCGCCAACCCCCACCCCTTCACCGGCGTGGACTATGTCAGCTACTACGGCGATCTGATCCGCCAGTGCGGCGCGGAGGTGGAGATCATCTTCGCCAACGATTGCCGCACCATTCTGAACTACACCAAAAATGTGCTGACCTGTGACATCCATAGCAGGGCCAGAACCAAGCGGCTGCTGCGCGCTGCAGGGGCGGAGCGGGTTTATGGCCTGGACGATATTCTGAACGAGAGCGTGGACGGCAGCGGCTACCAGGAGCGGTTCGGTCTGCTGGGCTCCAACAAGTCCACCGAGGACAAGATCAAGCTCTTCCCCAGAGAATGCACGCCGCTGGTTCTGGATATCCAGCATCGCTTGCTGGAAAAGACCGGCAAACACGTGGAGGTTATGGTCTACGGCGACGGCGCGTTTAAGGATCCCGTGGGCAAAATCTGGGAGCTGGCCGACCCCAGCGTTTCCGTAGCCAACACCCCGGGCCTGGAGGGCACCCCCAACGAGCTGAAGCTCAAGTACCTGGCGGACAATGACTTCGCCGACCTTTCCGGTCAGGCTCTGAAGGAGGCCATCGAGGAGCGCATCCGCCGCAAGGGCGACGTGTCCGGTACCATGGCATCCCAGGGGACTACCCCCCGGCGGCTCACCGATCTGATCGGCTCTTTGTGCGACCTGACCTCCGGCTCCGGCGACAAGGGCACCCCCGTGATCCTGATCCAGGGCTATTTCGATAACTATACCAGCTGATTTGGACGAAAAGCGCCGTGGAACTGCTCCGTGGCGCTTTTTTCAAAAGGAGGAAATATGGCATACGCGATTGCGGTTCTGGTGGGGTATCTGGCGGGGTGCTCCAATATGGCATACTACATCGCCCGGTGGCGGGCCGTGGATCTGCGCAGCGGCGGAAGCGGCAATCTGGGGGCCTCCAACGCCACGGTGCTGCTGGGCTGGAAGGCCGGAGTTCTGGTGGCGGTGCACGACATCGGCAAGGCGGCGCTGGTGGTGCTTGCGATGAAGTGGCTCTTTCCCCACGCGGCCAACGTGGGCAGCGTGGCGGGGGTGGCCTGCGTGCTGGGGCACATCTTCCCCTTTTACCTCAAATTCCGGGGCGGGAAGGGCTTTGCCTCCTACCTCGGCATGACCCTGGCCCTGAACTGGAAGCTGGCGCTGATCGTGCTGGCGGCGGTGGTGATCGTCACCGTGGTGACGGATTACATCGTCTGCGGCACCTTTACCGCCATCGTCACGGTGCCCGTGTACATGGGCTGGGCAACGCGCAGCTGGCTCCCGGCGCTGATTCTGGCCGCTGCCACGGCGGTGATCTTCTACAAGCACCGGGAGAACATCCCCCAGATGCTGAACCACACCGAACTGGGCCTTCGCAGCGCAATTCGGGGAGAGAATCGGGTGAGGAATACACCCTCCACACGCAAATCCGGAAAGAAATGAGAGATAAACATGGAAACAAACCTGTGCCCAAGCTGTTTTCACTTGATTGACTCCTCCGTATGCCCACACTGCTATTATCCCAGAGAATCAAAGAATCAATCTCACCAGCTTCCCATCGGCACAGTTCTCCGGGAGCGCTACCGGATCGGAAAGGTGCTGGGGCAGGGCGGCTTCGGTATCACTTATCTTGGGTGGGATACGCTCCTTGAGAGCAAGGTCGCCATCAAGGAGTTCTACCCGGGCAGTCTCGTGAACCGGGATTGCGGCGTAAGCCCCAATGTCAGTTGCAATACAGCCATGATGGAGCCCCATTACCATGCCACGCTCGACCGCTTTCTGCAGGAGGCGAAGGCCCTGGTCAAATTCCGGAGCATCCCGGAAGTGGTGGATATTCGGGATTTTTTCGCAGGGAACAATACTGCGTACATCGTCATGGAATATGTCCAGGGCATGAACCTGGCGGAGTATGTCCGCCGAAACGGCGGCAAGCTCTCTGCAGCGGAAACCTTCCGGATCCTGCGGCCGGTCATGGATGCCCTGGCTACAGTCCACAAAGCAGGTCTTGTCCACCGGGATATCAGCCCGGATAACATCATGCTTCACCCCATGGGCGGAGCGAAACTGCTGGATTTCGGGGCTGTACGAAGCGTGGAAGGCGCGGAAGTTGACAAGGAGCTGAGTCACTCCACAGAAACGATCCTGAAGCACGGATTTGCGCCTATAGAGCAGTACAATGTCAGGGGGAGTCTGGGCCCCTGGACGGACGAGTATGCCATGTGCGCAACAGTGTACTACTGCCTTACCGGCTCCATCCCGGAAAACGCCCCAGCCCGGGTTGCGGACGGAATTGGCCCTGATTGGAACCGGATTCCCGGACTGACAGGCCCGCAAAGCGCTGCCCTGGAAAAAGGAATGGCCGTCCGGGCAAAAGACCGCTACCCGAATATGGATTCACTGATCCAGGAACTGTTTCCGGGCGAAAAAACCTGCTCTCAGGTTCAGCAGCAGGAACCCAGCTCCGACGCAAAGGCTGTACAAACCCCGGCTGAGGGAAAAATCCTGGCAGAGAAGCCCCCAGCGGCTGCAACAAAGAAAAGGATTCCTATGCTTGTCGCATGTGCCGTTTTGCTTGTGGGAATTGCCGCATCGCTGTGGCTTTTCCGAGGAGGAAAAGGGGATACCGATTCTCAGGAACAGCCCTCCGCGGAAACCTCCGCATCAGAGTCTGCGTTGGTTCAGGAGTATCTGGCTCGGGCAGAGCTGCTGGCGCTGGGATATGACTATGACGGAGCAATCGCGGTATTGGATGCGTACCCGGGGGGAGAACATTCCGATATAACCGCGAAACGTCAGGAATACATTTCAGCGAAAGCACAGATGAAAGAATGGACGGACTATTCTTCCATCGCCAACCTGGGATTCCATATGCTGATTGCCGACCCGACCAGGGCCTTTGCCGATGAGGAACTGGGCGGACAGTATAACAAGAACTTCGTCACCATAGATGAGTTTACCAAGATTCTGGATCAGCTCTACACTGGCGGCTATGTGTTGGTGGATTTTGACAGCTTTACCGGAACAGACATAGGCGGAAGCATCTATACTAAGCCCATTCGGCTGCCCGAGGGAAAGAAGCCCATAATGATCACCGAAACCACAGTGAATTATTTTAGCTATATGGTAGACAGTAACAATGACAACGAGCCGGACGCAGGAGGCGCGGGCTTTGCTTACCGCCTGATCGTGGACAGCAACGGAGACATCAAGGCGCAGATGGTGGATTCCGATGGTCAAACCCGAACCGGAAACTACGATCTTGTGCCTATTCTGGAGGACTTCATTAAGGAGCACCCCGATTTCAGCTACCAGGGTGCCCGAGCAATTCTGGCAGTTTGCGGTTACGATGGCGTATTTGGGTATAGAATTAATCCCGTAAAAACAGATGAAACTCTTGCGATTCGTATTACACCAGAGATAAATGGTAGAATAATTGGGTATCTTCGAATTGGAGACAGGGTTGATATACTGAGGGAGTCTCAAGAAGATGGGCTTCAGTGGTGGCTTATCAAAAAAGGGTGGGTTTGCGGAGAGTATTTGAAACAGAATGTTTCCAGTGATGGGTTGATTATCAACAATTTAATGCCACCAGATGCTGGATCGATTGTGTCGGCGCAGGAGTCGGTTCAGACACTGCGCGAAAAGGGATATACCATTGCTTGCAATACTTTTGGAAATGTATCTTACGGAGACAAAAGCGCAACCCAGATCAAGGCGGATCTGCAGGATTGGGCCAGCCAGATTACCCCGGTGATCGGCGAGGTGGATATGCTGGTGTATGCCCGAGCCAGCGACATCGACGACTATTCCGGCGATAAATTCGGTGTGCTCCGCGATACAGGCTTTCGCTTTTTTATCACCAATGCTTTTGCACCCTCTGCCGAGGTGAACAGTTCCTATGTCCGCCAGTCCCGCCTGATGGTCACCGGCGAGAATATGGCATGGTATTCCGACCAGTTTTCCAAATTTTTTGACAGCGCAGCAGTACTGGACACCATGCGCGGAAATGTGCCCAAGAGCTGAACCGTAGAATACTATCCGAGAACTATGAGGGTGCCTTGCAAATTGAGGCACCCTGAAAAACATCGGTTCCAAGAGAGTTGAATAAATCTCACGATGTGCATAGCGGTTCAACAAAGCAGCGGGATAAATTGTTGTTTGAAAAATAATGCTGTCATTGCGAGACCAGTGCGCACACTG
>CAMFFO010000178.1 GCA_945949735.1 uncultured Clostridia bacterium | reverse complement strand
TCTCGCCCAGGTCGATGTCCACCACCACGGGGAAGCCCAGGGCGATGGCGCCGGCTCCGGCGGAGACCACCACGGCGTCGATTGCGCCGAAGGTATTGACGAAAGCGGGCACTCTGGTTTTGGTGTAGTCCAGCAGACCCGCCAGGTTGCCGGGCTGCACGTTGCCGAAGATCAGAGCGGCACGGATGGCCACGGTGACCACATGGATGACGGAAGTTACGTCATGGCCCAGGGGAATGACCCGGAGCTCCAGGCCCATCTTCACGCCGCCCTCGGCACACTGCTCGATGACGTCGCCCACCAGGAAGGTCATAATGCCCTTGGACTGGTAGTCCTTGACCACCTTCACCACGTCGGCTGCCGTTTCCGCCTTGCCCAGCACCACAGCCACGCCGGGGATGTCGCCGGTGACCAGGGGCACACCCAGGGAGCGGATGATGGGATCGGGCACGAAGCCGATGCCGGTTTCATTGGCGTAGGGGTCGCCGCTGTTTACATACTTCAGGCCCTCCAGGATCTCCGCGCCCACAGCGGTAGCCAGCCCGGCGTTCAGGGCCTGGCCCAGATCCTCCTGACCCGTGATCAGGCTCTTCAGTACACCCACACAGGCGGGCAGATCACCCAGGGTCTTGACCTTCACACCGGTAGCGGCGTAAATGGTGGGGAAGAAATAGGCAGTGTCGGGGAATGCGATTTCCTTGTCCGCGCCAAACTTGGCAATGGCATCGTTGACGGCACCCTCCGTCAGGCCAGCCACGGCATTGGAACCGCCATAGATCAGATCGGTTAATACGCTCATGATATTTCCTCCTTAAGTTGCATTTGGCTGCCGCTGACAACTGCTGTCAGTGTGGAGCAGCTTCAGAGACATCAATTATATAGAGCCCGCAGGCAGTATATATACGAATTAGTTGCCGATGATGGAGTGGACACCGTAGTACCTGGCCATGGAATTATTGGGCCAGGACTCCGGATCCTCTGTATCCAGATATTTCAGGTTGTACGCCGGACTGTAACCGGTAATGGGGGTGAACACATGGACTTCTATATCCTGCTTGCCCTGAGCCGCCTGCTGAAGGATCCAATTCTCGTTGTTCTGTACCCGCACATAGGTAACCGCGATGTCATGAACACCGGAAACCAGAAGCGGGGCAGCCGTCAGCAGCATTACCACCGCAAGGCACAGCCCCAAGACCCGCAGCTTCGCGTGGGAGAGTACCAGCCGCAGCAGTATCGCATCCGCACAGACCAACAGAGCAACCACCGCCACGGTGCTGCGCTCCGGATAGACAGCGGCAGCGGTATGAATGTAGTTCGCCGTCAGGGAGCCTGTCGCCAGGATTCCCGCCATCGCAATCTGCCGGGGATCCAGCTTCTGGGTCACAGTCACCACCATCAGGATCCCAAACGCGAGGATCAATCCTCCAATACGGCGCAGCATTTGGGTCGCCGTTACAAAATTGCGGATAAGCGCAGACGGCGACAGACCGGCGGCTTTGTTCTGCCACTGAGCCGGTGCCAGGTAAATCGTCATATACCCCACTGCGGCAATCACCAGCGCAGCAACCACCCAGTGAGAAACCGGCTTGCGCAGCAGGCATTTCCTGACCAAGATCAGAAGCCCCAGGCATACAATCACCGCCAGAGAAGTGGACTCCAGATAGCTGCCCGCCACATAGGCGAGCACCAGCATGCCGATCCTGCCCGGCAGTCTCCGGGGAAGCGCGTCATAAAGGCAGGCTCTGCCAGCCAGGTAGATCAGGGGAAGCCCGAAGCAGACGCTCCACAGGTAGTTGACCGCACCATCCTGCCAGAGCATCACCTGACCGAAGGAGGGCTGAAATACCCAGATCCCACAGAAAATCACGGCAGCCAGCAAGGGACTTGGTGTTTCCTCATTCCGGGTGAATCGCTCCACAATCCACACCAGCCCCGCCGCCATCATCGCGTTTACAATATCGAAGCCCCAACCAGGGAACAGCGCGAACACTTGTACCAATGAATGGGCAGTGAGCCGTCCGTTCATGGTGCGGGCATGGGCAGCCATCGATGGAAGAATCTGACCAAAATGCTCTATTCGGCTCCAGTCCGCAAAGCTGTATAGATAGCGAAAATCATCCACAAGATACTTTGTCAGCAGATTACAGCCGAACATCAGCAGGAATGTCGCTGCCAACACGGAAGGATACAGCATCTTCCTCATTCTTTCCGAAATCAGCGGCTTATTCATCCTCCTACTTCCTCCTGCTCGGTTTGCGGGATGCCTACAATGACATCGATTCCATAGTATTTTGCCATATCTGTATTCGGCCATTGCGCCGGATCTTCCTTAATGTAGTCCACCCCAAATCGGATGCTGTATTCGGATTTGAATGTCACATCCGGAATCGCGACCGTTGTATGCCCTTCGGCAAGCGCCTGGGCTATGGCGGTCTCATTATTGCGCATCTGGACGTAGGTCAGCGAGATATCCTGGAATCCAATCAGAAATTTCGGGAAAAAGGTTACCACAGCAAACACGGCGGCAACCACTGCGGATGCCATGTACTTCGTTTCCTCCATCACCGAACGCAGGATGACCGCATTGGCGCAGATCAGCAGGGAAACCATCCCCATCGAACTGCGGGGCGGATAATGATCCGCGAAAACATGGATATAATTCGCTGCCAAAGCGCTCGCGAACAGAGCTATTGCCAACAGAATCCGTCTACGGTTCGCCCTTCCAAGCAGTGCCAGCACCAGCATCCCCACAAACAAATATACAAGTATCGCGTACTTGGAGAGCACCTGTGTTACATCAATCACCGTCTTTGTAAACGTCACCCTGGTGAAACCCATCCCAGGTTTGTGTTTCATCTCCCCCGGAGACAGAAACATAGAGACAAATCCCAGAAACGCCACAGCAAGGCCTGCCGGAACATGCCAACCGAGGGATCGTTTCCGGAGCACAATCCCCATTCCGGTCAACAGGAACATTCCACACAGTACGCCGGCGGATGTCGCTTCCAGGTATCCTCCCGCCAGGATGGAGAGGATCAGGAATCCCACCTTTGCCGGGATCGTTCTCACACAAGGCTCAAACAGGCACTCCCGGGCTGTCAAATACAACAGTGCGAAACCAATCGAGGATGCCCACAGATAGCTGGATGCTCCATCCTGCCACAGGATCACCTGTCCGAACACCGGGGTATACACCCAGAACGCACAAAATACAGCAGTGCACAGCAAATTACTGCGCCGCATCTTGATACCCGCCATGGCGCAGCAGGACCAAATCATCAGCACGAACATTCCGGCGTTTACCAGATCAAACACCCACATTGGCAGAAGCAGGAAGAGCTGTACCAGAAAATGGGCTATGGTTCGTCCGTTCATGGACTGGATGTGCGTTGCCATTGACGGAAAAATCTGTGCTACACTGTGGATCCTGGTCTTATCCGCAAAGCTGTACAGATAGAGGAAATCATCAAAAATAAACAGCGCCATACGGTTAAACACGAACATCATCAGGAAGATCATTCCATAGATTCCAACCGAAATGCGGGTGCTTTGGTCAATCCTTCTCATCAGAGCCTCCTGGAGGTTTTTCTGGGAATGCCGGGAAAGCAAAGTGGCTGGGAGGGAGTTCCCTCCCAGCCAATGATTGCATGGGAATGTCTTTACAGGTCCAGGTAGGAGTCGGAGTACAGGACGTGGTTCTTGAAGATGTCGCAGGACTTAATGGTCTCCATCAGGCGCAGGTCGTTGGGGTTGACAATGGCGGAGGTCAGGCCCTGCATCATGGCCATGGCCACCAGCGCGGAGTCCATGATGGGACGGACGGCCTTGGGCGCGCCGTTACTGTTATTGGACAGGCCGCCGGTGGACTTCAGGCCCTCGTTCGCGAACAGCTTGATAGCCTCCAGAACCTCCATCTGCTTGTCCTGCATACCCTTGACCACCAGGAACAGGGGGTCGAACCACAGGTCATCGGAGGACATACCCAGGCTCAGGCCGCGCTCGAGCATATTGTGGCAGTGCTTCATACGCTCCTCGTTATCCTTGGCAATGCCGTCGGCAGAGCACAGGGCAATACAGATGGCGTCGTTGGCGGCGGCCAGGTCAATGTTGGAGATACGGGAACCGGCGTCGGCGGAGTTCACGATGGGCTTGCCGTTGGTCCGGTTGTAGACCTTGATACCGGCTTCGATGGCCTTCTTGTTGGCGGTATCCAGCGCCAGAGGCACATTGTTGAAGTTCTCCTGCAGCAGCTTGACCGCCCACATCATGCGCTCGGGGCCGTCCTTCTCGGCAGGTCCGATGTTCACGTCCAGGTAGGTGGCGCCGGCAGCGATCTGCTGGGCGGCACGCTCCAGGATGGGCTTGGGATCCCGCTCGTCCATAGCCTTGCGGATGGCGGGGGCAATGCAGTGGATGCGCTCGCCGATGGTGACGAAGGTCTTGGACTCGGGGTTGTGGCCCTTGTACTTGACGCCCATGTCCACGACCTTGATCTCGGGCACGCGGGTCGCCAGCAGCTCGTCGAAGGAAAGCTCCTTGACCTCCACGGTGGAAGCGGCCTTGGCGGCGTTCTCCGCGGCGGCAGCCTTGGCAGCGGCCTCGTACTCCTTGTCCTTCATGTACTTGGGCAGCTGAACGGCCTCGGTGGGTCCGACGACCACGTTCCAGCCGGGCAGCTTCTCCTGGATCTCGCCCTTCATGACGGCCACCTTGCCGGGGATGATCAGGGTGCGGTTCTTGATCTTGTTCTCAATGTCCAGGGTCTCGAAGGTTTTCTTGACGGTGGAGGAGGAGAACTTACCGGCGGCCCAGGCGGTCAGCACGGACATACCGG
>CAMFFO010000177.1 GCA_945949735.1 uncultured Clostridia bacterium | reverse complement strand
GCACACTGGTCGTGGCAATCCCCCGGTTAGAGGGAAAATGTATCGACAACTGCCCTACAGAGCTGGGAAACGTTGCGATTTCTGGTGGTAATCGTTACCTGGTTCCTTTCAACCGGGGGATTGCCACACCAGTCTGCGGACTGGTTCGCAATGACAGATAGTTTTGGACGCGAAGCGACAAACACCAATTTGTTTAGCTTACTAAAACCGATAGTCTGAACAACAATTTGTCCGTCAGACGAAACCGAAAATGAACTACAGAAAGAAGGAAACTCCATGTCCATCGCCGAAAATGTCGCCCGGATTCGCCGGGAAATGGAGGATGCCGCCCGGGCAGCGGGCCGTGATCCCAAGGAAGTGAAGCTCTGTGCCGCCACCAAAATGAACGACGCGGACGCAGTGCGCCAGGCCATTGCCGCCGGAGTGGACTGCTGCGGCGAGAACCGGGTTCAGGAGCTTGTACGCAAGCGCTCCGAGGATGCCTACATGGGAGCCCCCGTCCATTTCATTGGCCATCTTCAGACCAACAAGGTTCGCCAGGTGGTGGGCTCCGTGGACCTGATCCAAAGCGTGGGCAGCCTCAGGCTCCTCACCGCCATCGACGCAGAGGCGAAAAAGCAGGGCATCATTCAGGACATTCTCCTGGAGGTCAATGTGGCCGGAGAGGAAGCCAAGACAGGCTTCTCCCCGGAGGAAGTTCTTCCACTTTTGGATCAGATAGGCAATTTCTCAAACATTTGTATGAAAGGACTCATGTCAGTCCCCCCAATTCCCGCGAATCCGGGAGATAATCTGTATTTTTTTCAAAAAATATACCAGATATCTGTTGACATAATGGGAAAAAAGTACGATAATGTCAAGGTGGACTGTTTATCCATGGGGATGTCCGCTGACTTTGCCGACGCCATCCGCTGTGGAGCCACCATGATCCGCATTGGGACCGCCATTTTCGGACCCAGAAACTACGCCTAAGCCTAGGGCCGATAATGTGACAATACAGGAGGAAATACAGAAATGAGTTTATGGGATAACGTAAAGAAATTTGCCCAGCCCTATTCCGATGACGATTACGACGATTACGACGAGGATGAGGAGTACGACGAGTACGAAGAGCCTAAGCAGCCTGCCCGCCGCTCCCGCCGTTCCGCTGCCCCCGCCCCTGCTCCCGCTCCCGAGCCCGAGGAGGATGATGACGATTACGGGTTTGGCCCCATGACCACAAGCACCGGTGTGTCCACCGGCGTATCCGGCGGCGCCTCCGCCGGGGTTTCTTCCGGCAGCTTTGGCAGTCCGGTGCTCAGCGTGAACAAGCCTGCCGCCAAGCAGGAGGTGGTGCTGTTCCGTCCCAACAGCTTCAACGATATCACCAAAGCCGCGGATGACCTGTGCGCCAACCGGGCCGTGGTGGTGAATATGGAGGGCGTGGACAAGGCCATGGCCCGCCGTGTGGTGGACTTTCTGTCCGGCTCCGTTTACGCGCTGCAGGGCTCCGTCACCAAGATCGCCCAGTCCGCCTACCTGTTCTGCCCCCACAACATGGATGTGTTGGGCGACCTGGAGAGCATCCAGGCGGAAGTGGAGAGCTACATCTAAGCAACGTTTTTTCTCCGGCATCCGTGTCTGCCCTGCTCCCCTGAAAGTCATTGAAGGGCATCCCGCGGGTCCCGGTATCATCACCAGAGAGGGGAACACATATGTTTACACCGCAGCAAATTGATCAGATTTCCTTTACGCAGGCCAGAAAAGGCTATAATATGGAAGAGGTAGACGCTTTCCTGGAGCCCCTGACCGAGGATTATGTCACGCTCTACAAGGAGAACGGCCTGCTCAAGAGCAAAATGCGGGTTCTGGTCGGCAAGCTCGAGGAGTACCGCAAGAGCGAGGCCGGCATGAAGGACGCCATGGTCAACGCCCAGCGCACCTGTGACCGGATGGTTCGGGAAGCGGAGGAGAAGTGCGCCAGAATGATGAAGGAAGCCAACGCCAATGCCGCTTCCGCTGCCAAGAACGCCGCCTCTGCCGACTCCCTGGTAGCCGCGGAAAATGCCCGGGTAGAGGAAGCCCGCAGGACAGCCGCCGCCCGCATCAATGAGATCCAGGAGCAGATGCGCACCTGCATCCAGGCCCTGGAGCGCATCAAAGGCGCCAACGCTCCCGCCGCAGAGGCTCCCGCTGCCCAGGACTCCTATGACAGTGACGCCGTTGCGGATCAGATTTCCCAGAGCCTGGAGGCCCTGGTTGGCACCGCCGAGGAGACTGCCCCCAAGGCTGAGCCCCGTCACCCGGTTCGGGAATCCACCACCAGCAAGTTTGCCAGCCTGAATCTTCAGTTTGGCCGCAACTACGACCCCACCCACAAGTAATTTCCGCGATTTAAGTGGATACACAATGCCAGGATGAGGACAGGTCGGCGTGAAATCCCGCCTACAGAGAGCTGCCGGAAGGTGCAAGGCAGCAGGCAGGCCCCGCCGGTATCCCCTCGGAGCAGCGCACCGAACCCCATGGTGGGCAGTAGGCTGCGCCGGTTCGCGCCCGATACCGCGCCCACGAGCGCCGGCTTACTGCCGGAATAAGAGTGGTACCGCAGAGGTTTACACGCCTTTGTCTCTTACTTAGAGACAAAGGCGTGTTTCTTGTTGCTGCCGGAATGATAAATTGCTGTTTGCAGTTTTCAAACACCTTACGTTGCTACCGTAGGGGCGGCTATTAGCCGTCCGAACGCTTAAGATCTCTGAGTTTTTCCGTTGGAACTGCGTGCTTTCGATAATGAAAGGTTGCGGGCGGATAATATCCGCCCCTACGATGATATTGCTGTAAACAACAATTAATCAACCCGCCCATATCCTTGAATCTTCTATGGAGGTAAGAAAACCCATGGACTACAAAAACACCATCATCACCCCGAAAACCGATTTCCCCATGAAAGCGGGGCTGCCCGCCCGGGAGCCTGCCATGCTCCAGCGCTGGCAGGAGCAGGATCTGTACAATGCCATGCTGGAAAAGAACAAGGCTCTGCCCCGGTTCGTCCTGCATGACGGCCCTCCCTTCTCCAATGGCTATATCCACATGGGCCATGCCCTGAACAAAACCCTGAAGGACTTCATCGTCCGCAGCCACGCCATGATGGGCTTCTACACGCCCTATGTCCCCGGCTGGGACAACCATGGTCTACCCATCGAGCGGGCCATCGAGACCTCCAAGAAGAAGCTGAACAAGGACATGACCGTCCCCGAGTTCCGCAAAGCCTGTGAGGCCTTCGCGGAGGACTTCATCCAGAAGCAGATGTCCGGTTTCAAGCGGCTGGGCGTTGTGGGCGACTGGGAGCATCCTTACCGCACCATGGACCGCCACTTTGAGGCCCAGGAGGTCAAGGTCTTTGGCCGGATGTTCGACAAGGGCTATATCTACAAGGGTCTGAAGCCTGTCACCTGGTGTCCCTTCTGCGTCACCGCCGTGGCCGAGGCAGACATCGAGTACAAGGATGATCCCTGTGCCACCGTCTATGTCAAGTTCCCCATGGAGGACGATCTTGGCAAGCTCGCCGGCTTCGACCTGAGCCGCACCTTCTTCGTCATCTGGACCACCACCATCTGGACCCTGCCCGGCAACCTGGCCATCTGCCTGCATCCGAGGGAGAGCTATGTGCTGGTAAAGGCCGAAAATGGCGAAACCTACATCATGGCCGAGGCTTTGGTTGAGAAGGTCATGAAGGTCGGCGGCTTTGAGCGCTACGAGGTTCTGGCGTCCTTCCCCGGTCAGTTCTTTGAGAATATGCTGGCGAAGCACCCCTTCCTCCCCAAGACCTCCCGCCTGGTCAATGCGGAATATGTCACCATGGATTCCGGTACCGGCTGTGTCCACACGGCGCCCGGCTTCGGTGCTGACGACTACCAGACCTGTATGCGCTACGGCATGGAGCTGGTGGTGCCCGTGGACGACTACGGCCGCCATACCGACTACGCCGGCAAATACGCCGGACTCAAGACCGAGGAAAGCAATCCTGTCATTCTGGAGGATCTGAAGGAAAGCGGTATGCTCTTCGCCTCCCAGGACATCGTCCACTCCTACCCCCACCACGACCGCTGCAAGAAGCCCGTCATCTTCCGGGCCACCCCCCAGTGGTTCTGCTCCGTGGAATCCTTTAAGGATCAGGCCATCCAGGCCATCGAGAATGTGCAGTGGTTCCCTGCCTGGGGCAGCGACCGGATGGTCAGCATGATCCGGGAGCGGGCCGACTGGTGCATCTCCCGTCAGCGCCGCTGGGGTCTGCCCATCCCCGTGTTCTATTGCAAGGACTGCGGCAAGCCCGTCTCCACCCCCGCCTCCATTGAGAAGATTTCGAAGCTCTTCGACGAGTTCGGCTCCAACATCTGGTTTGAAAAGGACGCCATGGAGCTGGCCCCCGAGGGCCTCACCTGCCCCCACTGCGGCGGCAAAACCTTCGACAAGGAGAAGGACACCCTGGACTGCTGGTTCGACTCCGGCTCCACGCACTTCGCCTCCCTCATGCACCGCACCCCCGAGCTGTGGCCCGCGGATGTGTACCTGGAGGGCGCGGATCAGTACCGGGGCTGGTTCCAGTCCAGCCTGCTGACCTCCGTAGGCGCGCTGGATCAGGGCGCTCCCTTCAGGCAGGTGCTGACCCACGGCTGGACCGTAGACGGACAGGGCCGTGCCATGCACAAGTCCCTGGGCAACGGCGTGGATCCCGCCGACCTGATCAAGGAATTCGGCGCCGACATCGTCAGGCTCTGGGCCGCCTCCTCCGACTACCATGCGGATGTGCGCTGCTCCAAGGAGATCTTCAAGCAGATCGCCCAGAACTACCTGAAATTCCGCAA
>CAMFFO010000176.1 GCA_945949735.1 uncultured Clostridia bacterium | reverse complement strand
ATCCGGGTCACGTCCTTGAAAAAGCCCATGTCCAGCATCCGGTCGGCTTCGTCCAAGACAACGGTCTGGATCTTGTCCAGGCGGATGGTTTTCCGGTTGTAGTGATCCATCAGCCGTCCGGGGGTTGCCACCACGATCTGGGGCTTGCGCTCCAATTGCTTAATCTGCCCGCCGATACCCGCGCCGCCGTAGAGCACCGCCACCCGGATGCCCTGGTAGTAGGTCAGCAATCCCCGCAGCTCGTCGCCGATCTGGATGGCCAGCTCCCGGGTGGGAGCCAGAATCAGGCCCTGAACCTCTTCCAGGGCGGCATCCACATGCTCGATCATAGGGATTCCGAAGGCGAAGGTCTTTCCGGTGCCGGTGGGCGCCTTGGCAATGACATCCTTCCACTGCATAAAGTGGGGGATCGCCAGAGCCTGAATGGTGGTTGGGTAGCCGTAGCCCTTTTTCTCCAGGGCCTTCAGCATCTCCTGGGACAGTCCCAGGCTTTCAAAGGTGATTGTCTCTTCCATATTTGATTACGTCCTTTTCTGATCTTTCGGCTATTCTACCATTCTTTTCGCCTCTTTGCAACCACCAACCCATAATTCCCGAAAAATGCCCCATTCGTTCTGCGATAAATTGGTGTTTATAAAAATGCTGTCATTGCGAGACCAGTGCGCACACTGGTCTCGCAATGACAGCATTATTTTTCAAACACCAATTTTCCTTCCTCCCGGGGCCTTCTGAAAAAATCAGGGAAGGAGTGGACAATCCCCTGCAAATGTGGTATATTACCTAAGAGTATGCTGTGAAAAAGCATATCCTGATTCTCTGGAGGAACCATACCATGGGCAAATTGATTGTAATCGAGGGCACCGACGGTTCGGGGAAGTCCACACAGTTTCAGCTTCTGACCCAGCGGCTGAGCCGGGAAGGCCGGGAGTTCCGGCAGATCGTGTTCCCACAGTATTCCGAACCCAGCTCCGCGCTGATCCGGATGTACCTGGGTGGGGAATTCGGCAGCCGCCCAGGGGATGTGAACGCCTACGCGGCCTCCGCATTCTATGCCGTGGACCGCTATGCCTCCTTCAAGAAGGTGTGGGGGGAGTATTACAACGGAGGCGGGCTGGTGATTTCCGACCGCTACACCACCTCCAACGCCGTGCATCAGGCCAGCAAGGAGCCGGAGGATTCCCGGCAGAGCTTTCTCAAATGGCTCTATGAATTTGAATATGACCACTTAGGGTTGCCGCGGCCGGATCTGACGCTGTACCTGGACGTGCCCACGGACTTTACGGAAAAGCTGCTCCGGGCCCGGGAGCAGAGCACCCACACCCAGGCGGACATCCATGAGCAGGACACAGCGTACCTGGCCACCTGCCGCCGGATGGGCGCTTTCGCCGCGGACTACTACGGCTGGACGGTCATTTCCTGCGTCCGGGACGGGAAAATGCGGTCCATGGAAGATATTCACGAAGAAATCTACCGCCATGTGCGGAACTGTTTGGAGGACTGAATTATGGTATATGTGCTGCTTGGAACCGGCTTTGAGGAAACCGAAGCC
Organism: uncultured Clostridia bacterium; assembly: GCA_945949735.1. GTDB lineage: Bacteria > Bacillota > Clostridia > Oscillospirales > Oscillospiraceae > Faecousia. Next base: position 3,339 of record CAMFFO010000176.1, on the reverse strand, counting down.
GTGGCCCCCCTGGATCTGCTGCGCCGGGCGGGCGTGGAAGCCCTCACCGTGGGCCTGAACGGAAAAATCATCCGGGGCAGCCACGGGATTCCCGTGGAGGCCGACCTGACCATCGGCGAAATGGATCTGACCGATCTGGACATGATCGTTCTTCCCGGCGGGCTGGGGGGCGTCGCCTCCGCCCGGGCCTGTCCCGAGGCTCTGGCCGCTTTGCGCTTTGCCTGGGACAACGGCAAATTTGTGGCCGCCATCTGTGCCGGGCCAACGGTGCTGGCGGATCTGCACATCACCGACGGTCTGGAGACCACCTGCTACCCCGGCTGCGAGGCCCAGATGGGCAGCGCGAAGCCGGTGGAGGGAGCCGCTGTCGTCCGCAGTGGAAAGCTGATTACCGGAACCTCCGCGGGCTGCGCAGTCCCCTTCGGCCTGGAGCTGGTGGCCGCCCTGAAGGGCAGAGAGGCCGCGGATACCGTGGCCAACCAGATCGCCATCCGCTGAGGAGGAGCCAATATGGACAATAAGCAATTCCCGGAGGATCTCTATCCCCCGGAGCAGGGGGAGGATTCTGCCCTTTTCCCGGAGGATTCGCTTCTTCCTTTGGAAGATGCGGAAGAGGAGCAGGAGGCCCCGCTTTCCGATGGGGAATGCCCCCCCGAAGATCCCGCAGAGGAGGGCATTCTTCCCGAGGAATTTCCTCAGGAGGAGCCCGGAGATCCTCTGGATCAGGAGCTGATGGAGCTTAACCAGCTTCTGGACGAACCATCCGCTGAGCCTCAGGAGCCCGAATCCCAGACGGAGCCCGAGGAGCCCTCTGTCCGGCAGCGCAGGCCCGCCCCGGAGCGCCCCGTCCGCAAGGGACGGCCCCGCCGGAAGAAGGGGGAGGGCCTGCTGGGCATCCCCAACATTCTGGCAACGGTCGTCTGGCTGGCCATCACCGTGGCCATCGGCGTGACCCTGGGCCGGATGCTGTGGGTCTGCGCGGCGGATGTGCTGGCCTTCGGCCGGGAGGATAAGAGCGTCACCATCACCATCTACGAAACCGACACCATTGACGATATCGCCGCCAAGCTCCACAACGCGAATCTGATTCGGTATCCCGGGCTCTTCAAGCTCTACGCCAGCCTTGCCGTGGACGAGGGAGAAATCCATCCCGGCATCTGGGATCTGAACACCCGCTACGACTACCACGCCCTGGTGCGGATGATGTCCCCCAGCTCCACCCGGAAGGTTGTGGAGATCATGATTCCCGAGGGCTACAGCTGCCGCCAGATCTTCGCCCTGCTGGAGGAGAACAAGGTCTGTACCGTGAAGGATCTTTCAGCCTATGCCGCCACCGGGGAGCTGGACGACTACTGGTTCCTGGAGGGTGTGGAGCGGGGGGAGGAAAACAGCCTGGAGGGCTTCCTGTTCCCGGATACCTACCAGTTCTACACCAACGACACCCCCCGGAATGTCCTGCAGAAGATGCTGAAAAACTTCGACAGCCGTTTCACCCAGGAGATGCGGGATCAGCTTCCCGCCCTGAACGAAACCATTTCCGAAATGATGCGTTCCGACGGACGGAGCCAGGAGTATATCGACGCCCACCAGCTCAGCCTCCGGGATGTGGTCATCGTGGCCTCCCTGATCGAAAAGGAAACCGCCAGCGCCGAGGAAGGCTACACCATTGCCTCGGTCATCTACAACCGTCTGTTCCGATGGGGAGACAACCCCGCCTACCTGGGCATCGACGCCTCCATCGTCTACGCCCTGGGCGGCAAGACGGAGCTGACCGCCGAGGATCTGCAGGTGGACAGTCCCTACAATACCCGTACCCATACGGGACTGACCCCCGGCCCCATCTCCAACCCCGGCCTGGCCAGTCTGAAGGCGGCCCTGGAGCCCAGCGACACCTCCTACTATTACTATGTGCTGGATCCCGCCGCGGGAGACCACCACTTCTCCAAGACCTACGAGGAGCACCAGGCGTTCATCGCCTCCCTGGGAGAATGATATGAAGAAACTGGAACTGCTGAGCCCCGCCGGGGATATGGAAAAACTCAAAATGAGCGTGCTCTACGGGGCGGACGCGGTATACCTGGGACTAACCAGCTTCGGTATGCGCTCCTTCGCCGGGAATTTTACCCCGGAGGAGCTGCCGGAAGCGGTGCGCTTTGCCCATGAACACGGGGTGAAGGTTCACGTCACCGTGAATACCATGCCCCGCAGCGGCGAGGTCGATCTGCTTCCGGAATATCTGGAGCGGATGGACGACGCGGGGGTGGACGCCCTGATCCTGGCGGATCTGGGTGCCTTCACCCTGGCCGGGAAATACGCTCCCCGCTGCCAGCGGCACATCTCCACCCAGCAGTCCGTAGCCAACTACGCCTGCGCCCAGGCCTGGTTTGACCTGGGCGCTCAGCGGGTGGTACTGGCCCGGGAGCTGAGTCTGGAGGAGATCCGTGTCATCCGTCAAAAAACCTCCCCGGAGCTGGAGATCGAAACCTTCGGCCACGGGGCCATGTGCGTCAGCTACTCCGGAAGGTGCCTGCTGAGCAACTATATGACCGGCCGGGATTCCAACCGGGGGGAATGCGCCCAGCCCTGCCGCTACCGCTACGCCCTGATGGAGGAAAAGCGCCCGGGAGAGTTCTTCCCCGTCTTTGAGGACGAACAGGGCACCTACATTCTCAATTCCCGGGATATGTGCATGATCGACCACCTGGGCGACCTGATGGACGCCGGGGTGGACTGCATCAAAATCGAGGGGCGGGCCAAATCCGCCTACTACGCCGCCATCGTCACCGGAGCCTACCGCCACTGCATTGACGATGTTTTTGCCGGACGGCAGCCGGATCCCGTCTGGCGGGACGAAACCGAGCACGTTTCCCACCGGGTCTATTCCACCGGCTTCTATTACGGAGAGCCGGGACAGTACACCAAGGATTCCCGCTACATCCGCTCCTGGCAGATCGTGGCCAAGGTGGAAAGCTGTGACGAAAACGGCCTTGCCCTTTGCAGTCTGAATAACAAGTTCCGCCAGGGGGATGTTCTGGAAGCGGTTGGGCCGGATCTTCGTCCCTTCCCCTTCACCGCGGAGGACATCCGGGACGAAAGCGGCGCGCCTTTGCCGGAGCCCCGCACCCCTCAGATGCGCTTCACCCTCCGTCTCCCGCAGCCGGTCCCCCCCTACACCCTCCTGCGCCGGGCGGCTGATCTCTCCGCGAAATAACAAGACCCGATGAACCGCAGCAACAGGGTTCATCGGGTCTTTTCCGCGGTCAGAATAACCGCAGAGATAACGGCAAATTGGTGTTTGTCGCTTTGCGTCCAAAACTATCTGTCATTGCGAACCAGTCC
>CAMFFO010000175.1 GCA_945949735.1 uncultured Clostridia bacterium | reverse complement strand
GGTGGAGGCGCAGAAGGCGCAGCCCATCCGGCAGCCCACCTCCGTGGAGATGCACACGGTGTTGCCGTAGTGGTAGCGCATGAGCACCGTCTCCACACAGTTCCCGTCATGGAGCTCCCACAGGTACTTGATGGTGCCGTCCCGCTGGGATTCCTGCTTTCGCACCACCCTCGGCGGACAGATGGGATACTGCTTGGAAAGCAGCTCCCGGAGGGCTTTGGGCAGGTTCGTCATCTCGTCATAGGAGCGGGCCCCCTTGTGAAGCCAGGTGAACACCTGCTTTGCCCGGAAGCCCGGCTGGCCCAGCTTTTGAAATTCGGCAGCCATTTCCGGCATCGTCAGGGATTTCAGGTTCATACGTTCCTCCGCAGACGGCAGATGAAAAAGCCGTCGGTGTCATATTGGCCGGGGATCAGGGTCAGCATCCCGGTTTCATTCTTCGGGAAAATATCCGGAAGCTCCAGCGGTTCCGGCCCGAATTCCGGGTGCGCTTTCAAAAACCCCTCCACGACCTCTTCATTTTCCCGTTTCAGCACCGTGCAGGTGGAGTACAGCAGCACCCCGCCGGGGCGGACATACCGGGATTGATTGTCCAGGATCTTCCTCTGCAATTGGGGAAGCGCCTGGGTTTCCTCCAGACTTTTGTAGCGGATATCCGGTTTTTTTCGGATGATCCCCAGCCCGGAGCAGGGCACGTCCGCCATCACGCAGTCCATTTGCCCTTCCCACTGCGGCACGAACTCCGCCGCGTCCTGCAGCCGGGGGCGGACGTTCGTCAGGCCCAGCCGGGCGGCGCCGTTGGCGATCAGATCGATCTTGTGGGGGTGAATGTCGCAGGAGAGGATCTCCCCCCGGCCCCCCATGGCCATGGAGGCGGCAAAGCTCTTGCCCCCCGGGGCGGCGCAGCAGTCCAGCACCTTCGCTCCCCCTTCGGGAAGCCGGGCACAGAGCACGCTGAGCCGGGCGGCGGGATCCTGCACATAGTACAGTCCCTCCCGGAAGGACGGGAGCCGTTCCAGGCTGCCCATGCCCCCGATCACCAGCGCGCCCTCCATCCAGGGGTGGGGTTCCGCCTCCGCGCCCTCCGTCTCCAGCCGCCGCTTTAATTCGGCGGGGGTGGTTTTCAGGGTGTTCACCTGAACCACGGTGCGGGGGGCTTCGTTGTCCGCTTTCAGCATGGGCTCCAGAGTCCCCTTGGGCAGCGACCCCTTCAGCAGCTGTGTCAGCTCCTCGGGATGGCTGTAGCGCAGGGCATAGGAGGTGGGCTCCGGCCCTTTTCCCTCCCGCTGGGCGGAGCGGAGCACCCCGTTTACCAGGGCGGGGGCCTTGGGATTGCTGACGTATTTCTTCGCCAGAGCCACGGATTCATTCACGGCGGCGCTGGCGGGAATCTTATCCAAATCATACAGCTGGTACAGCCCCAGGTGGAGCACATCCCGCACCACCGGGTGCAGCTGGGACAGGGGGCGGCTCAGCAGCCCTTCCAGAAAGTAGTCCAGCCGCAGCCGGTTCTGAACCACCCCGTAGCACAGCCGGCTCGCCAGGGCGGCATCCCGGGCATCCAGGCGGTTACGGGCAATATACTCCTTCAGCACCGCGTTGGCCCAGGCTCCTTCCTTCCGGCAGGCCATCAGCGCCTGGAGCGCCGTTTCCCGGGCCCCGGTCACAGGCTTTTCAGGGGATGACCCCGGAAGTAATCGGCCGCGGCCATCCGCTTGCCGCCCTGGGCCTGGAGGGAACGGATTTCCACGGCCCCCTCCCCGCAGGCCACCACAAGGCCGGTCTTGGTCAGGCGAAGCAGCTGTCCCGGGGTTCCGGAGCCCTCCGCCAGGCGGGTTTCGTGAATCTTAAAGGGGGTACCCTCGATCTCCGCGGTGGCCACGGGCCAGGGATGGAGGCCCCGCACCTGATTGTGCACCTGCAAAGCGGTTTTTGTCCAGTCGATGGGGCACATGGCCTTGTCCAGCATGGGGGCGTAGGTCACCTTGGCCGGGTCCTGGGGCACCGCGCTCACCGGGCCCTTTTCCAGCCGTCCCAGGGTTTTGGCCAGCAGTCCGGCCCCCAGCTCCGCCAGCCGATCCAGCAGCTCCCCGGCGGTTTCGTTCTCCCCGATGGGGGTGGCCGCCGTGTCAATGATGTCCCCGGCGTCCATCTCCCGCACCAGATACATGGCCGTGACGCCGGTTTCCTTCCGTCCGTCCAGCACCGCCCACTGGTAGGGCGCGCTGCCCCGGTAGCTGGGGAGCAGGCTCGCGTGGATGTTGATGCAGCCGCAGGTGGGCACATCCAGCACGCTCTGAGGAAGAATCCTTCCATAGGCCACCACGGCGCAGACATCGGGCTTCAAGGCCCGAAGCGCCTCCACCGTTTCCTCCTGCCGGAAGTTCTCCGGCTGAAACACGGGGATGCCCGCCGCCAGCGCCACCTCCTTCACCGGCGAGGGGGCCAGCTTCATGCCCCGGCCCTTGGGCCGGTCGGGCTGGGTATAGCAGCCCACCACCTGGAAGCCCTCCGCCAGGATTCTCTTGAAACAAGTCGCCGCGATCTCCGGCGTTCCCATAAAGACAACTCTCAACGATATTCTCCCTTTCCCGCGCACCGCCGCTGTAGGGGCGGATATCATCCGCCCGCTTTGGTAACGACTAGAAAAATGTACGTTTTATTCGGTAACATTCAGGAAACTGAAACGCTCGGGCGGATACTATCCGCCCCTACAATACGCAGAGACCTTATTCTCCGTCGGCTTCCAGTTCCTCGTCGGTGAGGAAGCGTTCCATGACTTCGGTGTAGACGATGCCGTCCAGGTGATCCAGCTCGTGGCAGAAGCACCGGGCAATCAGTTCCTCGCCCTCGGCCTCAAACCAGTTGCCCTCCCGATCCTGGGCCCGCACCTTGGCGTAATTGGGACGCTTTACCAGGCCGTACTTTCCCGGCACGCTGAGGCACCCTTCCGCCCCGCACTGCTCCCCGCTGGTTTCCAGCAAGGTGGGGTTCACCAGCTCCAGGATCTCCTCGCCGGTGTCCACGATCACCACCCGGCGGAGAATCCCCACCTGGGGGGCCGCCAGCCCCACGCCGTTGGCCTGGGCCAGGGTCTCGGCCATGTCGTCGAGCAGCCTGTGCAGCTTCCCGTCAAATTTTTCCACCGGCCTGCAGACCTTATGCAGCGCCGGATCCTTGTCCGTCAAAATTTTCCGCGTTCCCATAATTTATCTTCCTCTCTGGTGGGCCGTCTGCCTTCGGAATTGACAATTGACAATTGACAATTGACAATTATGTCCCCTCTTCGGAACATTGCATCAGGCTCTAACGCCATATATCATAATATTTCTTATCGGATTCACTCAGTACCCGATAAATTGGTGTTAGGGTTATCGGTTTTAGTAAGCATTGCGAGAAGCTGCTTTTGAGGCGCAATCGCAAACAAAAGAAAAGTCTGTCATCCTGAGCGAAGCGGAGCGGAGTCGAAGGATCTTGGCACTAAAATAACCACACACGTCAACGAAATGCGTAGATCCCTCGACTCGCTGCGCTCGCTCGGGATGACAACGCTTCCTGTACAATTAACAGTTTTCAATCAGCTTACTAAAGCCGATAACCTAAATTGGTGTTTATAATTGACAATTAACAATTGACAATTTATCCGTCATAGCCGTTCACGTCCACAAATGCGGACACGCTCCGGAATTCCTTGTCGGCGGCCAGTTTTCCCAGCAGCCAGGCAAGCAGGGAGCGCAGCTTCTTCGTCATGGCGCAGCGGAGGGTGAGCTGATAGCGGTAGTTGTAATTGATCTTTGGCACCGGACAGGGGGCGGGCCCCAGCACGCCGCAGCGTTCCCCGGCGTAGTCCGGCTGCTCCAGGGCGATGCGGAGGCTGTCCCGGAACTTTGCCGCCGCGGCAATCACCTGGTTTTCCTCCTGCCCCAGGAAGGTGACAATGGCGTAGTCCCCGAAGGGCGGCGCGTCCTGCACCCGGCGCAGCTGGATCTCCAGATTGTAAAAGCCCTCGTAATCCTGCTCCGCCGCCAGGCGAATCACCTGATGCTCCGGCGCCAGGGTCTGGATCACGGCCCTTCCGGGCGTGTCCCCCCGTCCGGCCCGGCCCACCACCTGGGTCAGCATATTGAAGGTAGTCTCCCCCGCCCGGTAGCCGCCGGTGTAGAGGCTCAGATCCGCGTCCAGCACCCCGACCAATGTCACCTGGGGCAGATTCAGCCCTTTGGCCACCATCTGGGTGCCAAGGAGCACCGGAATATGCTCCTGCTGGAACCGCTCCAGAATCTTTTCGTGGGTGTTCACCGCGCTGACGGTGTCCGCGTCCATCCGCAGCGTTTCCATTTGGGGAAACAGCTCCGCCAGCTCCTGCTGCACCTTCTGGGTGCCGGTGCCGATGGGCTTTAAGGGGCCGCCGCACTTGGGGCAGCGCCTTGGCGCGGGCTCGGAAAACCCGCAGTAATGGCACATGAGCCGGTCGTTGGCGCTGTGGTAGGTGAGCCTTATGCTGCACCGGGGGCACTCCGGGGCTTCCCGGCAGTCCACGCACACCAGCGCCCGGGAGGCCCCCCGGCGGTTGAGAAGCAGGATGGTTTGTTTTCCCGCCTCCTCGGTATCGATCATGGCCTGCCGCAGTGGGATGCTGAGGCTGCCGTCATTGCCCAGCTCCAGCTCCCGGCGCATATCCACAATCTCCACCCGGGGAAGGGGCCTGCCGTTGAAGCGGCGGTGGAGGGTGTACAGGCCGTAGACCCCGGTTTTCGCCCGGTACATGGTCTCGATGGAGGGGGTTGCGGAGCCCAGCAGCACCAGGGCCCCCTCCTTGGCCCCCCGCCAGATGGCCACTTCCCGGGCATGGTAGCGGGGGGTATTTTCGGATTTATAGGAATGCTCCTGCTCCTCGTCCAGGATGATGAGGCCCGGGGT
>CAMFFO010000174.1 GCA_945949735.1 uncultured Clostridia bacterium | reverse complement strand
GATTCCTTAATTGTCAATTGTCAATTGTTAATTGTCAATTATAAACACCAATTTACCGTTCAGGCGTGCGATTTACCTAATATTGTTAGTCATTATCCAAACAAAAAAGCAGCGCACTGCCGCGGGCTTTCAAATTTTGCTAACGATATTAGTTATTGTACCCCAGCAGTGCTCTATTGTCAAATGGACTATTTGTGAACAATTCTCCGCGGCTTCCGGAAGCCTGCGCCGCAGAAAGAAAAACCGCTTTCCTCCCGGGAAAGACCCGGAGGAAAGCGGTATGGTCAGTAGTGCACCACGTCCCCTGCCCGGCGGATGCGTTCCAGCACCGGGGCGGCTTCGGGGCCGGTGAAGTAGCGGTAGGTGCTCTCCGGCACCAGGGCACGCAGCTCCTCCCAGTCCCCGGCCTGCAGGGCCTGCCGCACGGTGGAGGCGCTGATGGCCCTTCCGCCGGCTTCCTTCCGGGGGATCACATGGCAGGCAATCCCCGCCCTGGGCAGCTCCCGGGCCATAATCTGATTGTAGAGCCCCGTCACCTGGCTGGTGGGCTCCTCCCCCACATACCGCTGCGTCACGTTCAGCGCCCGGGCGATCCTTGTAAACACCGCCAGATCCAGCCGGGCGTGGCCGTCGATCACCGCCGCCTCGTCCCTGAGAAAGTAGCTGGGGAAGGTGGCGCTGCTGATAATGTAGGGGCCGGAATCATGGAGCACCACATTGGGGATGTGGGCCACGCCCTCACGCACCAGCTTTTTTCGAACCGCGAAGGGCACTAAGGAGGCGTCCTCGCTGAGCACAAACAGGTGCAGCGTATCGCAGCTCGCGGCGGCAGTCTCCACCAGGTATTGATGTCCCAGGGTAAAGGGGTTGGCGTTCATGACCAGGGCGGCGGAAACCCCCTCCCGCTTCGTCTTTTCCAGAGCCTTGAGATAGTTCGGAAAGCCGCTTTTCCGGTTCTCCATAAATACCAGCGTGCCGTCCACCCGGGCAATCTCATAAAAACCCAGATCCCCAAAAAACTTCGCGGATCTCACCTTGGTGTACAGGAACAGGTGGGGATTCCCCCGGGCATACTGCACCTCCATCAGGTGGGAGATGATCTCGTTCAGCAGCCCCTCCCCCTGATGCTCCGCGCTGACGGCAAAGCAGCGCAGCGTGGGGCCGAAGCAGCTTCCCGTGGCAATGATCCGGCCGTTTTCATCCTCCATGCCGCAGATGTAATCCAGATTTCCGTCCCGCCGGATGCCCTCCTGCTCCAGCAGTCTGTCAACCTGCTCCAGCCCACGCCTGTCCGATGGGTAGATTTGCGCGATGGAATAATCACTCATGGAATTCCTCCCTGCCGTCTCCGGCGCGGCTTGACCATCCGACCGCCTTGAACGCCGCCTTCTTGGAAAGTGCATATCGGTTTCACTCAGCAAACCGACAGATTGGTGTTTGTCGGTCTGACTCCAAATATCCTGTCATTGCGAGACCAGTGCGCACACTGGTCGTGGCAATCCCCCCGTTGAAAGGAACCAGGTAACGATTACCACCAAAAATCGCAGGAACCCCCATTTTTGGTACTATTCGGTACATTTCCCCTCTAACCGGGGGATTGCCACGCCAGTGTGCGCACTGGCTCGCAATGACAGCAAGTATTCGACAAACACCAATTTGTCGGGAAGCTGGGGAAGGCAGATAAGCGCATATTGGAAAGCGCTCCAATGCCGGAGCCGCCCGCATTTTCCGTTTATTTTTTCAATTTGCGGATTTTCCACACCGTCCACACCCGGAAGGAGGTGGACACCAGCAGAATTCCCACGGCCATGATTCCGGCGATGGCCGCTGTGTGCATCCCCTGACTGGCGAACAGCTCCATTTCACCCCGGACGGCGTAATTCATGGTATAGTACACCCCCGCCCCGGGAATCAGGGGGAAGATGGACACCACCAGATAGGAAATGGCAGGATATTTGCGGATTCTGGCCATGATTTCCGAATACAGCGAGGCGAAGAACGACGCCCAGAAATAGGCCAGGATCTCCCCGCTGCCCAGCCCCATGGAGATCCGGTAAACCAGCCAGGCCAGTCCGCCGCCCAGGGCGCACAGCAGCCCTCCCGGGCCGTGGATGTTAAAGAGAATGGAAAAGCCCACGCAGCCCACCATGGCGAACACGCACTCCCAGCCGACGCCCCAGGGAAGCGCCTCCGCGCTTACCGGCGCGCCCCAGAGCTGCTTTGCCGCGTTCCAGGCCGTTGCCGTGCCCAGTGCGATGGCCACCGCCACCAGCAGCACCTGAACGATCCGGTTGATTCCGGAGTTGGTGTCGCCGTAGATAATGTCCCGCATAGCGTTGGTGAACAGCAGTCCCGGCACCAGCAGCATCAGCGCGCCGATGGTAACCGCGTCGGAGTTCCGGACGATGCCCGCGGCCCCCAGCAGGTAGGCGAACAGCGCCATGAGGAAGGACGCGGCAATGGTGCGGAAGAAGGGGTTGGCCTTCATATCGTCCAGAACCTTGTTCACAAAGCCCACCAGCATTCCGCAGATCCCCGCGCAAAGCCCGTCCACCCAGCCGCCTCCGAAGAACAGTCCGAAGCCCAAAGCCCCCAGAAAATCCCCTGCCAGCCTGCCTGCGCCGGAGAAATGGCGGCGTCTGCGCCGCACCTCGTCCAGCCAGCGGAGGGCTTCCTCCGGGGACGGACGCTCGGCGCAGATGGCGCGGCTCAGGCTGCTGTAGAGCTCCACACTGTCCAGGTCGTTGCCGTGGTGGCCGATGCGGCGCATCCGGGTCACCGGGGTACCGTCCTTGCTCTGGATGCTGACGATCAGGTAGTTGGGAATGGCGAAGGCTTCCGCCTCCAGGCCGTAGGCGGCCAGCACCCGGTTGATACTCTCCTCCACCCGGAAGGTCTCCGCGCCGCACATAGCCAGCTCATAGCCCAGATCCGTGGCAAGATCCAATAGAATAATATGCTCCATAACGCTCCTCAACCCTCACAGCGACCCTCCGGCGCCTGCCCGCAAAGGGATTCCCACTGCTCCCGTATGGCATCAGGCTCTTCCCCGTTTCCGTCAGGGAATACTTCCCCTTTGGCATCGCCGCGGGACAGCAGGCCTCGAATCCCCTATATTCCTTCTAGGGCAACGCATACCCGCGTTTCCAAATTCGAACGGTAAAATGTTAGCACAGGATCGAAAAGCTGTCAACGAAAATCGGGCGGCAAATTGGTGATTAAGGGCTTCGCTTTCTAGGGCAACACCGCATAATTCGGCAAGGAAGCTCAGCGAGAGATTTTGTGCCAGTTCAAAGTTTCAAAAACGGGGGAATACTGTATGTATTTCCCGTTTTTGGAACTGCAGAAATGGCGCAAAAGATCCGCTGAGATCCGCTGACGCAATTGTGCGGTGTTGCCCTAGTTTCCTGTCATTGCGCCCCGGTTCGTTTTCCCGGCGTGGGGATCCTCCGGATCACCCGGAACATGAAAATGGATCATGCCGCGCTCCGCCCGATTTTCCTGCGGCATCGGGGAACTTCCTCAATTTGGACTTGAAATTGTGACGCTGACAGGCGATAATAGAGGTACCGCCCAGGCAACGGCGGATGTGGGCATTGCCGTCGGTGCGGGCACGGATATCGCCGCGGAACCCGCCGATGGAGCGCTGATTGGCCGTTTCCTGGTATCGGCGGCGGAAGCTGCCGAACCAATTCACATTCAGGAGGAAAAACCGATGGAAACAGTTATCAAAGTCGAAGGAATGATGTGCAATCACTGCAAGGCGCGGGTGGAGAAGGTCTGCAAGGCAGTCCCCGGCGTCCAGGATGCCGTGGTGAACCTGGCTGACAAGACCGTTACCGTCACCGGCTCCGCCGATGTGGAGGCTTTGAAGCAGGCCATCCGGGACGCGGACTACCGGGTCATGGAGGACTGAAATATGGAGCCTGAATTCTACTTTGACTCCCAGGGCGCGGGCAAAATCCGCTGCCGCTGCTGGCTCCCCCAGGGAGCGCCCCGGGCTGTGGTGCAGCTTGTCCACGGCATTGCGGAGCACGTTGACCGCTACGACGGCTTTGCCCGGTTCCTGACGGAGCAGGGCTTCGCGGTGGTGGCCGAGGATCACATGGGCCACGGCAAGTCCATCAACGGCGAGGGAATCCGGGGCTATTTCCACGGGGGCTGGTTTACCGCCGTGGCGGATACCCACCACCTGCTGGAGCTGACCCGGGAGGCGTATCCCGGCATTCCCTATATACTCTTCGGTCACTCCATGGGCTCCTTCATGGCCCGAACCATCCTGTGCAAATACCCGGACAGCGGCATCACCGCCGCCGTGATCTGCGGCACAGGCTGGCAGCCGACCCTTGCCCTGCCCGCCCTCATCAAGGCGGCGGATCTCATCGGCAAACGCTCCGGGGAGACCGTCCCCAGCAAGGCCCTGGAGGCCATGGCCTTCGGCAGCTACAACAAGCGGGTGGAGCATAAACGCACGGTCTGCGACTGGCTCACCCGGGACGATGCCGTGGTGGATGCCTACATCGCCGACCCTCTCTGCGGCTTCACCCCCAGCGCGGGGCTGTTCCGGGATATGCTGTCCGGCATCCGGTACATCCAGAAGCCGGCGAGCCTCGCTGCCATGCGCAAGGATCTTCCCGTATTCTTCATCGCCGGCGGGGACGACCCCGTGGGCAGCTACGGCAAAGGCGTGCGGAAAGCCGCCGAAGCCTTCCGCCAGGCCGGGCTGCGGGACGTGACCGTGAAGCTCTACCCCCTGTGCCGCCACGAAATCCTCAACGAGATCAACAAGGAAGAGGTCTGTCAGGATGTCCTGACCTGGATCGAAAGCAAAATCAAAGCGTAAATTGTTGTTTGAAAGTGCGCGTTACATATTACCTGTCATTGCGAACCAGTGCGCCAGACTGTCTAACGGTTGCATAGTGTGCTATAATGGAGTAAAGAAA
>CAMFFO010000173.1 GCA_945949735.1 uncultured Clostridia bacterium | reverse complement strand
CCGGCATAAGCGTCAAACCAAAGCACCTCCTTTGCAACGTTTCGACGATAAATTGGTGTTTGAAAGGCTGCGCTGCAAATTACCTGTCATTGCGAGACCAGTCCGCAGACTGGTCGTGGCAATCCCCCGGATAGAGGGGAAATGTACCGAAAAGTACCCGGAAGAATGGGATTCGCCGCAATTTTTGGTGGGAATCGTTACCTGGTTCCTTTCAACCGGGGGATTGCCACGCCAGTGTGCGCACTGGCTCGCAATGACAGCGTTTATTCGACAAACAACAATTTATCTTTCCATGTCTCAAATATCTGTTTCTTATTTTACCCGGTTTTGTTCCGTTTCGCAAGTCTTATTTACGGAACCAGCTCCATTGTCATTGTCCGGAAGCTGCCGGAGCGGCCTTCAAAAGGGGGTACCACGGTGAGGGTCTCGCCATTTGAGTTTACATAACGTGCCGTCTGGGTTCCTCCCATGAGATCCGCATCCACATACAGGCAGGTGTACTGGCTGTTCCCGTTTTTCTGGGTGTCTCCGCGCTGCTGCAGGCTCCTGCGGCCCACCAGGAAGCTGGGGAACCCGAAATCCGTCAGATAGCCCCCCTCGATCTTTCCCGAGTCACCGATGTAATCAAAGGCGTAGGTAAGGGTCTGCCCGGGGACATACTGCCCCGGCAGCAGCGGCCACAGCTCATGCTCATGGCCGCTGAGGCTGATGTCCGCCCCCATCTCATTGAGCAGCTTCGTCCAGGTGACCTTGGTCTGCTCAAAATACCCATGCTTGTTCACGTGGACAATGGGGATATGGCAGATGGCCATGCGGTAGGGGTAGGATTTGTAGTCCCCCGCCGCCAGCAGCTGCTCCAGCATCCGGGTCTGCTCCGCCCGGTACAAATCGAACTGCGCCGTGCCGTAATACTCCCACCAGTCGTCCTCGTGATCCTCGCCCATATCCAGCACCACGCCGAACACCTGATCGGAAAGGGTCACCCAGTAGGAAAAGCTCTGGCTGCGGCTTCCCACATACTTATAGAGGTTCTCCGCCTGTTCGCCCTTGATCTCGTGGTTGCCCCGGGCGTAGATCACGGGAATCTCGCCGCCGGTAATGGCGTAGGCCAGGTCATTCGCCAGATTGGCGTCGGCCTCCGTCTCCACCATGGAAACCAGGTCCCCGATCAGGACGATGAAATCCGCGTCCTCGCCGCAAGCGGCGGCAGCGGCGTCCACCGCCTCATGGACATCGCTGAGCGCGTAATAGGTCAGCCCATCCGAGGCATCCGCCCCCCGGAAATCGCGGCTTTGGGAGATGGTCTCCCCCTTGTACCCGCCGAAGGGCCCGCGGTAGAGCATCTGCTGGGCGCAGACGGTGTAGCCCCGGGCGGAATCCAGGGTTTTCTGGGGCACCTCCACCTTGTGCACCCGGTCGGCCGAGCGCATGGAACCGGCGTAGAGGTCATAATACCGCTCCCCGGCGATCTCCACCCAGGCCACGGCGTTGTCCGAGGTGGAGAACACGATCTGATACTGATCCTCCACCGCGTACACCACCGGCCCGCAGGAGAAATCACACCGCCGCAGGCCGTAGCCCAACACCACGGCTCCAAAAACCACGGCGGCAAGCAGGAGCCCTTTCAGCAGACGGGCCCTGCCCCGCACCGGGAAGTACAGCGTCAGGGCGAAGAGCCCGATGCCCCCCGCCACGGCCAGGGACCTGTAATAGTGCACTAGAATGAACCGCAGATAGTCCTTGGCGCCGAAGTGGATCACCACCAGCGCGCCCAGGGCCATGACAATTTCGATGACCAGGGCGGTAACCGTGTGCCACTTCCTCCGGGGCCAGCGGGCCATCCCCATCAGAGCCAGCCCCACCCCCACCCAGGCGGCGGCGCAGACCATCAGCGGAAGATTCATAATGAGGAAGCTCTGGTTGGTGTCCGCCCCCAGGAATTTGGAAATGCCGCTGTAGTTCACCCGCAGAGCCACCCAGAACAGAGCCACCGCCACGGAAAATACCAGGGTCAGCCCCGGAAACAGCCAGCGTCTGCATTTTTCTCTCATACTTCTTCCTCCATTGCCTGCCGAAGCGCCCGGGCCAGGGGCAGCATTCGCTCCGGCGTCAGCTTCTCCAGCTTCCGGTCATAGGTCAGCAGGCCGTTGATCTCGTCCTCCACATCGCTGACCTGGGTGTAAATGGCGGCGCAGAGGCCCCGCTTCACACAGGGGAGGATCTCCTCCCGGTAAAGGGCTTCCACCGCCTGTCCCAGGGCGGCCTGATCCGGGCAGGCCCCGTAGCCGTAGGTTTTGTCCGGGTTAAAAACGTGCCCCTCCGCCCGCCAGGTTTTGCCGCCGAACTCGGAGAGCACCAGGGGCTTCTTCCCGCTGCCCCGGAGCTTCACCCTCCGGAAGTACACATGGCGGCTGTCCACGTCGGATTTGCTCCTTCGGAACCAGCCGGAGGTGGTGTCGATCCAGCGGGTATCGTCGATCTTTCGCAGTGCCTCGTAGGCATCATCGGCACAGAATTGGCCCCAGCCCTCGTTGAAAATCGTCCAGTAGAGAATGCAGGGGTGGTTCTCCAGCTGCTCCACCGTCCGCGCCATGCTCCGAAGGAACACCCGGCGCATTTTCCCGTCCCGGTTCAGCCCTCCGTCCGGCAGCTTCTGCACCCCCAGGGTGGGCAGCGCCGTGTCCCGGAAGAAGGAGTAGCGGCCGTTGTTCACCATGTCCTGGAACACCACCATCCCCAGCTTGTCGCACTGGTAGTAGAATTCCTCCGGCTCCACCTTGATGTGCTTGCGCAATGTGTTAAAGCCCAGGCGCTTCATGGCGAGAATATCGTCGGCATAGCTTTCCGGCGCCGGGGGCGTCAGCAGCCCATCCGGCCAGTAGCCCTGATCCAGCAGCCCGTGGAAGAAATAGGGCTTCCCGTTGAGGCACAGCCGGGGATAGCCTCCCAGGGTCTTAATTTCCAGCGTGCGCAGAGCGAAGTAGCTCTCCACCCGATCCTCCCCGGTTTCCACCGTGAATTCATACAGGTATGGATCCTCCGGGCTCCAGAACCGGGGATTATCCGGGGTGATGGTCACTTTCCCGTTTTCCAGCGGGAATGCTCCCAGCCCCGCCACGGTGACGGTTCCGGGAAGGGAAAGCCCCGTGTCGATGGTGACGGAGCCGCCCCGGTTCCCGATCCGAAGTTTTTCGATATAGGTTTCCGGCACCCGCTCCATCCACACGGTCTGCCAGATGCCGGATACCGGGGTGTACCACATCCCGCCCTGGTTCAGGGTCTGCTTGCCGTAGGGGAAGCTGCGATCCGTCAGGTCATCCCGGCAGATAACCAGGATTTCATTCTCCCCCGCCTGCCACAGCTCCGTCACATCCAGGGTAAAGGCCGCATAGCCCCCTTCGTGCTCCCCCGCCAGCTTTCCGTTGATGTACACCTGAGCCCGCTGATCCGCCCCGCCGAAGTGCAGCAGCAGCCGTCCCCCTCCGGAGGGCAGGGTCACCCTTTTCCGGTAGCGCAGGGGGCTTCCCTCGGGAAAGTGTTCCCCAATGCCGGAAAGCTCCGCTTCCGGGCAGAAGGGCACGCGGATCTTCCGGTCAAACTTGACGCCGAATTCCCACTCCCCGTTGAGATTCCACCAATGTTCCCGCCTCATCTGGGGCCGGGGATAGGCCGTCCAGGGGGTGCCGGTCAGGGCCTCGCCCCGACGTGTCGTCAGCTTTTCCATACGCTTCACTCCTTTCCGCGCAGCAGCGGAATCAGAGCCAGCCACAGGAAAATCGCCGCCCCGAAGGCCGCCAGGAAAATATTGGCGTTGGGCACAAAGGAGGACGTTCCGTCGCCGTTGACGATGGTGGCGGCATTGCGCAGCACCCAGGCCCCAATGGCCGGGCCGACGATGCCGGGAATCAGCACCTGGGCGCAGATGCGCAGGCCCTGGAACATTCCGGTGCGGTTTTCCGGGGTTCGATCCCGCACCATAGCCCCCAGCATGGCCCCGCCGCCCAGGTTGCCGCACATCATCAGAAGCGAACCGACGAATACCGGCAGCGTGCCCCGGCAGAAGTAGAGCACCAGATACCCCGCCATCAGCAGCGCCATGGGGGCGATCACCGCCCGCCGGAAGCCCACCCGGTCATACACCCGGCCATAAATCGCCGTGAACACCGCAGCAAGCACAATGGCCGGGGCCATAATCAGCACGTAATTGTCCATTTGCAGCGACACGGTGTAGTAAAGGATCAGATAGGGCATGAACACCTGAATGGAGATGTTAAAGGCCGCCACCGCCAGCAAGGTTCTGTACAGCACCGGATTCTCCCGCACCGCTTTCGGCCGGAAGCCGTAGAGGATGTTGGCAAAATAGTTCTGCTTCTCCCGACGGCTCAGATCCGGCTCCTCCAGCAGGAAAAGCCCCCCGATGCCGATCAGGGCAACCACCACACCGATGATGGTGAAGATGCTGTTCCAGCTTTCGCTCTTGTCCAGGTCAAAGCCCATGAAGCCGCCGAACACCACCAGCACCGCCAGCAGCGGCATCATGGAGTTGACGCCCTCAGCCGCGCCCCGGCCGCCCTCCGCGGTCATATCCGTCAGCCAGGCGTTGAAGCAGGCATCGTTGGCGGAGGAGCCGAAGAAGGTCATGACGCAGTCCATGATGATGACCAGGCTGACCCCCACCGCCGCCGCGCTGACCGCCGCCGGGAAGAGTCTGCCGATCACATCCATGCGAATCAGGGAAAAGCTCCAGATGGTCACGCCCCAGAGGATGTAGCCCCCGCAGATAAAGAGCTTCCGCTTTCCCAGCCGGTCGGACAGCGCCCCAATGAGCAGCGTCGTCACCGTGGCCGCCGCGGCGGAGGCCCCCACCATCAGGGAAATGGCCCCGGCGCTGGCGTGGAACATCCTGTACACGAACACATTGAAATACATATTCTCCACCACCCAGGCCACCTGACCCGTGAGGCTGAAGATCACCAGGGCAATCCAAAACCG
>CAMFFO010000172.1 GCA_945949735.1 uncultured Clostridia bacterium | reverse complement strand
TCTCCTCAAGGAGAAGGCTTGGGCGCCGTAAGCGCCAGTGGAACCAACGAACTGCCGTCATAAGCGAAACGATCAATTATCAAAGATTTTATTATGAAAACCCTTCATGCAATGACCATGTGCAAAAAAGCGGACAGGAAGACAGCGAAAAGAGGGGGCGGAAAACAGACCGCTCCCTCTTTTATGGGATTGTGAAATTAATCCAGGATTTCCATCAGTCTGCCGCAGCAGAAGGGGATGGGCTCACCGGCCTTGACGTGCTGGGTCTTGTTGCAGGTGACGCAGTAGACGTCGGTGTCGTAGGGAGCGCGGATCACGGGGACTTCCTTGGCTTCCTTCTCGGACAGACCGTCGATATGGAAGGAAGCGGTCTTATTCTCGCTGGGAACATAGACGCCGATGGGGGACAGGGCCTTGTTTCCGCCAACGCAGTTGCCCATCTTTACCCACAGAGCCTCCAGCTCCGCGGCCTCAGCGGCATGTTCGGGGGTGAATTCCACCACATCTTTATTGATCCGAATCTTCATGGCTTATTCCTCCGGGCTGAAATCTTCCTTGCCCACGCCGCACAGCTCACAGGCGAAATCCTCGGGCAGATCTTCCCACTTTACGCCGGCCTCGTCCTCATCATAGACCCAGCCGCAGACATTGCAGACATACTTCATTGGAATGCCTCCTGATGTTAAAAATTTGCCATGTCAGAGGCCTTTGCGCGGCCCCCGACCGGTAAAAATCAGTATACAGGAAATAAGTACTGATTTCAATACTATTTTGTAAATTATTTGCATTTGCAAATGATGGATAAAACCACAAAAGGGCGCTCTGCTATGGACAAACAGGAAAAATCTGGTATACTATCAATCAGGAATATGCAGGGCTGCTGTACACGGCCCGCAGGAGGAACGAATATGAAAAATTCAGGCTTGAAACGAATGGTCTGCTTCTTTCTGGCACTGGTGCTGGTGCTGGGGAATCTGCCGGTGACGGCCCTGGCGGAGCAAACGCCGGAGACGGAAGAGACGGTACAGACCCAGACTCCGAAAACGGAATCCACGGAAGGGCCGGAACCGATCCCGGAAACCACCGGTTCTTCTGAGAATTCTATGATTGCGGTGATTACGGAACCGGCAGTGACGGAGGAGGCCGTGCTGACGGTATATCCGCTGGCGGACGCGGTCGTTGACGAGAACGGAACGGCGACCTTCTTCGTCCAGGCTTTCGGAGCGGCCATTACCTACCAGTGGCAGGTTCTGGACGGCACGCCGGATTTCGCGGACTGGAAGGACGTGGAAAACGCCGTGGGTCCGGAGCTGACCATTTCCGGTCTTGAGACGGATGCGGCCTACCCGACCCGGTCCTACCGGTGTGTCGTCACCTCCGGGGAAAGCCGCGTGACGACCAACGCGGCGGGGATCGTCTCCCCGGCGGATGATGGTTCCGCCAATACGGTCACTGCGGCGGCTTCCCATACGCACCCCATTTGCGGCGACGTGAACTGTACGGAGGGGCACACGAATTACACATGGACCGCCTGGAATGGGACCTCCAGTATCAGCGGAACCAGATTTTATCTGACTCAGGACGTAACCCGCACCAGCTACTATACCATTACGGGCGCGGTCCATATCTGCCTGAACGGACATACCCTCAGTACTGGCGGAAATGCTCCCGGATTCAGCGTATCGGAGGGAAGCACCCTGCTGATCACAGACTGCCAGGGCACCGGCGAAGTCTGCTCTGACGCCAATACCTCCTCCTGCTCTTCGACGGAGGTCGGCATTGAGAACGAAGGCGGTACCTTCACCCTCTGGAACGGCACAATCAGCGGCAGCTACGCGGGCATCGATTCCATCGGCGGCAAGGTGTATATCCGGGGCGGTTCCGTTCAGGCCAGGGATGGACAGGGCATTATCCTGGAGGAAGACGCGGCGCTGACCATGTCGGACGGTTCCGTCTCCGGCTCTGACGCGGGAATCCTGGATTTTGAAAGCACCGCGTCGGCGTCGATTTCCGGAGGCTCCGTCTCGGCTGACTACGGACAAGCCCTGAGTATGCGGGGCGCTGCGGATATCAGCGGCGGCTCCTTCCACGGGTCGACGGATATCTGCGGCAATCAACTCTATCTCAGCGGGACCCCTGAGTTTGACTCCGTATGGGCCTATTCTGCCCTGAGCCTTCAGAACAAGGCGGGTACCAAAAGCTATACCGGCGGAGGCTTCCGGCTGAGAAGCGGCGTCTCCGGCGGCAGCGCCGCGGTGGTGAACGTATCGGATACCGGGATCGCCAGCCGGATCACAATCTATAACGGGCTGTATACCGGCGTGGCGGCGGGACGGCTGACCGCTTCCGGAACGGATCTGATCCTGCAGACACCCACCTCTTCCGGCGAGGCCGGGGAGCTGCTGTGGGCGCTGTACGGCAACGGCGACTTCTTCCTTCTGGGCAGCGGCGCTATGCCGAACTACAGCCATCCCAATCAGACATCGAACCAGGCACCCTGGAAGTCGGTGAGAAGCAGCATCCGCAGCCTCTATGTCTCGGAGGGCGTGACAAGCATCGGCAGCTATGCCTTCTATGGCAGCGGCCTGGAATCCGTGTCCTTCGGCAGCGCTTCCCTGACCCTGGGGAACTACTGCTTTGCCGGCTGTGACAGCCTGAAGAACATTGATTTCGGCTCCGGAACCGTATCCCCGGGAGAAAGCGTCTTCTCCGACTGCAACGCTCTGACCAGTGTCACCATTCCGGGGACCGTGGTGATGAACGGGCAGTATAGCGGCGCCGGCTCCGGCTATCAGCTGTTCTTCTCCTGCGACAGTCTGGAAACCGCGACTGTGGAATGCGGCTACATCGGTCCCTTTGTGTTTGAGGGCTGCTATCAGATGAAGCAGGCGACCTTTACCAATCCGGATGTCCGGTTCTACTTTGTGGACACCGGCAGCGGTCACCCCTTCCATGCCAACAGCAGCCAGATGAATGTGGCGGTAACGGGTTGCCTCTGCTCCCAGGCAAATGTGCTGGTCCAGAAGTCGGAAGGCAGGTACAATGTGAACCTGACGTTCACGCAGATCGCCGGTGATACGACCCGGCATACGGAGCGGGTCCTGCCCGGGGTTCCGGCGGAGTGCGAAGCCACCGGCCTCACGGAAGGAAAGGACTGTTCCGTCTGCGGCTATGTGTTCCAGGAGCAGGAGACGATTCCGGCGTCGGGACACACGGAGGTCGTGGACGAGGCCGTTGCCGCTACCTGCACCGAGGATGGCCTGACGGAGGGCAAGCACTGTTCCGTCTGCGGCAAGGTCCTCATTGCGCAGCAGATCGTTCCGGCCGGCCATCAGTTTGTGGATGATGTTTGCACGGTCTGCGGGGCCGTCCGGGGCAGCTGCGGCGAAAACCTTACCTACATCCTCACCACCGACGGCGTGCTGACCATTTCCGGCAGCGGCGAAATGACGGATTACAGAGAAAGCGCCCCTGCTCCGTGGTATGCCAAGCGAACCAAAATCACCAGTGTTGTCCTGAAAGAGGGGGTCACCTCCATTGGCAGCTATGCCTTCTCGGCCTGTTGGCTGAAAGAGATTTCCATGCCGGAGAGCCTGCGGACCATTGGCACCTATGCGTTCCAGAACTGCACGAGGCTCACTGCCGCGGATATCCCCGCGGGCGTTACCGGGCTTGGTTCCTACGCGTTCAACGGCTGTACCAGCCTCGCTTCGGTGACCATGCCGGAGAGGCTCCCGGAAATCTCGTCTTATCTCTTTCAGGATTGTTCCATGCTTTCGTCCGTGACCATTCCCGCGGGCGTCACCTCCATTGGCAGCAGCGCTTTTCAAGGCTGCTCCGGTTTGACCTCCATGGTG
Source organism: uncultured Clostridia bacterium (assembly GCA_945949735.1). GTDB lineage: Bacteria > Bacillota > Clostridia > Oscillospirales > Oscillospiraceae > Faecousia. The sequence continues at coordinate 1,149 of CAMFFO010000172.1, read as the reverse complement.
CTGCCGGAAGGTATCACAACCATTGGATCCTACGCTTTTTTCGGATGTTCCGGACTGACGTCTGTCAACATCCCGAATGGTGTCACGACGATTGGGACTAGTGCTTTCTGCCGCTGCTCCGGACTGACGGAGATCCTCCTTCCGGAAAGCGTAGTTTCCATTGGATTCTCGGTTTTCAGCGGCTGCTCCGGACTGACCGCCATTACCATTCCGGAGGGGATTTCCTCAATTTCCAGTGGTGTTTTCAGCGATTGCTCCGGACTGACCACGGTGACGATTCCGGAGGGTGTCCTATCCATTGGGCCTTCCGCTTTTGAGGGTTGTTCCAACCTGACCACGGTGACGATTCCGGAGGGGGTCACATCCATTTGGGATTTCGCATTTAGTCGTTGTACCAGCCTGATCTCGGTGGTGATCCCGGAGGGAGTCACAACCATTAGCCATTCTGTTTTCAGCGGCTGCACCAGTCTAACCACGGTGACGCTCCCGGAAGGGGTCACAACCATTGGGGATTTGGCATTCCAAGCATGCTCAAGCCTGACTTCCATTACGATCCCGGAAAGTGTCACGTCCATTGGGAACTCCGCTTTCTGGGGCAGCGGGCTGACTGCGGTGACGCTCCCGGAGGGCGTTACATCCATTGGAGATTACGCATTCCGAGATTGCTCAAGCCTGACTTCCATTACGATCCCCAAGGCGGTTACGTCCATTGGCCATTATGCTTTTGATAAAGACAATCCCACTGTTCTGATCTTCTGGGGAGACGGATTCCGGAATCCGGAAAACACACCGATTGGCTCTTCCAATATTACAGCGTACTACCCCAAGGGAAACACCACCTGGACGGAGGAAGTCCGGGCCAGCTTCGGCACGGTGACCTGGAAGGAAATGGAGTGCGTGAAGGGAATCGCCCATGAGGCTGTGGTGGTTAAGGGTTACGGGGCGACCTGCACGGAAGACGGTCTCAGCGACGGCAGCTATTGCGCGGCCTGCGGTGAGATCCTCGCCCAACAGGTCATCATCCCCGCGGCCCATACCGTGGCCATTGACAAGGCAAAGGCGGCCACCTGCACCCAGGACGGCCTGACGGAGGGCAGCCACTGCTCCGCCTGCGGCGAGGTCCTTGTGGCGCAGCAGATCATTCCGGCT
>CAMFFO010000171.1 GCA_945949735.1 uncultured Clostridia bacterium | reverse complement strand
CAGTGTGCGCACTGGCTCGCAATGACAGCAAGTATTCGACAAACACCAATTTGTTGTTCAGCTAATTAAAGCCGATAACCTGAACACCAATTTATCAAAATGCTTATCAGGTTAACTCAGCAGTACGGCAAATCGGTGTTTGTCGTACAGTATCAACCATTTCAAAAACGGTGCGCCGTCCGGCCTTCAGGCAGCGCCCTGTTTTCAGTGACGGAATGTCAGGCAGTTACTTCAAAATCACGGAAGAGGGGGACGAACTATGAAAAAAGGAACCATGACGATCCTGCTTGGCTGGCTCCTGATCGCTCTGCAGATGGCGGTGCTGGCGGGAAGCATACCGGGCAATGGCTTCGCGGAGCTGGGTGCGTTTGGCGTGATCGGTTATTGCCTGCCGGGCATTTTGGGCATTGTATTGCTCTGTACAGGCTACATAAAGAAAAGCCGGAGGAGGGAGGCCCCGCCTGATGAAAAGCCGAATGCCGCGGAAGAGATCATGGAAAGGATCCGGGCAGGATTAACGGGAGATCCCGCGAAAGACCGTGCTTTCTTGGCTCAGCAAATCCGGATCTATGGCGATCATCCCATGGCGGATACAATTATCGGAGGCTGCGCAAAGCTTCTGGCGAATACAATGTCGGAAGAGGAGCTGGACGCGTGGGAACAGGCGCGGAAAGCGGATGACGCGCAGATCCCCCGCGGCGAGCCTCGGGAAAATCAATCCGGGGCAAGCGCAGGCAGCGCGCCGGAGGAGCAGGAAAAATCGGAGCCCCGGTTAACGGAAACGCCAGCCCCCGGCGATAAAGCCTCCCCGCAATCTGATCTGGAATTCCTGTTGTCCGGTATGCGTGATTATCAGGAAGGAAGCGGCAACCCATTCGTTCTCAACCGGATCGTATTGGGCATGGCGGAAACACCGCTGTATTTCGCAGTGGACATGGGACAGGATCGCGGCCCAGAAAAGCCGGATGCCCGGTACATCCTGAATCACGCGAGGCGTTTCCTTCCGGCAGGCAACCTGATCGTCGCTCTGACACGGAATGAGGACATTCCCTCCGAGAATACAACGGTTAAGGCAATCCCCTTGCGCCTGGAAGAGTATATTCCCATACTTGCAGAGAAAAAGGAGCCGCTGCTGCTTCTGGATCCGGTAGAGGGAAACCCGGTCGTGATCCCGTCCGAGATGATCGAAGGCCCGCTGCTGACCTGCGCCAGGGAGAAGCTGGGAGTATGTCCTTCCGGCGTCATTGCGGACGAGGGGCCGGAGGATCTGCTGCTGTGGCAGGCGAAGGACGCATCTATTTCAGAGGGCGTGGAATTGCGCGTCGCGCCCAATGAGGAAGCGGTCGCCCTGGTAGGCTGGCAGGCGGAGTATTTCTTCCAAAGCGGAACCCATACACTTTCCTCAGCCAAGTACCCTCTGATTTTCGATGATGCCGGATCGATTCTCTTTGTACGCAAAGAAAACAGCATCACAATTCCCTGGGAGAAAACCGTCCCATATGGGTTGTCCTCTCATCGCAGGATTTTTGTATTGGGCACCTGTGAGGTTCGGATTTCGAATACCGCCGCATTTTTTATCGGTTACTGCCGGGGACAAGCCATTCCCGATACCCATGACGGGCAGGAATACTTCCTGCGTCTGATGATCGAGTCGGTGCTGGAGCTGATCCTGCCCTCCGCTTTCTCTGATTTCGAGTACGATATTCGGAGGATCCGGGAAGATGAGAGCCGCTTTGCGGAGTGCGTTCACGAATATCTGAATAAATCATCCAATCTCTTTGGGCTGACGTTCCTATCCTTCCGCGTCGACAGATGCAATGTCTCGTCAGGGGATTCCTTGAAAAAAGAGGAGATCCGGCGGGAACGCAGGATCATTTCAGGGACGGAAGAAAAACCGGAAATAGAAGTTCAGACCGTGCGTTATGATGACGGCTCCTACTCGGAGGTAATCCACGACCACATTGACGATCGCGTAGAAATCCTGGAGCACGACGAGGACGGGAATGAAATGCGCGTATACGGCCGCTTTGTGGAGTACGAGCCTGTGCCCGATGAAGAGTTGACCCGCTATATGTGAGAACTCGCGGATGCTCCGAATCCATAGCGGGAGAGAACCGGCAGACGGCCGTCTGCTCAGATTTGTTCAGAGGATCCTCAGGAAAGTGACGGCGGCCGGGATTCTGATTTGAGAAGGCAGTAATGGAAAACAGTGAACTGATCAAAAATTTTGAGCGGATCCGGGACTATATGCGGCAGTTCTATGTATACGGTTTTCAAAGCCGCAGTGAAATCAAGCCGAAAAGCCCCCGGAGCTACGACAATGAACGGCGCAGAATTGAAAACTGGCTTGGGGACGCGATGTCCTTCCGCCGGACGGAAACCGGGAAGCAGGTTTTCATCAGCATGGACAGCCGGGCGCTGGCCCACAATCCGCTGTATCTCGGTTTCAAGGCGAAGAGCTTTACCGACAAGGACATCCTGCAGCACTTCTATATTCTGGACTGCCTGAATCCGGGACGGGAACTGACCCTGATCCAGCTTCTGGAGGAGATGGAAGCGTACCAATATGCCTTTGCGGATGCCGAGGCGCTGGATATCTCCACCCTTCGGAAAAAGCTGAATGAATACGAAAAATTGGGACTGATTCAGGTAAGAAAGCAGGGGAAGGAGTACCTGTATTCCCGAAGCGGCGATGAGATTTCGCTGGACACCTGGGCGGATGCGCTGGATTACTTCTCCGAGGCTTCTGCGCTGGGGGTGGTTGGCTCCTTCCTGCTGGACAGGCTTCCCCGGCAGGAAAGCAAATTCCGGTTTAAGCACCACTACCTGCTTCACGCCCTGGACAGTCAGATTCTCTGCCGGCTTCTGGACGCAATCCACCGGCACAGGTGGGTAACGCTGACGCTGCGCAAACCCGGGGCGCGGAAGGAAACGCCGGTAATGGTGCTGCCCTGCAAAATTCATATCAGCACCCAGACCGGCAGACAGTATCTGCTCGGCTTCAGTCAGGGCGTCCGGCGCTTTCGCTTCTTTCGCCTGGACATGATCCATGTGGTGAAGAGCGCCCAGGAAGAACCCGAATGGGCAGAATATCAGAATCGGGCGAAAGCTTTCTCCCAATACCTCTGGGGGGCTTCCGTAAAGGAACGCGGCACGAAGGATCACCTGGAAATGACCATTCACGCGTCAGAGGCAGAGCCGCATATATGGCAGCGGCTTCAGCGGGAAAAACGAACCGGCAGCGTGGAGAAGCTGGACAGTCAGACCTTCCTGTTCAAGGCGGATGTCTACGACGCCATGGAAATGCTCCCCTGGATCCGCACCTTTCTCGGGCGAATAAGCAAGCTGGAATGCAGCAACCCCCAAGTCCTCCGGCGGTTTTATCAGGATCTTGACGCGATGGCTGCTCTGTACGGAGGTGATTGACCGTGGTTTTCCACGAAATGTACGGAAAATACTATCAGACCGTGGCGATCATCCTGCGTACCGCGGCGGAGCGTTGCGTTACCGGCCGGGAGATCCGGCAGATCGTATCCGGTCATGCCTTTCAGGAGAGCACACTGTACATACCCGAGGCGATCGGGGAGCAATGGCAGCTTCTGGATGCTTCCGGCAGGTCTGTGCTGCGGCATCCGCCGGAGCTTCCTCTTTCCCTTCTGGAGAAGCGTTGGCTGAAATCCATTTCTCTTGACCCGAGGATCGCGCTGTTCCAACCTGATCTCCAGGGACTTGAGAATGTGGAACCGCTGTTTACGCCGGAGGACATCGTGTTCTTTGACCGCTACCAGGACGGAGATCCTTATACCGACCCCGTCTATATTCAGCATTTTCGCCTTCTGCTGCGGGCGATTCAGGAGCGGCGAAAGGTCCGGCTGGTTCCGGATTCCGCAAACCATGCCCCTCTGCTTTGCGTTCCTTACCGGCTGGAATACTCGGAAAAGGACGACCGGTTCCGGCTTCTGGCAGTTCAGGACGGGCACGAGGTGACGCTGAACCTGTCAAAAATCAAGGAATGTACCCTGCTGGAGCAGACCCAATTGCCGCCCCACGCGCCGCCGAAGAAGAGGCAGCTGACTCTGGAGCTGACCGACGAACGCAACACCCTGGAGCGGGCAATGCTTCATTTTTCTCATTTTGAAAAGCAGGCGGTTCGACTGGACAATGATACCTATCAGATCACGTTATGGTATGCGCCCCGGGATGAGCAGGAAATCCTGATCCGGGTTCTGTCCTTTGGCCCGACAGTCCGGGTGGTTGCTCCGGATTCCGTTATTCAGCAGCTCAAAAAAAGGCTCCGGGCCCAAAAGGAAGCTCAGCTTTTACATATCTAAGGAACCTCTGAATAATTCGTCTGCGGCTGAGCAGCGGATCTTTTGCTCCCTCAGTGCAGTTTGGAAAATCGGAAATACATACAGTATTCCTCGGTTTCCCAAACTTTCTGAGGAAGCAAAATATCTCGCTGTCAGCTCTTGCCGAATTAATCGGAGTTTCCCTAACCGGCAATAACTGGCAGTATGCAAACGCACACTGCCAGTTATTCTTTAGGTTTGGGCATTCATCAGCGCGAGCATCCGCGTTGCAGAACACCAGATATTCCGCGGTTGGATATCAAAACACAAAACCGGGCAACACGATTTCTTTGTTTTCAGATTTTTGAAAACGCGCTTATCGGGTTAACCCAGCAGTACGACAAATTGGTGTTTGTCGTACTGTGCCCAAAATTACCTGTCATTGCGAGCCAGTGCGCTTAAGTGGCGTGGCAATCCCCCCGTTAGAAAGGAAATGTACCGAAAAGCACCCAAAATGGGAACTCCTGCGATTCTTGGTGGTTATCGTTACCTGGTTCCTTTCAACGGGGGGATTGCCACGACCAGTGTGCGCACTGGTCTCGCAATGACAGCGTTATTATTCAAACACCAACTTCCCGATTTGCTGAGTCAAGCCGATAAGCATTTTGGAAAACTTTTGTGTTCGCAAGGTTTTTTCCACGATAAGATAGAATGTCGGTGGTATGATAAGG
>CAMFFO010000170.1 GCA_945949735.1 uncultured Clostridia bacterium | reverse complement strand
ATGCTGTCATTGCGAGCCAGTGCGCTTAAGTGGCGTGGCAATCCCCCGGTTAGAGAGGAAATGTACCGAAAAGTACCCGGAAAAGTGGGGTCGCCGCGATTTTTGGTGGTAATCGTTACCTGGTTCCTTTCAACCGGGGGATTGCCACGACCAGTGTGCGCACTGGTCTCGCAATGACAGGAAACTTGGAGCCAGCCCGACAAACACTAATTTATCTTTACTCTCTTAGTTGAAAATGTCGTGAAATATGATATACTGAGGGAAAAAACAGATTTGCAGGGAGGAACTGCCATGAAAAAATTCCTGATCGTTGTGGATATGCAGAAGGATTTTGTAGACGGAGCCCTGGGCTCTCCCGAGGCAGCGGCTATTGTCCCCAATGTGGTTCGCAAGATTGAAGGCTTTGACGGGGAGATCGTGGTCACCTTCGACACCCACCACGAAAATTATATGGACACCGCCGAGGGAAAGAAGCTGCCGGTTCCCCACTGCATAAAGGGTACCCCGGGCTGGGCCCTGGACGCTTCCATCGCCGCCGCTCTGGAGCGGAAGGGCTTCACCGCTGTGGAAAAGCCCACCTTCGGCAGCACCGTCCTTCCCGGGGTTCTCCGGGAAAAAGCCGGGGAGGAGGATTTCTCCATCGAGCTGGTGGGACTGTGCACGGACATCTGCGTGGTGTCCAACGCCCTGCTTCTGAAGGCCAGTTTTCCGGAAAACCGGATCTCGGTGGATGCCTCCTGCTGCGCGGGGGTCACCCCGCAGAGCCATGACGCGGCCATCGCCACCATGGCAAGCTGCCAGATTGACATTCTGAATTGATGGGAGGAATGGATCATGTTTGACGCAGGAAAGGTAAAAAAGGATTGTGTGACCTGGATTCGGGATTTCTTCGCGGAAAACGGCCCGGACTGCTGCGCCGTGGTGGGCATCTCCGGGGGCAAGGACAGCTCCGTGGTGGCAGCCCTCTGCACAGAGGCGCTGGGGCGGGATCGGGTCATCGGCGTACTGATGCCCTGCGGGGAGCAGGCGGATATCGACATGGCCAGGCTCTTGGTGAATCACCTGGGCATCCGGCATTTTGTAGTCAACATTCAGGACGCGGTGGAGGGCTTAAAGCGCAGCATCCCCTTTGAGCTCTCCACCCAGAGCCGAACCAACCTGCCCCCCAGAATCCGGATGTCCACTCTGTACGCCGTGGCCCAGAGCTTTAACGGCCGGGTAGCCAACACCTGCAACCTGTCCGAGGACTACGTGGGCTACTCCACCCGCTACGGCGACGCGGCGGGAGACTTCAGCCCCTGCGCCCATCTGACGGTGCAGGAGGTGAAGGCTGTGGGCCGGGTTCTGGGACTGCCCGACGTGCTGGTGGACAAGGTTCCCATCGACGGCCTCTGCGGCAAAACCGACGAGGAGAATCTGGGCTTCACCTATGCCGAACTGGACCGGTACATCCGCACAGGCGAGATCGAAAACCAGGCCCATAAGGAGCGGATCGATACGCTCCACAAGCGGAATCTCTTTAAGCTCCGGCTTATGCCCGCCTTTGATCCCCACCTTCCCGAGGCGTAACCCATGGACAAGCCCTACAAGCTGGGAATCCTGGTGGGTCGGTTTCAGACCATCCACGCGGGCCATGAGAAAATGGTGAATACCGCCCTTCATCTTTGCGAACAGGTAGGTATTTTTGTAGGCTCCTCCCAGGAATCCCTCACCAGCAAGAACCCCTTTTCCTATGAAATCCGGGAGGAAATGCTTCGTGCCGTATTCGGCGAGGATATCCGGGTGTTCCCCCTGCCGGATATCGGCGTGGGCAACAACTCCCGCTGGGGGGAGTATGTGCTGCGTAATGTCTTTGAGCGCTTTGGCGTCATGCCGGATCTGCTGGTTTCCGGAAAGGAATCCCGTCGCCTGGATTGGTTCGAAGGCCCGGGAGCGCCTGCCATTTCCGAGCTGTACATTCCCAAAACCATCGACATCTCCGCCACCCAGATGCGGGAGTGCTTCCTCCGGGGGGATTTTGAGACCTGGAAGAAGCACACCAACCCCAAGCTCTGGAGCAAATACCCGGAGCTTCGTCAGATTGTCCTTGCCTCCCAGGCGCAGCAGGAAACCGACAGCATTTGAACAGGCGCACTGAAAACACTCCGATAAATCGGTGTTTGAAAAATAACGCTGTCATTGCGAGACCAGTGCGCACACTGGTCGTGGCAATCCCCCCGTTAGAGGTGAAATGTACCGAAAAGCACCCAGAAAATGGGAACTCCTGCGATTTTTGGTGGTAATCGTTTCCTGGTTCCTTTCAACCGGGGGATTGCCACACCACTGCGCCCGCAGGCGCGTCCAGAGCGCAACCGCCGAAGGCGGCTCTTAGCGCGGAGGAGTGTGCGCACTGGTTCGCAATGACAGCGTTATTTAGCGTACACTTTCAAACAACAATTTCCCACTTTATATTCCATCAAAGAAGGTTATCTCTATGAAACTGGAACCCATTGTGACCTCCCTGCTGGACACGGATCTTTACAAGTTCAACATGGATCAGGTCATCTTCCATAAGCACACGGACCTTTGCGGCGAATACCATTTCAAATGCCGCAACGAGGGAGTGGTGTTCACCCAGGAAATGCTCCGCGAGATCAACGCCCAGATCGACTACCTGTGCACCCTGCGCTTTACCCGGGAGGAACTGGACTACCTGCGCTCCATTCGGTTCATCAAGAACGACTATGTGGAATTCTTAAGGCTGTGGCACCCCATCCGGGAGTATGTGACCACCGGCAGAACCGAGGACGGGGAGCTATCCGTGGTGGTGAAGGGCCCCCTGTTCTCCGCCATGCAGTTTGAAATCTATCTGCTGGAGATCATCAACGAGGTCTATTTCCGCATGAACTTCAACTACGAGGAGCTGCGCCGCAGCGCCGAGGAGAAGCTGAACCGGAAAATTGCCGATTTCCAGTCGGGAAAATATACCTTCAAATTCGCGGAATTCGGCTGCCGCCGCAGACTCTCCCGGGAGTGGGAGGACGTGGTGGTGAAGCGGCTGGCCACCGAAACCCAAAACTGCGTGGGCACCTCCAACGTGTACCTGGCGAAGAAATACGGCCTGCAGCCCATCGGCACCTACGCCCACGAGTTTGTCCAGATGTACCAGGGCATCGACTCCATTCCCCTGGCTTACACCAACTACTACGCCATGAAGGACTGGTATACGGAGTACGACGGGGACAACGGCACCGCTCTCACCGATACCGTCACCACGGATCTGTTCCTGCTGGACTTCAACCGCTCCATGGTTAATAACTACACCGGCGTCCGCCATGACAGCGGCGACCCCTACGAATGGGGTGAGAAGATGATTGCCCACTACAAGAAATACGGTGTGGACCCCCGGACCAAGCAGCTGCTGTTCAGCGACAGTCTGGATTTTGACCGGGCCCAGCACTTAAACGACTATTTCAAGGACCGAGCCAAGGTGTCCTTCGGCATCGGCACCTTCTGCTCCAATGACACGGCGGAAACCGCTCTGAACATCGTCATCAAGCTGCAGTACGTCAACGGCCGCCCTGTGGCCAAGCTGTCCGATACCCCCAGCAAGGCCATGTGCCAGGACGAGGCGTACTTGGAATACCTGAAATCCTCCGTGGCCTTCCGCCTGAACCGCGTAAAGCTCACCCCCGGGGACTGAGATCACAGCCAAATTCCACGCCGCAATCCCAAGCACGATTAATTGGTGTTCAGGTTATCGGGTTAAAACAGCAAACCATCCAGCAATCACTTGCTGGGATGCCACCGTAGGGGCGGCTATCAGCCGCCCGAAACCTTACGGCTTCCAAAGCACCCCGTTTTGCCGGAAACGCGCAATGATTGAGCCCTTTCGGGCGGCTGATAGCCGCCCCTACGGTAGTAACGTGTGGTGTTTCCATGGATGCTGTTCTAAGCCGATAGCCTATATTGGTGTTTGTCGGCCCGTTTAGGAAACGTTGGAAAAACACTGTAGGGGAGGCATTCATGCCTCCCGGCGGTGAAACATTCCGGTTTTCTCTGCGTTTCGGCGAAAACGTACCATGTGCGCGGGAGGCATGAATGCCTCCCCTACAGTAAAAACGTAAAGTGCTCGGAAATCTACAAACACCAATTTATCTTTCTCCAACCCACATTCTCCAAGGGAGCATCCGTTATGAAGGAAAAAGTGACCGCCATCATTGATATTCTGAAGCAGCGTTATCCCGACGCTCTGTGCGCCCTGCATTACGGCAAGGACTATGAGCTGATGATTGCCGTGCGGCTGTCCGCCCAGTGTACCGACGCCCGGGTGAATCTGGTCACGCCGGGACTGTTTGCCGCCTACCCCACCCTGGAAGCCATGGCAAACGCGCCAATCCCGGATGTGGAGGAGCACGTCCGCTCCTGCGGCTTCTACAAGCACAAAGCCCGGGACATTGTCCTGGCCTGCCAGATGCTGCTGTCGGACTACGGCGGGAAGGTTCCCGGCACCATGGAGGAGCTGCTGCGCATCCCCGGCGTAGGGCGGAAAACCGCCAATCTGCTGCTGGGGGACCTGTACGGCGTGCCGGGAAGCGTGGTCTGCGACACCCACTGCATCCGCATCTGCGGACGCTTAGGGTTATCCCAGGGCAAGGAGCCGGAGAAGGTGGAGCAGCAGCTGCGCGCCGTCCTCCCTCCGGAGGAAAGCAGCAATTTCTGCCACCGGATCGTCCTCTTCGGCCGGGACTGCTGTACCGCCCGAAACCCCAACTGCGCGGAATGTCCCCTGACCCTGTACTGCCGGGAATTCAACCCGGAAGCATAATGAAGTACGGTAAATTGTTGTCTGAAAAATAAAGCTGTCATTGCGAGACCAGTGCGCACACTGGTCGTGGCAATCCCCCGGTTAGTGGGGAAATGTTCCGAAAAGTACCAGTAAAACTGGGAGCAGCTGCGCTTTTTGGCGGTAATCGTTACCCGGTTCCATGGGTCCGGGGGATTGCCACGCCAGTGTGCGCACTGGCTCGCAATGACAGCAAGTATTC
>CAMFFO010000169.1 GCA_945949735.1 uncultured Clostridia bacterium | reverse complement strand
ACGGAAATTTTTGCTCTTCCCGGAAACGGCGGCATCGCCCGGGATGCGGTCTGCGTTCCCATTAGGGCAACCGATATTGAAAAGATTGTTGCTTTTGCCGTGGAGAATCATATCGATTATGCGGTGGTGGCTCCGGACGATCCGCTGGTCTTAGGCTGCGTGGACGCTCTAGAGGCCAAGGGCATCCCCTGCTTTGGCCCCCGGGCCAACGCTGCCATCATCGAGGGCAGCAAGGTCTTTGCCAAGAATCTGATGAAGAAATACGGCATTCCCACTGCCCGGTATGAAGTGTTTGACAACATGGCGGATGCCCTTTCCTACCTGGACACCGCCCCCATCCCCACGGTCATCAAGGCCGACGGTCTGGCCCTGGGCAAGGGCGTCATCATCGCCTCCACCCGGGAGGAGGCCAGAGCCGCCGTCCGGGACATGATGGAGGGCCATATCTTCGGCAAATCCGGCGACCATGTGGTCATTGAGGAGTTCCTCACCGGCCCGGAGGTCAGTGTCCTCGCCTTCACCGACGGCAAGGTGGTAAAGCCCATGGTGTCCTCCATGGATCACAAGCGGGCGGGGGACAACGACACGGGCCTGAATACCGGCGGCATGGGCACCGTGGCCCCCAACCCCTACTACACGCCGGAAGTAGCCCAGAGGTGCATGGAGGAGATTTTCCTTCCCACCATCGCGGCCATGAATGCCGAGGGCCGTACCTTCCGGGGCTGCCTGTATTTCGGCCTGATGATTACCCCCGACGGTCCCAAGGTCATTGAGTACAACTGCCGTTTCGGTGATCCCGAAACCCAGGTGGTGCTGCCGCTTCTCGAAAGCGACCTGCTGACGGTCATGCGCTCTACCACCAACGGCACCCTTTCCGAGACCGATGTCTGCTTCGCGGACAAGCACGCCTGCTGCGTGATCACCGCATCCAGCGGCTACCCCACTTCCTATAAAAAGGGCTTCGAGATCCGCTTTACCCCGGAGGCCCTGGAGCATACCTACATCGCGGGAGCCAAGCTGGATGGGGAGAAGCTCGTCACCTCCGGCGGCCGGGTCACCGGCACCACCGCCGTGGCGGACACCCTGGCAGACGCCATCCGGGAGGCCTACCGGCTCTCCGAAGGCGTCCAATTTGCCGGAGCCTACCGCCGCAGCGACATCGGCAAGCGGGCGCTGCAAGCCCTGAAATAACGAAACTGGGAGGATGATACCCCATGGTTTATCGTGTATATGTTGAAAAAAAAGAGGGCCAGCGTCACGAGGCAGAGAGCCTTCTGCGGGAAATCCGGGATTTTCTGCAAATCCACAGCCTCACCGCTGTCCGGGTTCTGAACCGCTATGACGCGGAGAATATTGACGAAGCCCTGTTCTCCTACTCCGTCAGCACCGTGTTCTCCGAGCCCCAGGTGGACGATGTCAGCTTTGATGTTCCCCAGGGGGAGACCGTGTTCGCCGTGGAGCCGCTGCCGGGACAGTATGACCAGCGCGCGGACTCCGCCGCCCAGTGCATCCAGATCATCTCCCAGGGGTCACGTCCCACCATCCGCACCGCCAAGGTCTACGTCCTCACCGGCTCCCTGACGGGAGACGAGCTTTCCGCCATCAAGAAGTATGTCATCAACGCGGTGGAGAGCCGGGAGGCCTCCCTGGAAAAGCCGGAAACCCTGGCGGCTCACTACGCCGCTCCCGAAACCGTGGCCACCGTGGAGGGCTTTACCGCCATGGATGACAAGGCTCTCGTGGAGCTGCTGGACAGCCTGGGGCTTGCCATGGATTTGGACGATCTGAAGTTCCTGCAGAATTATTTCCGGGATGAGGAGCATCGCGACCCCACCATCACCGAGATCCGGTTAGTGGACACCTACTGGTCCGACCACTGCCGCCACACCACCTTCTCCACCCATTTGGACAAGGTGGAAATCCACGACACCGCCGTGCAGCAGGCCTATGAGCAGTACCTGGCCGCCCGGGTGGAGGTCTACGGTGAGGAAAAGGCCGCTGCCCGGCCCCAGACTCTCATGGACATTGCCACCATCGGCGCAAAGACCCTGAAAAAGCGGGGGCTGCTTCCCGAGCTGGACGAGAGCGAGGAGATCAACGCCTGCTCCATCCACGTCACCGCAACCGTCAACGGCCAGGATCAGGACTGGCTGCTGATGTTCAAGAATGAGACCCACAACCACCCCACCGAGATCGAGCCCTTCGGCGGCGCGGCCACCTGCATCGGCGGCTGCATCCGGGACCCTCTGTCCGGCCGTGCCTATGTGCACCAGGCAATGCGGGTCACCGGCGCGGGGGACCCCCGGAAATCCCTGCGCGACACCCTGCCCGGCAAGCTGCCCCAGCGCAAGCTCTGCCAGACCGCCGCGGCGGGCTACTCCTCCTACGGCAACCAGATTGGCCTCGCCACCGGCCATGTGGCAGAGCTGTACCACGAGGGCTACATTGCCAAGCGCTTAGAGTGCGGCGCGGTTGTGGCCGCCGCTCCCGCCGGCAATGTCCGCCGGGAGTGCCCCGCCCCCGGAGACATGGTCATTCTGCTGGGCGGCCGCACCGGCCGGGACGGCATCGGCGGCGCCACCGGCTCCTCCAAGAGCCACAACCTGAAATCCCTCACCACCATGGCCTCCGAGGTGCAGAAGGGCAACGCCCCCGAGGAGCGGAAGATCCAGCGGCTGTTCCGTGACAGCAAGGTCACCCGCCTCATCAAGCGCTGCAACGACTTCGGCGCGGGCGGCGTGTCCGTGGCCATCGGCGAGCTGGCCGACGGACTGCGCATCGACCTGGACGCCGTGCGGAAGAAGTACGAGGGCCTGGACGGCACGGAGCTTGCCATCTCCGAATCCCAGGAGCGGATGGCTGTGGTAGTCGCCCCCCAGGACGCGGATGCCTTCATCGCCGCCGCGGAGAAGGAGAATCTGGAAGCCTACCGGGTGGCCGTTGTCACGGAAGAAGCCCGGATGGTCATGACCTGGAAAGGACGGGAAATTGCCAATCTGTCCCGGGCGTTCCTGAATACCAACGGTGCCGTGAAACACGCCCAGGTGGAGGTCGCTTCCACACAGCGGGGCGGACGCGTCTATGAGCACGCCAATCTCCGCGGCATCGCCCAGGAGCTGCGCTTCGCCTCCCAGAGAGGCCTCGTAGAGCGGTTCGACGCCACCATCGGCGCAGGCTCTCTGCTGATGCCCTTCGGTGGTAAGAATCAGTCCACCCCCGCCCAGGCCATGGCCGCGAAGCTCCCTGTTCTCCCCGGGGAAGAAACCGACGCCGCCAGCGTCATGGCCTGGGGCTGTGACCCGGAGCTGCTGTCCGCCGATCCCTTCCAGGGAGCCCAGGCCAGCGTGGTTTCCTCCATGGCCAAGATCGTGGCAGCCGGCGCGGACTATAAGAAAGCTTACCTGACCCTCCAGGAGTTCTTTGAAAAGTTGAGAAATGAGCCTTCGCGCTGGGGCAAGCCCTTCCAGGCCCTTCTGGGCGCGCTGGATGCCCAGCTTGGACTGGGCGCCGCCGCCATCGGCGGAAAGGACTCCATGTCCGGTACGTTCCTGGACAAGGATGTGCCTCCCACGGTGATCTCCTTCGCCATCGCTCCCCTGAAAGCCGGGGAGGTCATTTCCCCTGAGTTTAAGGAGCCGGGCCATCCCGTCTACCGCTTCGGCCCCTCCAGCGTAACGAGCTATAAACAGCTGAAAGCGGCCTGGGAGAAATTCCATGCGCTGTGCCTGGCCGGAAAGGTGAAGGCAGCCTGGGCCATGGATGCCGGCGGCGAGGGCGAGGCCGTCATGAAAATGTCCTTCGGCAACAACATTGGCTTTACCTCCGAGCCCGGAGCTGTGATGCAGTTTGGGCCCGCCTACGGCGACATCGTAGCGGAGCTGACCGAGGACTGCGATTTTGGTACCCGCATCGGCCACACCACCGCCGAGTCCGTCATCACCATCCGGGACGAATCCGCCTCCGTTGCCGAGCTGTATGCGCTGAACACCGCTGTTCTGGAGAAGGTCTATCCCACCAAAACTGTAGAAACCGCCGAAAAAGTTCCCACCTTCTCCACCCCCGGTGTCTGCACCCTGGCCCCCGCGGTGAAAACCGCCAGGCCCCGGGTTCTGATCCCCGTATTCCCCGGTACCAACTGCGAGTACGACTCCGCCCGGGCCGTCATGGCTGCGGGTGCCGAGCCGGACATTGTGGTCATCCGGAATCTGACCAGCGACGATGTGGCCCGGAGCGTGGAAACCGTAGCGCAGAAGATCAGCGAAAGCCAGATGATCTTCATCCCCGGCGGCTTCTCCGGCGGCGACGAGCCCGACGGCTCCGCCAAGTTCATCACCGCGTTCTTCCGGAATCCCGCGATCAAGGAGCAGGTCATGGGGCTTTTGAATGACCGGGACGGCCTGATGTGCGGCATCTGCAACGGCTTCCAGGCCCTCATCAAGCTGGGACTGGTGCCTTACGGCAAGATCATCGACACCGATGAAAGCTGCCCCACCCTGACCTACAATACCATCGGCCGTCACCAGAGCCGGATCGTCCGTACCCGGGTGGCCTCCAACAAGTCCCCCTGGCTGAGCCTGACGAACGTGGGTGACGTGTACAACGTGGCCATCTCCCACGGCGAGGGCAAGTTCCTGGCAAGCCGGGAGCTGGTTGCGAAGCTCTCGGCAAACGGCCAGATCGCTACCCAGTATGTGGATCTCCTGGGCAACCCCACCATGGATGCCGCCTTCAATCCCAATGGGTCGGTCTGCGCCATCGAGGGCATCACCTCCCCCGACGGCAGGGTCTTTGGCAAGATGGGCCACAGCGAACGCATCGGCAATCATCTCTACCGCAACGTCCCCGGAACCTACGACATCCGTATGTTCGAATCCGCAGTCAAATACTTCAAGTAATCCCCACCCCTCCCCGAAAACCCGGGGAGGGGATTCTCCGTCATCTGACCTGTCCTGCAAATTGGTGTTTGTCGAAATAACGCTGTCATTGCGAGACCAGTGCGCACACTGGTCGTGGCAATCCCCCCGTTGAGAG
>CAMFFO010000168.1 GCA_945949735.1 uncultured Clostridia bacterium | reverse complement strand
AACCGGGGGATTGCCACGCCAGTGTGCGCACTGGCTCGCAATGACAGCATTTTTTAGGCGCGTGCTTTCAAACACCAATTTGCCGCGCGGAGGGGGACGTCCGGTCGGTCATTCCCGAAAAAGCGGCGGAATGTCTGCCGGGTTCCCGTGTTTGGGCGGGATTCTTGTTGCATCGTTGGGAAAGCTGCGGTATAATGGCTGCAGTATCACGGAAAAGGAGCGGAGGAAATGGAGATGCGGCGGTGTCCCGGGTGCATGAGGCTCACGGAGGAGGAGGTCTGCCCGGTCTGCGGGTGGACGCGGGAGCAGGGAAACGAACCCCATCAGCTCCGGCCCGGTACGGTGCTGCGGGGACAGTACGTCATCGGAAAGGCCTTGGGCCAGGGGGGCTTCGGCATTACCTATCTCGGCTGGGATCGGGAGCTGGAACGAACCGTCGCCGTCAAGGAATTCTTCCCCGGCAGCCTGGTCACCCGGGACACGGCCCAGGGAACCGGGGTGCGGCTGTATACCTCCAGATCCCAGACCCAGTACGACACCAGCCGGGAGCGGTTCCTCCGGGAGGCCCGGGCCCTGGCGAAGTTCTCCCGGGTGCCGGAGATCGTGGGCATCTACAGCTGTTTTGAGGAGAACAACACCGCCTACATTGTCATGGAATACGTCAAGGGCTCCAACCTGGCCCAGTATGTCCGGATGCGGGGCGGGAAGCTCAGCGTGGAGGAGACCCTGCGGATCCTCAGGCCCATCATGGATGCTTTGGACAAAGTGCATCAGGCGGGGATCGTCCACCGGGACATCAGCCCGGACAACATCATCCTCGAACCCATGGGCGGGGCGAAGCTCCTGGATTTCGGCGCGGCCCGAGCCGTGGAGAATCCGGAGGCGGACGCGGATATGACCCGCTCCACCGAGGCCATTGTGAAGCAGGGCTTCGCGCCCATGGAGCAGTACCGCAGCCGGGGCGGCATCGGCCCCTGGTCGGACGAGTACGCCCTGTGCGCCACGATCTACTACTGCCTCACAGGGGCCGTGCCCCCCGACGCCATTTCCCGCTCCATGGGAGAAGCCCGGCCGGACTGGGCGGGAATCCCGGGCCTGACGGACACAGAGCGATCCGCGCTGGAGAAGGGGATGTCCATCGCCGCCAAAGACCGCTACCCCAGCGTGGGAGAGCTGTACCGGGCCCTGTTCCCGGGGACGCCGGAGCCCAGGCCCATCCCGCGGCCGGAAAAGCCCAGGCCCTCCGCACGTCTGAAATGGATCGCCGCGGCGGGGATCGTGGTGGCCGGGGTGTTGGGAATCCTCCTTCTGACCGGGCGGGAAAAAACGCCCGTCCCCTCCGGCGGGGAAGGCGCCGCCATGTCCGCCCCTGTGAAGCCGGAGACCCTTCCCAAAACGGAGCCGGAAACCGCCTTCCCTGAGACAGAGCCGGAAATCACCGCCCCCGGGCCGCGTCCGGAACCCTTTACGATGGCAGTGGGAGAGAACCTTTCGAATGTCAGCTACACGGAAATGGGAAATCAATTCTTTTGGGGACAGACGGAGTTTACCCGCAGGGATGTGCGGACGGTCACCTTTCACGATACCCTGAAGGGAGCTCCCGGGAAAAGGATGGACGATAGCCCGGACGCGGAGCCGGAAGCATGGGATGTTTCCGAAGGGAAGGACGGCAGCATCCTGGCCTGGATGCGGGGCGGCGAGCTCCATGTTGCCGCCAACGGGAGGATCGCGCCCAATCCCAACGCTTCCTGGATGTTCGCGGGCTTTTCCAATCTGGAGTCCATCGATTTCGGCAATTGCCTGGATACCTCCGGCGTCACGAATATGGAGGGGATGTTCTATATGTGCCAGAGCCTGACGGCATTGGACGTGACAGGCTTTGATACCGGCAATGCGACGAATATGGATTCCATGTTTCGGCTCTGCAGCAGATTGACGACTCTGGATGTCAGCGGCTTTGATACCTCCAGGGTGACAGATATGGGAGGGATGTTCCTGAGCTGCAGCAGTCTGACGGCGCTGGACCTTCGCGGCTTTGATACCTCCAAGGTTACGAGCATGGCCAGTATGTTTTTCAATTGCCGCAGCCTGACAGAGCTGGACCTCAGCGGCTTCGATACCTCCAACGTGACGAATACATATAATATGTTCTGCGGCTGCAGCAAGCTGGAAACGCTGAACGTCAGCGGCTTTGACACCTCCAAGGTGTTTCGCATGAGCGGGATGTTCGAAAGCTGTGGGAGCCTGAAGGAGCTGGACCTGAGCAGCTTCAGCTCCGCCGGCGCGACGGAGATGGAGGATATGTTTCATTTCTGCAGCAGCAATTTGCGGCTGATATGCTCGGACGAGAAGATCCTGGAAGCGTTCCGGAACAAATAGCCCCGCCCCCGCCCCACCCGGGGCGGGGACATTTTTTTCGCCCCGGGTCGCTTGCGGGGAAAAAGAGCTGTCCTTGCGCAGAAAACGCCCATTTGCCCCGGGGAGGGAATTGGGGAAATTGTCCCCTGTCAGGGGACAAAAAAGAGAGAGCAAGCGTGTAGAATACAGCCATAAGGCTCCTGAGGCAAAACGACGGCTCCCGCGGGAGGCCCGGGGAGCGGCCCAGGCGGCCTTCGATAAATTTTGACAGCGGCTATTGACATGGACAATCGGCAGATTTATAATAAACTCTATCGTATGATGGGCTTTTCTATACCCTTCCGAGGGAAGGAAAGTACACGGAAAGCGTCTGTTTTCACGCCTTGCGGCGGCAAACGGCGCGGGAGGAAACGAGGGGATTCAATGGCGCAAAGACGGTGCTACGGGTGCATGGGCCTGACCGACCAGCCGGTGTGCGGCAGCTGCGGCACGCCGGAGGAGGAGCGGAACCTGCCCCATCAGCTCCCCAGAGGGGCGACGCTGGCCGGACGGTTCCTGGTGGGCAAGGCTCTGGAGGAGCTGCCCGGGGCCATCGCCTATCTGGCGCTGGATCAGTCCCTGGGGGAGCCGGTGCGGCTGCTGGAATTCTTCCCGAAGGATGCCGCCCGGCGGGAGGGCACGGAGGTTAAGCCCACGGGCCCGGCCTTCGCCAAGGGGGAGGCCCGGTTCCGCCGGGTTTCCGAGGCCCTGGCCCGGGACAGCCGGCTGACGGAGGTCTCCGGAATCGAAATGACCTTCGCGGAAAACGGAACCTGCTACCGGGTCAGCGAGCTGATCCGGGGCGGCACCCTGAAAAAGTATGTGGAAATGCGGGGCGGCTTCCTGCTGCCCGAGGAGGCCCTGGGAATCCTGGACGGGCTCATGGCGGCCCTGGATGTGTTCCACGGGGAGGGCTTCTCCCACGGAGGGCTGGACTGGGAGTCCATTGTGCTGGACTCCAGGGGCGGCCCCCGGCTCCCCCGGATCGGGGATAACCCCGGAAGAAATCCCCGGGAGGATGTGCGCGGGCTCTGCCGGATATTCCTGGACTGCCTGGGAAGGGAGCCGGACGAACGGCCCGGGGAGATTCCCGGCCTGACCGGATGTATGGCGCAGGCTCTGGAAAGAGGACTGTCCCCGGAGGGCGGCTTCGCCTCGGCGGGGGAGCTGCGCGGCGCGATGCTGGGCTCCGTCCCGGAGCGGACGCCCCCGGAAGCCCCCGCTCCGGAGAAGGCCCCGGTGCGAACCGGGGAGCCTGCCCGGGCGGGAAGGCCGGAAGCCCCCGCCCCGACGAATCCGCCCCGCTCACCGAAAAAGCCCGGCGGGCGAAAACGGCGGAGCCGGAAGGGTCTCAGCGACAGGGGAAAAAAGATCGGCGTGCTGGTACTGGCCGCCGTGGTGCTGCTGATCCTGGGTGCGCTGGGTCTGATGCTGGTGCGCAACATCCACGTCTGGAAGGAAGCGGACTGTGAGCGCCCCGAAACCTGCGCCATCTGCGGACAAACCCGGGGAGAGCCCCTGGGCCACGACTGGCAGGAGGCCACCTGCTCCACGCCCAAGACCTGCGCCCGGTGCGGCGCGCTGGAGGGCTCCATCCTGGGCCATGTCTGGCAGGACGCCACCTGTACGGAGCCGAAAACCTGCGCCCGGTGCGGACTGACCGAAGGGGAGGCCCTTGGCCACGACTGGCAGGCGGCCACCTGCACGGAGCCGGAAACCTGCGCCCGGTGCGGCCAGACCCAGGGAGAGCCCCTGGGCCACGACTGGCAGGAGGCCGTCTCCGGACAGCCCAGAATCTGCGCCCGGTGCGGCGAGGCCGACCTGGAGCACATCGAGGCCCTGATCGGGGACTGGGAGCGGTTCCGGTGGGGGAACGCCAGAACCTGGTGCATCCGGGCAGACGAGCCGGTGTTCCGGGTATGGTCCCTGAAATTGCGTTTTGAGCCGGAAATCCATCTTGGCATCCCGATTTCCCGGTGGAAATTCCTGTATCAGGAGCCCGGCGGCGATTGGGTGGAGTACGGCGAATTCCGGCTGGACGGGGAACGGGCGGAGGAAACCATCCGCTTCGACCAAGCCGTAAACATTTCCGCCGTAGCTGTGGTTCCCGTCTCCGGGGGCTTTACCTATGATTTTTCCCTCAGCGTCACGGACATCCGCTGCCAGGAGCAGACGGCGGCGGGATGAACCCCAAGTCCGTGCCGGGGGCATATAAGGGCAACACCGCACAATTGCGTCAGCGGATCTCGGCGGATCTTTTGCACCATTTCTGCAGTTTCAAAAACGGGAAATACATACAGTATTCCTCCGCTTTTGAAACTTTGAACTGGCGCAAAATCTCTCGCTGAGCTTCCTTGACGAATTATGCGGTGTAGCCTAAGGAACGTGTATCATCTGCCAACGGAGCAGTCAACATACTGGAGGTATTGTTATGGAAATCAAGATGTGTACCTGTCCCAACGGGCATTATTTCAACGCGGATATCTACGCCCGCTGCCCGGAGTGCGGCGCCGCGCCGGTGGAGGGCGGCCAGGGCGGCTACGGCGGCGGGGCCTTCCCCAAGACGACGAGTCCCGGCCAGAGTCAGGCCACGGCGGGCGGCTACGGCGGCGGGGCCTTCCCCAAGACCACGGATCCCCGGGAGGC
>CAMFFO010000167.1 GCA_945949735.1 uncultured Clostridia bacterium | reverse complement strand
GGCAGCAAAATCAAGGTGTTCGGCACCGAGATACCCCATTCGGTCCGGGCCAAGGAGACCAGCGCCGAGGGCAAGAGCATCTTCGCCCACGATCCCGGCGGCAAGGTGTCCGAAGGCTACCGAAATCTGACGAAGGAGGTGTTGAAACTTGAAAAGCAGCGCGAAAAAAGTAGAGCTGGCCTCGGTCGATGATCTGTTTTCCACCGAGGAAAGCCGGGCCGACGCCCAGCGGGAGAAGGTTCTGGAAATTCCCTTGTCGGAGCTGCACCCGTTCAAGGATCACCCCTTCAAGGTCAAGGACGATGAGGCCATGATGGAGACCGCCGACAGCATCCGGCAGTACGGCGTGCTGGTCCCGGCCATCGCCCGCCCGGCCCCGGGCGGCGGCTATGAACTGGTTGCCGGGCACCGGCGTCACCGGGCCAGCGAACTGGCTGGCAAGGATACCATGCCGGTGATTGTCCGCAACCTGGACGACGACCAGGCCACCATTATCATGGTTGACAGCAATTTGCAGCGAGAAAGCCTGCTCCCCAGTGAGCGGGCTTTTGCCTACAAGATGAAGCTGGAAGCCATCAAGCACCAGGGAGCCAGAACAGATTTAACTTCGGCCCAACTTGGGCCGAAGTTGACCGCAGCAGAGAAAATCGCGGAAAACAGTCCAGACAGTAAATCTCAAATTAAAAGATTTATCCGCCTGACCGAGTTGATCCCCGAACTGCTGGACATGGTGGATGAGAAGAAAATCGCCTTCAACCCGGCCTATGAGCTGTCCTTCCTCAAAAAAGAGGAACAGGTGGATTTGTTGGACGCGATGGACAGCGAACAGGCCACGCCATCGCTCTCCCAGGCTCAACGGCTAAAAAAGTACAGCCAGGAGGGCCACCTGACCCTCGACATGATGCGGGTCATCATGGGCGAGGAAAAGAAAAGCGACCTGGACAAGATCACCTTCACCAGCGACACCCTGCGCAAATATTTCCCTCGGAGCTATACGCCCCAGCGAATGCAGGAGACCATCATCAAGCTGCTGGAACAGTGGCAGCGCAAGCGACAGCAACAGCATGAACGCTGAGAGAGGAGTTGCCTATGAGGGATATTTCAGCCCGCGAGCTGAAAGGACATAACATTTTGGCTGTGGAACGGTTTCAGGACAGCACCCGCTGGATGGTGGAGTTTGCGGTCCGCAAGCCCCGCACCCCCTACGGCAGCCCCGGCGACGAGGTGCGCCTGTTTCTCACCGAGGACGGCTATCAGGCCGCCTTACTCAGCCAGCAGCGCCGGGAAATCAAAATCAAAAAGTGTGCCCATGTAATTGAGGGGCACGTCCTGTATATAAAGAAAAAACGGAGGAAATGAGATGTTCAGAGAAAAAGAAATCTGTAATGCCATTCGCACAGCGTATCTGCACCTGTTCCCTGATAAAAAGGAACGGAAACGGGCGCTCTCCAGACTGGACCTGGAGCTTGTGGCGCAGGGTGTGCGCTATCGTGGTGAAAACGTCCTTGCCTACCAGACTTCCGGCAGCCATGAGCGCGCCCTGGACTATTACGGGCCGGAGTTGTTTCCCCAGCGGGGGTGCTGCATTTATCAAAAAACGATTCAAAGTCATTCCACTCAGGTGGATGCCGCCTGTATCCGGGAACTGTGGCTTTTGGAGGATGGGCGGTTTGTGGAGGTGTCCGGCGTAACCACAAAATACCGTTCGGCATACGAGCGGTTTTCTACCTGCTACCGCACACTCCACCATATCGTCAAGGGCCGGGACTGGCAGGACTATCCGCCAGAGGAGATTGCCGATGCCTTTGAGGACATCAACGACCATCCCTTTGACGGGATGCCCGGAGTTTTCTATGAAGTTTGAGCCGCGTCATAACTGACAGCGGCTTTTTTCATGCCATGAATACCGAGAGGAGTGATGAAATGGCCGTTTTTCGCATTGAACGGACCCGTGATTATACCGTGATGAGCAACCACCACCTGCGCGACAAGGGGCTGTCGCTGAAATCCAAGGGACTGCTTTCCATGATGCTGTCCTTACCGGAGGACTGGAACTACACCACCCGCGGCCTCGCCAAAATCTGCAAGGAGGGCGTGGACGCCATCGGCGGGGCGCTGCGGGAGCTGGAAAGCGCCGGGTACATCGTCCGCAACCAGATGCGGGACCGGCAGGGCCGCATTAGCGACACCGAGTATGTCATCTATGAGCAGCCCCAGCCCAAAGCGCCCGATACGCCCCAGCCGGATACGGCTTCACCAGATACGGAAAACCCGTATCTGGATGGCCCGGATACGGAAAAGCCCGCTGAATTAAATATAGAGAAATCTAAGACCCAAAAATCAAATACTCAGGGATCAAGTACCGATTCCATTCCCTTCCGGGGATTTGCGGCGGCCAGGCCGCCGGAACGGAAAGGATGGGATGCGATGTCGGTGGAAGAAATGCAGGAGTATCGGGATTTGGTGTTGGCGAACATTGAGTACGACCACCTGTGCCGGGAGTTTACCACCTACCGCGAGGATCTGGACGAGATCGTGGAGCTGATCGTGGAGACGGTCTGTGCCAGGCGCAAGACCACCCGCATTGCCGGGGCGGACTTCCCCCATGAGGTGGTGCGGTCCCGGTTCTTGAAGCTGGACAGCTCCCACATCGAGTTCGTCATGGAGTGTCTGCACAACAACACCACCGAAATCCGCAACATGAAGCAGTACCTGCTGACCGTGCTGTTCAACGCGCCTACCACCATGAACAACCACTACACGGCCCAGGTCAACCACGATATGCACGCAGGCGGCTGGTAAGCGGCCGCCTTTTCTGCTGCACCGCCCAAGGAGGCACGATATGAACCAGATGGAAATTTTCAAAAACCCGGAGTTTGGAAGCATCCGCACTTTTGAGCAGGACGGCAAGGTGCTGTTCTGCGGAACGGATGTAGCAACTGCTTTGGGATATGCCAATCCCCGTAAGGCCGTCCGCGACCACACCCGCTGTGGAACGAAATGTTCCATAGGGGTCCAGACCGGGAAAAAGGCGGATGGCACACCCGCCGTGCAGATGGTGGAAATGCTCTTTATCCCCGAAGGCGACGTTTACCGCCTCATTGTCCACAGCAAGCTGCCCTCGGCGGAGCGGTTTGAACGCTGGGTGTTCGATGAAGTCCTGCCCAGCATCCGCCAGCACGGGGCCTACCTCACCAGAGAAAAGCTGTGGGAGGTCGCCACCTCGCCGGAAGCCCTGTTGAAGCTCTGTTCCGACCTGCTGGCCGAGCGTGAGAAGAACGCGGCGCTGCAAGCGGACAACGCCCGGCTGCAAGGTAAAGCCGTCTACTACGACCTGTTTATCGACCTGCGCCACAGTACCAACCTGCGCACCACCGCCAAGGAACTGGAGGTGCCGGAGCGGCGGTTCGTCCGTTTCCTGCTGGAACGCCGGTACGTTTACCGCGCCCCCTCTGGCTGCGTGCTGCCCTACGCCAAGAGCGCCAACGAGGGGCTGTTCTGCGTGAAGGATTTTTGCCGCAACGGCCACACCGGCTCCTACACGCTGGTGACGCCCAAGGGCAAGCTGCACTTTGCGGAACTGCGGTCGCTGATCCTGGTGACGGTATGACGGGCCGCCACCTGTTACGGCGGCTGGTGGTCCCGCCTTAGTACCCAAGACTGCTTTCTGCATAACCGACGAAGGGAGGGATGACCTATGCAGGAGGAAGTAGAAAACAGAACCTTGACGCTGATCGTCAGCGGCACCAAGTTCACCGGGCGGCTGTTCAAGGCCGCCATATCCAAGTACATGGCCCACCGCAGGGAGAAAAAGCTGGAAAAGCAGCGCAGCCGGGATTCCCCCGTCACCCCCAAGGGCAAGCAGACGGTGAAGCAGCTCATCGGGCAGAACCAGGGCGTCTCCAACATCGAGATCAACGACCCGTCTATCCGGGACTTTGAGCGCATCGCCCGCAAGTACGGCGTGGACTATGCGGTGAAAAAGGACCGCAGCGCCTCCCCGCCCAAGTACCTGATTTTCTTCAAGGCCCGCGACGCCGACGCCCTGACCGCTGCTTTTACCGAGTACACCGGCAAAAAAGTCAAAAAGGCGGAGAAAACCGAGCGCCCCTCCGTGCTGGCGAAGCTGGCCCAGTTCAAGGAGCTGCTCAAAAATACCGTGGTGGACCGCAGCCGCCGGAAGGAGCTGGAACGATGAAGCAGCTGAATGTGAAAAAGCTGGTGCTGCTGAACCTGCCCTATTTCCTGCTGGGCCTGTTTGCCACCAACCTGGGGGAAGCCTGGCGACTGGCGACCGGGGCGGACGCTTCTGCCAAGATGCTCTCGTTCTTCTCCACCCTGCCGGTGGCGCTGGGGAGCTGGTGGCCCAGCCTGCACCCACTGGATTTGCTGGTGGGGCTTTGCTGCGGCGCTGGCTTGCGGCTGGCGGTGTATCTGAAAGGCAAGAACGCCAAGAAGTACCGCCACAACGTGGAGTATGGTTCGGCCCGTTGGGGCACCCATGAGGATATTGCCCCCTACATCGACCCGGTGTTCCAGAACAACGTCATCCTGACCCAAACCGAGCGCCTTACCATGTCCAGCCGTCCCAAGAACCCCAAGTATGCCCGCAATAAAAACGTGCTGGTCATCGGCGGCAGCGGCTCCGGCAAGACCCGGTTCTGGCTCAAGCCCAACCTGATGCAGATGCACAGCTCTTACGTCGTTACCGACCCCAAGGGCACTATCCTGGTGGAGTGCGGCAAAATGCTCCAGCGCGGCGCGCCCAAGCTGGGCAAGGACGGCAAGCCGGTGAAGGACAAACACGGAAAGGTCATCTACGAGCCGTACCAGATCCGGGTGCTGAATACCATCAACTTCAACAAGTCGATGCACTATAACCCGTTCAGCTACATTCACTCGGAGAAGGACATCTTGAAGCTGGTAACGACCCTCATCGCCAACACCAAGGGCGAGGGCAAGGCCGGGGATGATTTCTGGGTCAAGGCGGAGACGCTTTTGTACTGCGCGCTCATCGGCTACATCCACTATGAGGCCCCGGTGGAGGAACAGAATTTCTCCACCCTCATCGAGTTCA
>CAMFFO010000166.1 GCA_945949735.1 uncultured Clostridia bacterium | reverse complement strand
CATCACTTTACAGGAGGCGTATTTTATGAATCCCCAGGAACTCATTGCCGAGGCCCGGAGCCGGCAGGAATGGATTGTCGGCGCCCGGCGGGAGCTGCACCGGAATCCGGAAACCGAATTTAACCTGAACCATACCCTTCCCTTCGTCCGTTCCAGGCTGGAGGAGCTGGGGCTGGAGCCCGAGCTCTGCGGCAAAGCGGGTCTCACCGTCACCATCGGAGGAAAAAAGCCCGGGAAGGTCTTTCTGCTCCGGGCGGACATGGACGCCCTGCCCATGGCCGAGGAGACAGGGCTTCCCTTCGCCTCCGAAAACGGCTGTATGCACGCCTGCGGCCACGATCTGCACACCGCCATGCTCCTTGGCGCGGCCGCGCTGCTGAAGGCCCACGAGGAGGAAATCCAAGGCACCGTGAAGCTGATGTTCCAGGCCGCCGAGGAGATCTTCGAGGGCTCCAAGGACATGATCGCCGCGGGCGTCCTGGAAAACCCCTCTGTGGACGCGGCGCTCATGATCCACGTCATGGCGGGAATGCCCATCCCCACCGGCTCCGTCATCGTCTGCGAGGGGGGCGTCAGCGCCCCCGGTGCGGACATCTTCCAGATTCACGTCCAGGGCAAAGGCTGCCATGGCTCCATGCCCAATACCGGCATCGACCCCATCACCGCCGCGGCCCACATCGTCACGGGCCTGCAGGCCATTCACGCCCGGGAGCTGGCCCTTTCCGAGGAAGCGGTGCTGACCATTGGCAGCATCCAGGGAGGCTCCGCCCCCAACATTATCCCCGACAGCGTGGAGCTTTCGGGCTCCATCCGCAGCTATGACGAGGAGGTGCGCGCTTTCCTGAAGCAGCGGCTCACCGATATCGCTCAGGGCATCGCCGCCTCCTTCCGCTGCACAGCCCAGGTCAGCTTCGGCCGGGGCTGCCCGGTGCTGCAGAATAACCCCCAGCTTTCCAAGGAAACCGCCGTCTACATGAAGGAGCTCCTGGGCCCCGGCAAGGCCTTCACCCAGGCGGAGCTGCTGGCCGCCTCCGGAGGCAAGCCCATGAAGGCTTCCGGCTCCGAGGACTTCGCCTATATCAGCCAGGAGGTACCCTCCATCATGCTGTCTCTGGCGGCAGGCAATCCCCGGGAGGGCCATGGCTATCCCCAGCACCATCCCAAGGTGACCTTTGACGAGCAGGTGCTTCCCATCGGCTCCGCCGTCCACGCCTGGGCTGCTCTGCGCTATCTGGAGGAGCATCCGGCATGACGGTTCTCATTACGGGCTTCATGCCCTTCGGCGGACAGACCGTAAACCCATCCTGGGAAGCGGTCTCCGCCCTTGCCGATACAATCGGCGGCCGCAGGCTGGAAAAGCTGCTGCTCCCCGTGGAATACGGGAAGGCGGCCAGTCTGACATTGGAAATGGCCCGGGAGCTTTCCCCGGAGGTCATCCTCTGCGTTGGCCAGGCGGGAGGCCGGGACGCGGTAACCCCGGAGGTCATCGGCATCAACCTGCGGGAGGCCTCCATCCCCGACAACGCGGGAGTTGCCTGCGCCGGAACGCCCATCGACCCCGACGGACCCGACGGAATCTTCTCCACCCTCCCCGTCCGGGAGATGGCAGCAGCCATCCGGGCGCAGGGCATTCCCTCCCGGCTTTCCTACTCTGCCGGAGCCTATGTGTGCAATGACCTGATGTACACCCTTCTGAATCATTTCCGGGGTACGGACACCCGGGTGGGCTTTGTCCACGTTCCCTACATCCCCGCCCAGGGCAGCCCCTGCCTTCCCCAGGAGCAGCTGACCCAGGCTCTCGCCGCCGCCATCGAAGCACTGTAACAGATTCCGCCGCTGTCACAAAGACAGCGGCGGAATCATTTTTCCCAATAGGATGCAGCGATAAATTGTTGTTTACAGTTTTCAAGCACCTTACGTTGCTACCGTAGGGGCGGATATTATCCGCCCGAAACATTCCGGTTTTTGAGCATTTCCGGTGAATGTGCGTGCTATCAATGCGGTAAGGTTGCGGGCGGATAATATCCGCCCCTACGGTGATAGTGCTGTAAACAACAATTTATCTTCCCACTCACAGGAACATCTTCCGTTCCATGCTCTCCCTCGCCGGGCGGCAGATGGCCAGGAAGATCAGGGAGCCTCCCAGCAGCGCCAGGGCCACCAGTGGGTACAGCGACCACCCCGCGAAGCCGGGCAGGCCGAAGGTCACCACCATCAGCAGTTCCATCAGCGGCATGAAGGCCCCCAGGGCAATCAGCGCTCCGCCGTAGATATACAGCCGCCCCCGGCGGACATAGCGGATCAGGGCCACCACCGCGGTGATGAGCCCTCCCAAAAAGCCCACCACAGGAAGCGCGAAGCTGAGAAACCAGCCGCCCCCCGTCATAAGGTCAATATACAGCACATACAGTCCCGTCGCAGCAAACCCTACGGGCACAAAAATCACCGGATTGGGCCGCCGGAACCAACAGGGCAACACCGCCGCCACATACCCCAGGGCAATGGCCCCCATCACATACCCGGACCAGGTCACCCGGTTGTGAAGGCTCAGGTCGCAGATCAGGGTGATCAGCACCGGCATGAGCAGCAGGATCGTCACCACGCCCAGAATGCCCTTCCGGTTCACCTGCTGCTTGGGGTACCGGTCGGGCGGGTACAGCGGCTCCCCCTGCTCCGCCGTAAAATCCGGATGAAAGGGCACCGTGCCGCAAAGAGGGCAGGCCTTTTCACTGTCCGCCAGCTTGACGCCGCATTTGATGCAATACATACTATCTCCTCACTCCCGGGCATTGGTCTGAACCTCCAAGCGCAGGCCCAGCTCCCGCAGCACCCGGAAGAAGTGGGCCTCCAGCTCCGGCTCCCGGATGTTGCGGATAAAGTTGATATACAGATTTCCTCCATAGGACAGGCAGCCGCAATTCTGGGGGGTGGTTGCCTGAACCCCCAGGATAAAGTCCATCCGCTCCACGTAGCGCTCCATCTCCCGTGGCAGCTTCACCTGGCCCAGGTTGGACATACACAGACAGGACTTTTTCTCCCCCACGGCGTTGAATACCGCCTTCATCACCATGTTCTTGAGGAACAGGGGCATCACCTTGACAATGAGCAGCTTCTCGCCGCTGACGTTCGCGGCAATGCGGCTGGACATGACCTTGGGATTCACATCCAGACCCATCCGGCTCCGTACCGCCTGACATATCTCGCGGAAATCGTACTGCCCCAGTCGGGGGTCGATCTCCGGGGTGGTGTAGAGGGCGAAATTGCGCAGAGTTTGGCTGGGGAACAGCTTTCGAAGGTTCACAGGAATCAGCACCCGGATGGGCTTGCGCCGCTTGGGATTGGGAACCCGCTCCCGCTGCAGATTCTGCAGGGCCAGCATCATGGCGGCGCAGAGGAAGGCCGTCAGGCTGACACCGTAGGCGTGGGCCTTTTCCAGGGCCTCCTCCGTGTTCAGGCGGAAGCAGGTCAGGTTCAGGAAGCCGTCCTGCTCCGGGGTGCCCCAGGGGTGCCAGGCATTGTTCTCCCGGCGGCTGGCGTTGACGCTCCCCGCGTATTTGAGGAAGCTGTCCTCCAGTTCCTCCTCCCGGGGGGCCTCCAGCCGTCCCAGCACGCCCTCCCCGGCGGGGATGGACACGCCGTATTTCTGCTGCAGATACTCCGCCACCAGGGTTTTCAGAAACACCAGTCCCCCGTTCCCGTCGGTGAGGGAGTGGAAGAACTCCACGGCGATGCGGCTTTCGTAGACGATCACCCGGAAGGCGCACTGCCGCACCTCCTTCCGGGACATCCGGGTCAGCGGATAGCTGCTCTCCTCCCGGATTTGGGGCGCTTGGCTCAGCTGCTCCAAATAGTACCAGAACAGCCCCCGCCGCAGCCGGACGCAGATGGAGGGAAACCGGCGCACCGTCACATCCAGGGCGGATTGGAGCACCTGACGGTCCACCGGCTCTCTCAGGGTGGCCGACAGCCGGAATACGTTGCTCCAGCTCTGCCGCCTGGCGGCGGGATAGATTTTCGCCGCGTTGTCCAGCCGCATCCACCGCAGCTTCCGCTCCCGGGACAGATACCGGTTGAGGAAGGCGCCCAGGGTAACGAAATCCTCCCTGTCCTCCTGAAGGCCGTAGAGCAGATAGGCGTGCCACCGCTCCGGCCGAACCGCCAGCTGGGAAACGCAGCCCTGATCCCGGAGCGCGCGGTGAAGCTCCCGGGAATCGCTGAGAAGGATCTCGTCTCCGCCCGCGAAAATCAGCGAGGGCGGCATTCCCGACAAATCCCCCAGCAGCGGCGAGGCCAGGGGGTTCTCCGGGGTGTCGGTGTAGCACTCCGCGAAAAACCGCAGCTGCCCTTCCGACAGCGACACATCCTTTTCCCGGTTCCGCTCGTAGCTTTCCCGGTCGCAGGCCAGGTCCGTCCAGGGGGAGATGGCCACAATGCTCCCGGGGAGGGGAAGCTCCTGCTGCCGCAGATACATACACAGGCTGAAGCAGAGCCCGCCTCCCGCGCTCTCGCCGCAGAGGCTGATCCGCTCCGGCGGATATCCCTTTTCCAGCAGATACCGGTAAGCCTGGGCCGCGTCCTCCACCGCCGCCGGGAACCGGTGCTCAGGGGCAAGCCGGTAGGCGGCGCAGAATACCCGCACCCCACACTCGTCCGCCAGGGCGGCCCCGAACCCCAGGGCGTACTCCAGTCCCCCGCAGGTATAACCCCCGCCGTGGAGGTACAGGATCACCCCCTCCCGCCGGGCGTCCCGGGGCAGCACCCAGGCGGCGGAAAAGAGGGGAAAATCGTGCCGCTTCACCCGCACCTGGGTATGGCGGGCGGCCCTCATCACCTCGCCCAGGGCGTTCTGCCCCTTGCGCAGGGTCTCCAGGGAGCAGTTTTCCAGCAGGGGCTTCATGTGCGCCAGCCGCTCCCGAACCATTTTCGCGGATAATTGCATAAACGTCCTTTCCCCCCAGTTGGCAGGTAAATTGGTGTTTACAGCACTATCACCGTAGGGGCGGATATTATCCGCCCGCAACCTTACCGCATTGATAGCACGCACATTCACCGGAAATGCTCAAAAACCGGAACGTTTCGGGCGGATA
>CAMFFO010000165.1 GCA_945949735.1 uncultured Clostridia bacterium | reverse complement strand
CGACGAATACGCCGATGACGCCAGCAAAACCTCTTGGCGTGAGGATAGCAAATGAGATCCTCATGTACTTCCGCTCCCAGAGAAAGAGCGCCCAGGATGTGTCGCTGTCGGATTACATCGAGACGGGCACCGACGGGGCGGCGCTGTCGCTGATGGACGTGGTCTGCGAGGAGGGGGATCTGTTGGAGCAGGTCAGCGCCCGTCAGACCGTGCTTCAGCTCCGCGCCGCGGTGGAGTCCTGCCTGACCGACCAGGAACGCCAGGTCATCCGCCTGCGCTACGGCCTGGACACCGGCGCCCCCAAACGCCAGCGGGAGGTGGCCGCCATCACCGGCATCAGCCGCAGCTATGTATCCCGCATTGAGAAGCGAGCCCTGGAAAAACTCCGGGCCGCGCTGGAGGACTAACGGTAATATAGAACGCCCGGAAAGCGAGGCTTTCCGGGCGTTCTATATTGTGCATATCGGTTTACGTCAGCAGTATGGCAAATTGGTGTTTGTCGGGCTGTCGCCAAATCTCCTGTCATTGCGAGACCAGTGCGCACACTGGTCGTGGCAATCCCCCGGTTGGAAGGGAAATGTACCGAATAGCTCCCGGAAGAATGGGAGTTGCCGCAATTCTTGGTGGTAATCGTTGCCTGGTTCCTTTCAACTGGGGGATTGCCACGCCACTGCGCCCGCAGGCGCGTCCAGAGCGCAACCGCCGAAGGCGGCTCTTAGCGCGGAGGAGTGTGCGCACTGGCTCGCAATGACAGCATTTTTTGAGTGCGCATTTTCAAACAGCAGTTTCCCGCTTTGCTTGGTGGAGTTCATAAGCCCGTTTTACAGTTTCCGCACGCTGAGCTGGTCGGCGGAGGCGATCCGGGACTGGCCTTGGGGCGTCATGATCCCGGTGAAGAAGGAAAGGCACAGGTAACGCTTGCATTGGGAGAGGTAATCCTGACCGGACGCGGTGGAGCGCCAATAGCGGTAGAGGTTGTAGCCGACGGTGGCATACAGGTAGGCGACCAATTCCACATTGGTATCCGGGCAGATATTTCCCCGGGCGATCTCCGAGGACAATACTTTCCGGTACAGGTCATAAGCGGAATCCATGGTCTCAAAGTACAGGTCGTGGACAACCTTGTCCGGAAACTGATACCACAGCGCCGAGAAAGCGTTCTCCTTCTCGGAAAGGTAGGGCAGCGGTTCCGTTTCAAAGGTGGTCAGAAGGGTGCTTTCGTCCACATTCTCGCCGATACGTCGGTTGATCTGGGAGAAAAGGTACAGGAGCAAATCGTCTTTGGTTCCAAAGTAACGGTAGAAGGTAGCGGGGTTCAGGCCCATCCTCCCGCAAAGCAGGCGGGCCGAAACCTCTTCATAGGGATACTCCAGGTAGATGTCCATGGCCGTATCCAGCAGCGTCCGGCGGCGTTCCCCGGACAGGCGAAAAAACGCGGGTTTGACTTCCATTTTACCTCCTGCAGCCGCGCAGGGTATCGCGGCTTTCTGAACCGCTCCCTGTCAAGTAGACAGGTGAAAAAACAAAAATATTTTTACCAGGATTCCAGAAATGGAGTCCTGGTTTTCTTTCATGCAGCTTCCAGCAAGCTGCGGTATGGGGAGCATATCAATCCTCCTTTTGTATTCAGCGGCTTCGATGCATTGAGGAGATCCTCCGATATGATATTTCAAACCCACCGCTGTCTGACGCAGCCAAGCGGTAAATTGGTGTTTGTCGAAGTAACTCTGTCATTGCGAGACCAGTGCGCTTAAGTGGCGTGGCAATCCCCCTGTTGAGAGGAACCAGGTTACGATAACCACCAAAAATCGCAAGGTTTCCCGCTCCGTAGGGCAATTGTACCCTCTATCCGGGGGATTGCCACACCAGCGTGCGCGCTGGTTCGCAATGACAGTGTTTTTTCGGCAACAGCCCGACAAACGCCAATTTCCCGCGCCGCTGCCAGGTGGCTTCTGCAGCAAAAAAGCTGCCCTTGCGGCAGCTTTTTTGTGTGGTTGATGCGGTTATCCCCGTACCTGGGCGAAATACGCGTCGTCCCGCTGCTGTTTCTGCTGGGCCAGCCAGGACTGCACCCGCTCCATGCCCGAGCCGACGATGTTCATGGTTCGATCATAGGAGTCCACACAGTTCTGGTACAGCGAATCGGTCAGGTTGAAGGCTTCCTTCCACTCGTCCCTTTTCGCGTCCTCCAGGGGCAGGATGTTGTATTCCAGCTTGCCGTTTACGCTGCTCAGATTCACCCAGGTGGGCAGCACCTCCGCCGAGGCCAGGTACACGGTGCCGTCGGAATACTTCTCAAAGGTCACGGCAAACAGCACACCGTCCTCGGTGTGGCCGGTTTTCAGGCTCATTTCGGCGATCCGCTGGTTGGACACGGCGTTGCCCA
The DNA here is from genome assembly GCA_945949735.1 of uncultured Clostridia bacterium. Classification (GTDB taxonomy): domain Bacteria; phylum Bacillota; class Clostridia; order Oscillospirales; family Oscillospiraceae; genus Faecousia. The sequence goes on along the minus strand of CAMFFO010000165.1, from coordinate 2,706 downwards.
GGGAGTAGATGCACACGGTTTTGTGCTCCGGATCCGTGGTGGAGGTCAGCAGATCCACCGGCTGCACCACATGGGGATGGCCGCCCACGATCACATCCACGCCCAGGTCGCACATCTTCTGGGCAATGGTGTCCTGGTAGTTATTCTCCACGATCTCATACTCCGTGCCCCAGTGGATGAAGAGCATGGTGGCCTCCGCGCCGTCGGCTTTCATGCTCTCGAGAATATCCGTCATTTCGGAGTAGAAAGCGTTCAGGTTGGTATAGCTGAAGTAGTTCACCAGGGCAGGATTCTCCACCGGGGAGTTGCCGTTGAGGCTGGGCTTGCCGCCGGACATACTGGTGGTGTAGGTGTAGGAAACCATGCCCACCCGGATGCCGTTCAAGTCCACCACCGCATAGCGGGGTTCCTCCTCCGTCAGCCGGGAGCCAAGCACCATCAGGCCCTTCTCCCGGGAAACCTCAATGGTACGCTTGAAGCCGTCCATCAGGGTATCGTAGCAGTGGTTGTTGGAGGTCAGCAGCAGATCGTAGCCCGCATCCACGATGGAATCCCCAAAAGCGTCGGGCACATTGAACAGCGGCCAGCCCTGGTAGGGCTTGGAATCCCCGCCGAAGGTAGTCTCCAGATTGGCCAGAGCAAAGTCATAGCCGGAAACATACTCCTTCACATAGCGGAACACGGACTCAAAATCGTAGCTGCCGTCGGTCTGGGCGCCGGAACGGATGACGCCGCCATGCATCAGCAGGTCGCCCTGAGAAGCGATGGAGGCGGTGGCAACAACGTGCTCCGGCTCCGGCAGCGTGGTTTCCGGCGGGGCGGTGGTTTCGGTGGGTTCGGATTCCCGGTTCCCGGTGGGCAGCTGGATCCCCGTGGTGGGACGGGTTTCCACCTCCTGCCCCGGCAAATCCAGGCACAGCTTTACAGTGTAGGCCGTTCCCGCGATGAACAGAAGCATGATCAGGATCAGGATGACCTTGAGTACAATGTGGTTATTCTTCTTTGGCCGCATGGTGCATACTCCTCTCAGGAATTTGGAAAATGGGGCTTTCGCTTACGAATTGACAATTGACAATTGACAATTGAAAATTATGGAATCCCCTTCGGGGATGATTAAAAATGACAGTCATGTCAGCGAGGCAGCCCAGCAAATTGGTATTTGTCGGGCTAACGGAAAGCAATACCTTCCCCCGGGGGGAAGGTGCCCCGAAGGGGCGGATGAGGAATGGCGAAACCTGAAATTTTCCGCAGCGGTAGGAATTACGGTACAACATTTGGACGAATTTCGAAGAATTGGGACTACTCAGTATTCTACAGCGGTCGCCGTTCCTCATCCACCGCTTCGCGGTCCCCCTTCCCCCCGGGGGAAGGTATTTTCCTGTCATCAGCCCTACAAACACCAATTTATTACTCTGTTTTCTATTCGTCCCGAAGGGACACCTTAATTGTTAATTGTCAATTGTCAATTGTCAATTCGTTCCGTAAACACAGCTTTTGCCGCTTCCTACCGGTCAGCGTTATCCTCCCAGGCAGCTGCGGCAGGGGGTGTACCCGGCTTCGATGGCTTCCCGGTAGCTTTCAAAGCGCACCCGGTTGCGCTCCGAGGGCAGGCCGGAGCAGTCCCCCGTGTGAAAAACGTAGGAATTCTTGTTGCCGATAAAGGTTCCGGCGTACTCCGCGTTCTCCGGGGCCGCGTTCTGGTTATCCCAGGTGAAGGTGATTTCGGCGCCGTCGCTGCGGGCCACCACGGTTCCCAGGTAATCCGTGCGGAAGATCGTCACCCCCGCATGGAGCAGCCGGGACAGGGGCTCCTCATGGGGATGGCCGTAGGTGTTGCCCTCCCCCACGCTGATAACGCCGTACTCCGGCTCCGCTTCATACAAAAAGCGGTAGCCCGAGGAGGTGTTGCTGCCGTGGTGGCCCACCTTCAGCACATCGCACCGGAGATTCGCCCCTGCTTCAATCAGGTCATTCTCCGCCTCCTGCTCCATATCCCCGGTGAAGAGGAAGGAGGTTTCCCAAAAGTCCACCCTTGTGACGATGGAGGTGTTGTTGGTATCCGGGTAGTCCTTCACCGGCCCCAGAATGGTGACCCGGGCTCCCCCCAGGTCAAACCCGTCCCCCGGCACCGGCAGCGTCACCGTCAGCCGCTGCTGGTCGACATAACGCATAAAGTCGTCGAAGCACTTGGACGCGTAGGTGGTGGTGGGACTGTAGACCGCCCGGGTGGGGTACACCGCCAGCACGGCGGGAAGCCCTCCCACATGATCCTCATGGGCGTGGGTGCAGATCACCGCTTTCAGCTCGGAAACCCCCTGCTGCTCCAGGTAGGATACCACCAGCTGTCCGTCCTCCACGTTGCCCCCGTCAATGAGCATGAATTCTCCGCCGCAGGCAAGGAGGGCGCAGTCCGCCTGGCCCACGTCGATGTAGTGGACGGTGAGCAGATCCCCCACCGGCTGGGAAACCGGCTCCTCCTCCAGGGGCAGAAGGTCTCCCCCCAGCAGCAGCCCCGCCAGGGCCGCCAGCAGCGCCGCCGCCGATGACAGCCATGCGGCAATTTTTTTCTTTTTGCTTTTCATATTGTGTCCTCGTCAGCACATCCCCGAAGCGGGACAAATCGGTGTTTATAATTGACAATTAACAATTGACAATTGACAATGCCAATCAAGAGTTGAAATGTCGAAATTATGCTGTCATCCCGAG
>CAMFFO010000164.1 GCA_945949735.1 uncultured Clostridia bacterium | reverse complement strand
CGCACTGGCTCGCAATGACAGGTAATTTTGGGCACAGCCCGACAAACACCAATTTATCGCATCAACACGAAAATCAGATTGCGGAAACAACCGTGAAAGAGGAGGAGTAAACTATGTTATTTCAGATCTACGGCGACCGGGCCGGTTTTCAGCTTCTGGGCTGGCTGCTGGTGTTTTTGGGGCTGATCCTCACCAATGAGATCGCCCGGCGCACCAAAAAGGGAGGCATATTCTTCTTCCTGGCGCTGCCCGGAGCCCTGACGGTCTACTTTATCGCCATCTATGTGGCCGCCGCCATGGGCGCACAGTGGGCGCTGAACAACCCTACCTATGTCTACATGAACAGCTGGTTCCATTACGCCAAGCTCTACGCCGCCACGGCGGGCTGCATTGGCTTCATGATGCTCAAGTACAAGTGGAGCATCGGCAAAACCGAATGGTTCAAGGTGTTCCCCTTCGTCATCGTGGCCATCAATATTCTCATTGCCGTGGCCAGCGACTTTGAGTCCGCCATCAAGGGCGCGGCAGCCATGAAGGAATTCGGCGACCGCTGGTGGCTCTCCAGCGAGAACGTGTGGCTCTACGGCGGCTGGTGGAACTGGCTCAACGGCATCGCGGGCATCCTGAACATTTTCTGTATGACCGGCTGGTGGGGCATCTACTCCTCCAAGAAGCGCGACGATATGCTCTGGCCGGATATGATCTGGCTGTACATCCTGGCCTATGACGTGTGGAACTTCCAATACACCTACCTGAACCTGCCCACCCATTCCTGGTACTGCGGTATGGCGCTGCTGCTGGCCCCCACCGTGGCCGCTGCCCTGTGGAACAAGGGCGGCTGGATCCAGAACCGGGCCAACACCCTGGCTACCTGGTGTATGTTTGCCCAGGTGTTCCCCCTGTTCCAGGACGCCAGCGTCTTTACCACCATCCCCGTGCTGTACGCCGACGGCTTCATGGACGCGGCGGTACGGCCCACCCTGGTAAATCCCGTACCCCAGGGCGTCATTTCCATCATCTCCCTGGCCGTCAACGCGCTGGTGCTGGCGATTATCATCAAACGCTCCATCCAGCAGAAGAAGAACCCCTACAAAAACGAAATCTTCACCGACACCAAGGACTACCAACTGGCCATGGCCAGAGCGAAGCAGTAATTCCCCAAAAGCCCGGCAGCAACCGCTGCCGGGCCTCTTGATTATTTCACTTTGAAATGGTAAATTGTTGTTTACAGCACTAAAAAAGAACTGTCATTGCGAACCAGCGCGCACGCTGGTGTGGCAATCCCCCAACAATTCAGGACGGTTTGTTAGGGCGTTGTCCGTTTTTCGAAGATTCCGGAATATCCGGGGGATTGCCACGCCAGTGTGCGCACTGGCTCGCAATGACAGCGTTTATTTTGCTAAACAACAATTTATCTTATCATTTACGGAGGAACCCATGAAAATATCTGCCGTAACCGAATCCATCGACCGTCGCGCCGATTGGCTCTGCTCTCTGTCGGACGCCATCTTTGACCACCCGGAAACCGCATTTCAGGAGCGCTTCGCGGCGGGACTGCTGTGCGAGGCCCTGCGCCGGGAGGGCTTCGCGGTGACGGAGGCGATCGGGGGCCTTCCCACCGCTTTCTGCGGACGTTTCGGAGCAGGGAAACCGGTCATCGGTATTCTGGGAGAGTACGACGCCCTGCCCGGCATGAGCCAGCGATCCGGCGTCACCCGCCCGGAGCCCGTCATCCCCGGCGCGGCGGGCCACGGCTGCGGGCACAATCTGCTGGGGGTGGGCTCCCTGGCGGCGGTGATCGCCGTAAAGGACTACCTGGAAGCAAATCACCTTCCGGGCACCGTCCTTTACTTCGGCTGTCCCGGAGAGGAGGGCGGCGCGGGCAAGGGCTTTCTCGCCCGGGCGGGGGTGTTTGACGGTCTGGATGCGGCGCTCACCTGGCATCCGGCCTCCCTGAATACCGCCCCGCCCAGAACCTCCCTGGCCAACCGGCAGATGCTCTATGAATTCCGGGGCATCAGCGCCCATGCCGCCGCCCACCCCGAGCGGGGCCGCAGCGCATTGGACGCCCTGACCCTGATGAACACCGGTATCCAGTTCCTGCGGGAGCACATCCCCTCCACTGCCAAAATACACTATGCTGTGCTGGACGCCGGGGGCACCTCCCCCAACGTGGTGCCCTCCTCAGCCTCCGCCATGTACCTGATCCGGGAAGCCTCCCAGGAGGCCCTGGAGCCCCTGGTTCAGCGGGTCAATCGGGTTGCCCAGGGGGCTGCCATGATGACGGAAACCGAGGTAACCATCACCTTTGTCAAAAGCTGCGCCAACCTGATCCCCAACCGGGTTCTTTCCGGGATTCTCTCCCGGAACCTGGCCCAAATGCCCTTTCCGGAGTATACGGCCGGGGAACTGGCCCAAGCCCAGGCCATGAAGGAAACCATCCCCACTGTGAGTCCCCTCTTCTCCATGGCGAAAAGATTGGGCGGGGAGTACGCCCGTTTTTCTGATGAACACGTGGACGAGCCCATCCACAACATCCTGATCCCGGAGCTTCCCATCCCCATGACCCCCACCACCTCCACGGACGTGGGGGATGTGAGCTGGCTGGCTCCCACCGCCGAGGTGCAGGTGTGTACCGCCTGCTCCAACACCGTTGGCCACACCTGGCAGCGCACCGCCCAGGGAAAATCCGCCCCGGCCCACAAGGGGATGCTCCAGGCAGGTAAGGTGCTGGCGGGAGCCGCCATCGACCTGCTGACCGACCCCCAGCTTGTGGAGGACGCCCGCCGGGAGTGGCAGCAGCAGCTTCAAGGCCGCTCCTACACCCCCATGCCCCCCGAGGCAGCCCCCGGAATCCCCGGAAAGGAACGAAAGGAAGGATAAATTGTTGTTTACGCGTGCGCACCAAAAAAATGCTGTCATTGCGAGCCAGTGCGCTTAAGTGGCGTGGCAATCCCCCGGTTGAAAGGAACCAGGTAACGATTACCGCCAAAAATCGCGGAGTTTCCCATTTTTCGGGTGCTATTCGGTACATTTCCCCTCTAACCGGGGGATTGCCACGACCAGTGTGCGCACTGGTCTCGCAATGACAGCATTTTTTCTAACAACAATTTATCTTCCTTTTTTGTGAAAAGCCATTGTCAATCCCTGTGGAATGCAGTATAATCGTAGCGAAAACAATACGAAGGAGCGAGTTTATGTTCATCACCAACGATATCAAATACCTTGGTGTCAACGATCACCGGGTGGACCTGTTTGAGGGCCAGTACGTAGTTCCCAACGGCATGGCCTATAATTCTTACGCCATTATGGACGACAAAATTGCCATCATGGACACCGTGGATCAGAATTTCACCCATGAATGGCTGGACAATATCCAGAAAACCCTGGGCAGCCGGAAGCCGGACTACCTGGTGGTGCAGCATATGGAGCCGGATCACTCCGCCAACGTGGCCAATTTCCTGAAGGTCTACCCCCAGGCGGTGGTTGTTTCCTCCGCCAAGGCCTTTGCCATGATGAAGAACTTCTTCGGGGATGACTACGCCGACCGCCGGATCGTGGTGGGCGAAGGAAGCACCCTCTGCCTGGGCCGCCACACCCTGACCTTTGTCACCGCCCCCATGGTTCACTGGCCCGAGGTCATTGTGACCTATGATTCTTTTGATAAGGTGCTCTTCTCCGCCGACGGCTTCGGCAAGTTCGGCGCCCTGGATGTGGAGGAGGACTGGGCCTGCGAGGCCCGCCGGTACTACATCGGCATCGTGGGCAAGTACGGCCCCCAGGTGCAGGCTCTGCTGAAGAAGGCCGCTGGGCTGGACATCGCCACCATCTGCCCCCTCCACGGCCCCGTGCTCACGGAGAATCTGGGCTATTACCTGAACCTCTATGACATCTGGTCCAGCTACCGGGTGGAGAGCGAGGGCGTGGTCATCGCCTACACCTCCGTCTACGGCCACACCAAGGCCGCCGTGGAGCTGCTGGCCCAGAAGCTCCAGGCAAAGGGCTGCCCCAAGGTTGTGGTGCATGACCTGGCTCGTACCGACATGGCCGAGGCCGTGGAGGACGCCTTCCGCTACGGCAAGCTGGTGCTGGCCACCACCACCTACAACGCCGATGTGTATCCCTTCATGAAGGAGTTCATCCACCACCTGACCGAGCGGAACTTCCAGAAGCGGACAGTGGCCCTGATGGAGAACGGCTCCTGGGCTCCCCTCGCCGCCAAGGTCATGCGCTCCATGCTGGAGGGAAGCAAGAATCTGACCTTTGCCGATACCACCGTCCGCATTCTCTCCGCCCTGAATGACGAGAGCAAGGCGCAGGTGGAGGCTCTGGCGGAGGAACTGTGCAAGGACTACCTGGCTCAGCAGGATTCCACCGCCAACAAGAATGACCTGACCGCCCTCTTTAACATCGGCTACGGTCTGTATGTGGTCACCTCCAACGATGGCACCAAGGACAACGGCCTCATCGTCAACACCGTTTCCCAGGTGACCAACACCCCCAACCGGGTGGCCGTGACCATCAACAAGCAGAACTACTCCCACCACGTCATCAAGCAGAGCGGAGTCATGAATGTGAACTGCCTGGACGTATCCGCCCCCTTCTCTGTGTTCCAGAACTTCGGCTTCCAGAGCGGCCGCACCGCGGACAAATTCGCGGGGATCGAGGAGCTGCGCTCCGACAACGGTCTGCGGTTCCTGCCCCGGTACATCAACTCCTTCATGAGCCTGAAGGTGGAGAGCTATGTGGATCTGGGCACCCATGGTATGTTTATCTGCTCCGTCACCGAGGCCCGGGTCATGGGAAGCCGTGAGACCATGAGCTACACCTACTACCAGAACAATGTGAAGCCCAAGCCCCAGGTGGAGGGCAAGAAGGGCTTCGTCTGCAAGGTCTGCGGCTGGGTGTACGAAGGCGACACCCTGCCCGACGACATCGTCTGCCCCCTGTGCAAACACGGCGCCGCGGATTTTGAACCCATTCAGTAAACCAAAGGGCTGCCCCCGGGCAGCCCTTTGATTTATGTTCCTTCCAATGACAAATTGTTGTTTGAAGTTTTCAAACACATTGCGTTTCCACCGTAGGGGCGGATATTATCCGCCCGAAACGTTCCGGTTTT
>CAMFFO010000163.1 GCA_945949735.1 uncultured Clostridia bacterium | reverse complement strand
TGTGCGCACTGGGGCACCTTCCCCCCGGGGGAAGGTATTGCGCGGCACTCATCCTTACAAATTCCAATTTAGGTTATCGGCTTTAGTAAGCATACCACAAGATATAGATCATCCCACAATAGCAAGCAAAAGCCGGTCAAAGATAGCACCCTTGAAGGATCTCCGGTTGAAGCGGTAGCAGAACTCACTCAAGTACATCTGCATATGCTTGGTGCTGGTTCCGTGATAGGTGCCGTTGATGAACGCTTTTGCATTACCGATAATGCGATGCAGCCATTTGAGCATCTCACTGTCGGGGTCAAACACCTCATACTCGTGAATATAGCCCTCAGACAAAGGTTCACGATAGCTTCTGAAAGCGTCCGTCTGAACAGTGGAACCGCACGCAATATTCTTCGTGATAAATTCACGAACTGCTGGCTTCTTGATGTTTTCAGTGGTCTGCATTTTCAGATATTCAGGACATCCCTCTTTATCCTTAGAAACGGCAACAAATACGCCTTGATTTCCTGCTCCACGCCCCTCTTTTCCCTTTATTTTTGCACCAAAATAGGAGTCATCGAATTCTACGATACCACTGAGCATATAATCCGCATCCCGTAACTCCATTGCTTTACGGATACGGCGAAGCATATTCCAGGCAGTTTCATAGCAGACTTCAATTTTACCTGCAAGGGCAAGAGCAGAGATTCCCCGCTTGTCACAGGCCACAAGGTAGACTGCCCAGAACCATTTCCTCAGTGGAAGATGGCTGTGGTGAATCATGGTACCTGCGGTAAGAGAGGTCTGGTGCCGGCACTCAGCACACTGGTACCGTCCATATCCCCTGATTGCATAACCATGTCGGCTCCCACACTTGGGGCAGACATAACCATGGGGCCATTTGAGCGTGTACAAGTACTTTGAGCAGGATTCCTCAGTGGAAAAACGTTCGATAAACTGGTTGAAGCTCAGGGCTTTCTTTTTGGACATTTCCGACACCTTCCTTTTGGTGCCAGTATACATCTTTTGGTGTCCAATATTTCGGACGTTTTCCTATATCTTGTGTCTTGCTTACTAAAGCCGATAACCTAAATTCCAATTTATCGGGCGCCCGGGCAAAACCGATAATCACGATTTTCAAAATCATCCCCGGAGGGGATACCACATCTTATATCTCATATCTCCTATCTTATATCCCCCCCAAAAAAATCCCCCCGGCTGCCGCAGCGGACAGCCGGGGGGAAAGGTGTTATTGCGCGGCCTCCCAGGTCACGGGGGACTCGGGGGTGCAGATGGCGAGGTAGGTGTTGCCCACGCCCAGCTCCAGGGGCTGGCCGTCGGCGGTCTGGAACCGGAAGGGCTCCTTGGACCCCTCGCAGGTCCAGGTGATGGGGATCAGCTTGCCGCCGCAGGCATAGTAGCCGGTGCCGCCGGCGTTGAAGTCCGCCACGAAGTAGATGCCGCTGGTGGTGATGTCGGCGTTCATGATGAGAACGTTGGTGAACATCTCCGGCTCCTCGGTGATCAGGTCCTGCATGACCTTGCCGTACTGGTTGAAGACGTACTTCCCGGCCTCGGCGTCGTAGACCATGGTGGTGGTCTTCTTGGCCTGACCGGCAACGAAGGTCAGGGTGATGGTCTCGGCGTCCTCACCGTCGGGGGTGCCGTCCTCGGTGAATTCCAGGCCGTAGTCCCGCTCCAGGGTCATGGGCATGCCCTTGGACTCGGCGTAGGCCTTGATGCCGGCGCCCACACCGTAGAGGGTGTTCTCATAGGAGCGCTTGCGGACCTCGTCCCGGTAGGAAGCGCCGGAGGAGGCCACCACCCAGGCGTCGATGTTGAAGTTCTCGATGCCCCGGTTTTTGGCGTCCTCCAGAGCCTGGTCGGAGCCGCCGGCGTGGGACAGGATCAGGTCATAGTGCTGGGCCAGCTGGTTGAAGATGGGCCGGGTGGAGCGGGTGGAGCCGATGGCCTCCACGGACTCGATGTCGGTGAACAGGGCCAGGCAGCGGATGATGTTGTTTTTATTGACAAAGGTCTCCACCAGAATATCCGCCTGGGTGACGCCCACATGGGGCAGGTTTTCCTCCATGTTGCTGACGGTGTTGGCGAAGACGCGGCCGGTGAAGGGCTCGTCCAGGACCTCACCGTTCAGGGGGTTGCGGTAAACCTGCGCTTCGGTGGGAGGGGTGGTTTCCTCCGTGGCGGGAGCCGGTTCCGTGACGGCCTCGGTGGGGACTTCGGCAGGGGCGGAGGTTTCCGGAGCGGAAACCGCTGTACTGCCGCAGCCGCACAGCAGCAGAACCAGCGCCAGGGTCAGTGCGAGAATTCTTTTCATTGTTTCTCATCCTTTCGTGTATGCGAAAATATATTTAAGGCAGCCCAAAGACTGCGATTTGACAAAAGCCGAGCACCCTTCGTAGGGCTTATGTCATGCCCCCGCCGACCCGCCGAGAGTTTCCGATCGGTTGGTTGAACGGAAAATGGCTCGTTCATACCGTAGGGCGGGGGCTCGCCCCCGCCAAAACGTATCGATTTTGGATATTTTGGTTGAATGGCAGCCGTTCAAAACCGGGACCCAGTGGCGGGGGCGAGCCCCCGCCCTACGGTACATCCCGTCAAATTCCAATTTATAGGACAGCAGGGCAAACCCGATCAGCGAATTTAAAATCATCCCCGAAGGGGATACCACATCTTATATCTCATATCTGATATCTCATATCTCCCTTCCGGGGGGAAGCGCCTTCGGCGACGGGCGACCGCAAGGATCGCCCCTACGCGGGGGAGGGGGAGGTCTTCGGCACCGTCCCTTATTCCTCCGCGGCGGCTTCCAGCCGGATGCCCTCCATAGTTTTGCCCATGGAGTAGTAGAACACGTTGTCCCGGGAGGGGTTCAGGTCGGGCATCAGGCCCCGCTGGGCGTATACATTATAATAGCCGAACATCACGGGGATCACCCGGCCGTCCTCGGCCAGCTTTTTGTGGAGGTTGTAGTAGTTGCCGCTGTTTTCCAGGGCGTTGAGGCACATGCCGTAGAGGGTCTCGTTGGACAGGCTTCCCCAGCTCATCTCGCCCCAGTTCCGGAAGAACTCCGTCAGGTCCATATTGGCCGACAGCCGGGTCATGCCCAGATAGATGTCGTAGTTCAGGGCGTGGAGGGCGTTGCGGTAGGCGGTGCCGCCGTATTCCAGGGTGGTGCAGGGCAGGCCCAGGTCCGTGAGGGTCTCGGCGATGCTCCGGGCGATGCGCACCCGGGCGGAGTCGTCGCTGTTCACCAGCAGCCGCAGCTCCTTCTCCCGGCCCTTCTCGTCGGTGGGGATCCGGTAGGCCCGGAGCCGGTCCAGGAATTTCAGAGAGTCGTAGCCGTAGTTCGCCGCCAGGCTCTTGCTGTAGAAGACCTCGCTGGGAGGGCAGGGGAGGGTCACCGGGTTGACCAGGCCGTTGTAGGTGTCCTGGGCCAGGGTCTCCCGGTCGATGGCGTAGGTCAGGAAGGTCCGCAGGGTGCCGTCCTTGAAGAAGTCGCTGTAGAAGATGCTGCAGCCGATGTACATGAAGTACCCGCTTTCGATCTCCCACAGCTCATAGTCGCAGCGGTACTCGGCGAAGGAGTCGCTCATGGGGTTGGTGCAGACCACGCTGACGGAATTCTCCCCGCCGAACTGGAAGGCGTCCCGGACATCCGCCGGGGAGGTGACCTCCACCAGCTGGATGGACTCGTCGGTGGCGGGGATCTTCAGGCTGCCGCACCACCAGGAGGGCACCCGCTGCAGCCGGGCGCCGCCGGAGCTTTCGGTGAACACATAAGGCCCGGTGCCCAGGGGACGCTCCGCCTCCACCTCCGAGGCCTTGACGATGGGAATATCCAGCAGCAGGGGGAGGTTGCCGTAGGGGGTGTCCAGGTAGAAGGCCACGCCCCCGTCCTCCAGGGCCTCCACCTCCGCCAGATGGTAGAAGCGGTTTTTGTAGTAGTCGTTCTCCTTGGCCTTGTTGTAGGTGGCCACCACGTCCTGGGCGGTGACCCGGGTGCCGTCGGAGAAGGTGGCCTGGTCCTCCAGGTAGAAGACCCAGGTCCGGTTGGTGGCGTTGGTCCGGTAGCCGGAGCAGAGGATGGGGGTCACGTTCTTCTTGTTGTCCACGGCGAAGAGGCCCTGGTACATCAGCGACATCAGCACCCGGTTGGTGTAGTCGCTGCCGAAGAGGGGATTCAGGGAGCGGTCCGGGTAGTAGGCCAGCACCAGCTCCTGGGTGTCCTCCTCCTCAGGGAGAATGTCCTCCGGCTCCTGGCCCTCCATGAGGATGGCGTCGCCGGTGGCCACGTAGCCGGAGTTGTCGATTTTTCTGGAGCAGCCGGAGAACACCCCGACCGCCAGGGAAATCAGAAGCAGCAAGGCTGTGATTCGTTTCATGCGTTTCCTCCCTGACACACGATCACCGCCCCCTGGGAGCCACGATCCCCCCGGGTGACCCGGTGGGACCAGAAGCGGCTGCTCTGGCAGAAGGTGCATTCGTCGCTGATTTCGATGTGCCCCACTCCCGCCCGGCGCAGTGCCAGGGCATTGATGCCCTTCAGATCCACGTGGAATTTTTCCCCCTTGGGCAGGATGTAGGCTTCCGCCTCAGGGCCGAAGGCCTGGAGCATGGCCCGGGGCACGTCGGCGTCGGTCTCAAAGTGGCACTGGGCGATGTTGGGGCCGATGGCGGCGTGGATGTTTCCGGGGTCGCAGCCGTAGTGCTCGGCCATGGCCCGGACCACCTTCCCGGCGATGTCCGCGGCGGTGCCCCGCCAGCCCGCGTGGGCCGCTCCCACGGCGCCGGTGACGGGGTCGTAAAAGAGCAGGGGGGTGCAGTCGGCGGTGAACACCAGCAGCGCCACCCCCGGCCGGTCCGTGACCAGGCCGTCGCAGGCAGGGTAGTCCCGGTGGCAAAGCCCAATGGCGTCGGCCTCGGTGACGGGGCGGACGATGTCCGAGTGGATCTGGTGGGTCATCACCAGCTTCCCCGGGTCAAAGCCCATGCCGGCAGCCAGGATACGCAGGTTTTTCTCCACGTTTTCCATGGGGTCGGACTTGTTGCTGGCCAGATTCAGACTGGCCTGAGCCCCGGTGCTGACCCCGCCATACCGGGTGGTAAACCCGTGGGGCACCAAAATCCCCTCCGCAGCCAGATATTCCAGAGCCCCTTGTTTCTTTGTGATGATAGACATAGCAGTTTCCCTAT
>CAMFFO010000162.1 GCA_945949735.1 uncultured Clostridia bacterium | reverse complement strand
ATTGCCACGCCAGTGTGCGCACTGGCTCGCAATGACAGCGTTTATTCGACAAACACCAATTGGAATGTCTCGCACACAAATATCGGATATCGAAAGACCGGAACAGTATTGGAGGAAGGTTGAATGAAAAACATGATTGTACTGGCCACGGGAGCTGCGCTGCTTTTGCTGCTGGCGGGATGCGGCGCGGGGGAGAAGTCGCCGGGGAGCTACCGGCAGATCAGCATGGAAGAGGCGGTCGCCATGATGGAGCAGGAGGCGGATTACATTCTCCTGGATGTCCGCACCCAGGCGGAATACGCCCAGGGCCACATTCCCGGTGCGATCTGCGTTCCCAACGAGGCCATCGGCGACCAGGAAATCCCGGAGCTTCCTGACAAGGATCAGCTGATCCTGGTCTACTGCCGCAGCGGAAACCGCAGCAAACAGGCCTCCGAAAAGCTGGTGAAGCTGGGCTACACCAACATCGTGGAGTTCGGCGGCATCAACAGCTGGACAGGGGAGACCGTCTCCGGCAGCGGGACGCAGGACCCGGAGCAATTGCCTGACAGCTGACCGCCGGCGCCTTCGAACATAATGAACCCCCGGTTCCCTGCCGGAAGCAGGCGAACCGGGGGATTCGTTTTTGTGCGGGTTCAGCCGGGGGCTCCCGTTTTCTCCGCCGCGGCCTTGACCATTTCCAGCTCCTCCGGGAATATGCAATTCGGGATGGTATTGTCCTTTACTGCCCGGATACATTCTTCCAGGCCCATCCAGCGGACGGAGTTGATTTCCTCCCTTTGCAGCACAAAATCCGTCTCCTCCTGATCCCGCCAAAGGGCAAACACTCTGGAATACTGTCTGTCGCGGAAGAGATGGCCATGGAATTCGCTGTCCGAACAGATCCTTCTGCTCCCGCAGAAAATCAGTTCCTCCGGCGCGGCTTTCACGCCAAGCTCCTCCTGCAGTTCCCGAATGGCGGATGGCAGAAAATCCACCCCGGCCGGAATATGCCCAGCGCTGGAGATATCATAGCATCCGGGCCAGGAATCCTTGGTTTCGCACCGCTTTTGCAGAAGAACCTGGATTTCTCCGCTTCGGACTCTCAGCAGCCAGACATGGGAGGTCCGGTGCCGGATGCCCTCCGCGTGGGCTTTTGCCCGAGGCACGGTTTCGCCGGTGGGCATGCCGTTTTCGTCCACCACATCCAGCAATTCCGTTCCCGGCAGCCGAAGCGCCGCAGGGTATTTCTGTTTTTCAAGTTCCTCAATTATCATACTCGTCACGCTCTTGTATGCGTCCTTTTCGCCGCATCAGGATCCTGCTTGTTGGAAAAGCATGGAAAGTAACCTGTAGGGAAGGGAACCACTCAATCCAGCAGTCCGTCAAATTGGTGTTTGTTGATTTTCGAACACGTTCCGTTTTTGCTGTAGGGGAGGCATTCATGCCTCCCGCGTACACGCTGCGTTTTCGCCTAACGGTGCGAAAAATCGGGACGTTTCACCGCCGGGAGGCATGAATGCCTCCCCTACAGTGTTTTTTGCAACGTTCCCAAAACAGTCCGACAAACACCAATTTGCCGATTCGATTTGTTTGAAATGGACTAGTTCGCGCCTTGGTACGCCTTCAGCAGCTTCAGGAGGGGCTTGCCGTAGCGTTGGGCTTTGACGGAGCCGACGCCGGAGACGGTGAGGAGGGCTTCCATGGTTTGCGGGAGCTTGGCTGCCATGTCCTCCAGGGTGGCGTTGGTGAAGATTACGTAGGCGGGAACCTTCTCCTTTTTCGCAAGCTGGGCCCGGAGCTCCTTCAGCTCCAGAAGCAGCCGGGAGTCGGCGGTGACGGTGCCGGACAGGGGGAAGCGCTGCCGCAGCTCTCCTTCGTCCAGGGTGACGGTCACCGGGTTTCCATGGAACAGAACGCCGGAGGCATAAGGCGTCAGGGTGACAACCTCGTTCTTATCCCAGGAAACCAGCCCCAGGAATTTGAGATGGGTCAGAATCTCCCGGATCTCCTCCCGGGAGTAGGAGGCCATGATTCCGAAGGTGCTGATATTTTGTAATCCGCTTTCCAGCAGACGTTTCGCCTGACTGCCCCGGAGCGCCTGTACCGTCATGGTGATGGTGCTGCCGTGCCCCAGGGCGCTTTCTACCCGCCGGATGCAGGAGAGCACCATCTGGGCCTCCCGGGTGATGTCCCGGGAGACGATTTTTCCGGTTTTGAGGGGGACAGGGGAGGCGGCTTTCTCTTTCGGCTTTTTGGCTGCCGCAATTCCGGTGCAGCCGCTGCAGTTTCCGCAGGGCCTTTCCAGCGGCTGACCAAAATAGTTCAGGATGTACTGCCGCAGGCAGCCGGGGGTGTCGCAATAGCCCACCATTCTGTCCAGCCGCTGAAGATCCCGCTGCCGCTGCAGCTCCCGCTCCTCCTGCGGCTGCTCGCTTTCCTCATAGGTTTTCTGAATAAAAAAGTTTGCGGTGCCGATGTCCCGCTTTCCGAAGAGCAGAATGCACTCCGCCTTTTCACCGTCCCGGCCTGCCCGGCCGGCCTCCTGATAGTAGCCTTCCATGCTCTGGGGCATATTATAGTGGATGACGAAGGATACATTGGATTTGTCGATGCCCATGCCGAAGGCGTTGGTGGCCACCATGACGGTTTTCCGGTCGTAGAGGAAGTCCTCCTGGTTCTGCTTTCGCTCCTCGTCGGAAAGACCCGCGTGGTAGCGGGTGGCGGCGAACTTCTTTTCCTGCAGGAATACGCAGACCGCCTCCACCTCCTTCCGGGTGGAGCAGTAGACGATGCCGCTTTTCCCCTTGCGAAGGGCCAGAAGGGTCAGCAGCTCCCCGCGCTTGCTGTCCGGCTTTCGCACCTCGAAGCGGAGGTTGGGCCGGTCGAAGCCCGTGACCATTACCAGGGGGTCTTGCAGCCGAAGGTTTTGGAGGATATCCTGCCGGACGGTGGGGGTGGCGGTGGCTGTGTAGGCGGAAACCACGGGCCGCCGGGGCAGCTGCTCCAGAAACTCGGGTATTCTCAAATAGCTGGGGCGGAAATCGGGGCCCCATTGGGAAATGCAGTGGGCCTCGTCCACGGCCACCAGGGAGATGGGAAGCTCCCGGCAGAGGGAGAGAAACCCTTCCCCGGTCAGCCGCTCGGGAGCCACGTAGACGATCTTATACATACCCCGCCGCAGATTCCGGTACACCGCCCGCAGCTGCTCCGGTGTCAGGGAGCTGTTGAGGTAGGCGGCGGGGATCCCGGCGGTTTTCAGGGCCAGCACCTGATCCTGCATCAGGGAGATCAGGGGGGAGATCACCAGGGTGATGCCCGGGAGCATCAGGGCGGGGATCTGGTAGCACAGGCTTTTTCCGCCGCCGGTGGGCATCACGCCGAAGGCGTCCCGTCCGGTTGTCTGGGCATCGATGAGGGCTTCCTGCGCGCCCCGGAATTGGGAGTATCCAAAGTATTTCTGAAGGATTTCCAGCTTCCGATCCACCGGGATCACCTCCTGAGCGTAGTAAGCGTTAAAAACGCGGGCAGAAAAATTGTTGTTTAGCGTAACAATAACGCTGTCATTGCGAGACCAGTCCGCTCAAGTGGTCGTGGCAATCCCCCGGTTAGAGGGGAAACGGAACGAAAACTGCCCTAAAACCTTTTTGAATTGTACGAAAAACGGACGAACGCCCTAACGAACCGCCCGGAATTGTTGGGGGATTGCCACGACCAGTGTGCGCACTGGTCTCGCAATGACAGTTCTCTTTCGGTGCGCCGAACAACAATTTTCCGCTGCGTTGGGGCTAGACTACCTGGAAGATATAGAATTTCAGGTAGTCCGTCTCCGGGACGTTCCAGAGGATGGGATGGTCGGGGGACTGCTGGCGGGCTTCGATCTGGCGCAGCTCCACACCGGCGTCCAGGGCGGCGGAGCGGAGCATCCTTACAAACTGCTCCGAGGGCATGAAATGGCTGCAGGATGCCGTGGCAAAATAGCCGCCCCGGGGCAGCAGCTTCAATGCCCGGAGGTTGATCTCCTTGTAGCCCCGCTGGGCGCTGTCCACGGTTTTCCGGGACTTGGTAAAGGCGGGAGGATCCAGAATGATGAAATCATAGGGAGCCTTGCCCTTGGCGGCCAGCTCCGGCAGCAGGTCAAACACATCGGCGGTGACAAAATCCATTTTATCCGCCAGGCCGTTGCGCTCCGCGTTGGCCCGGGCCATCTCGATGGCGGAGGCGGAGATGTCCACCGCGGTGACGTGCTCCGCGCCGCCCATGGCGGCATTCAGGGCGAAGGAGCCGGTGTGGGTAAAGCAGTCCAGCACCCGCTTTCCCCTGGCGAGCTTTGCCACGGCCAGACGGTTATACTTCTGATCCAGGAAAAAACCGGTTTTCTGTCCGTTCTCCACATCCACCCGGTAGCGGATGCCGTTTTCACAGATCTCCGTCACGGTGTCCGGGAATTCCTCCCCCAGGGGGAACCAGCCTTTATTCTGCTCCAGCCCCTCCAGTGCCCGGATGGCCACATCGTTGCGCTCGTAGATGCCCCGGATCTGCGCTCCGTCCTCACGGAGCACTTTCACCAGCAAAGGGAACAGCATGGACTTGATGCGCTCCATGCCCACGGAAAGGGTCTGGGTCACCAGAATATCGGAAAAACGATCCACGGTCAGCCCCGGGAAGCCGTCGGCCTCTCCGAAAATGACGCGGCAGCAGGAGAAATCCCCGCCCATCACCGTTTTGCGGTAGTCCCAGGCGTACCGGATCCGCCGCTGCCAGAAGGCCTCGTCAAACCGATCGTTGGCGTTGCGGGAGATCAGCCGCACACGGATCTTGCTGCTACGGCTGACAAAGCCGGTACCCAGGTACTTGCCCTTCTCGCTGACCGCGTCCACCAGCGCGCCGTTTTCGCACGCACCCTCCTCCCGGAGGACTTCCCCCTCGTAAATCCAGGGATGCCCCTGCTCCACCCAACGGGTGCCCTTGGCCGTAATGATGAATCTGGGAAAACCGCGCTCTGCTTTCATGGAAATCCGTCCTTTTTCTGAAGAGTGGTTTGTATATTTGCGCGATAAATTGTTGTTTACAGCACTATCACCGTAGGGGCGGATATTATCCGCCCGCAACCTTACCGCATTGATAGCACGTATATTCACCGGAAATGCTCAAAAAACGGAATGTTTCGGGCGGATAATATCCGCCCCTACGGTAGCAACGTAAGGTGCTTGGAAACTGTAAACACCAATTTCGCGCACTGTATTTTGACGGACTCAGTATAGCACACAGAAAAGCAAAAGGAAAGCCGAAAGTTCATTCTTCCG
>CAMFFO010000161.1 GCA_945949735.1 uncultured Clostridia bacterium | reverse complement strand
CACTTAAGCGCACTGGCTCGCAATGACAGCAAGTATTCGACAAACACCAATTTGTATGCCTGTATATCCGGTAGCCTGAGCCTCAGAATACAGAAAACTGCCCCGGCGATTCTCACGAATCGCCGGGGCAGCTCATTTATGGAATCTCAGATTTTATGGACTTCAAAGTAAGCCTGGCTGTATTTGCATACGGGGCACACCTCAGGCGCTTTGGTACCAACCACGATGTGGCCGCAGACTCTGCATTCCCACATGGCCTGGCCGCTCTTCTCAAAGACCTTCTTCATCTTCACATCGTCCAGCAGCTTGCGGTAGCGCTCCTCATGCCGCTTCTCGATGGCGCCCACCATGCGGAACCGGTCCGCCAGATCGTGGAAGCCCTCCTCGTCCGCCTCCCGGGCCATCCGGTCATACATATCGGTCCACTCGTAGTTCTCTCCCTCGGCGGCAGAGAGCAGGTTCTCCGCGGAGGTGCCGATGTGGCCCAGCTCCTGGAACCAGCACCGGGCGTGCTCCTGCTCATTGCGGGCGGTTTTCAGGAACAGCTCCGCCAGCTCCTCATAGCCCTCCTGCTGGGCAACCAGCGCGAAGAAGGTGTACTTGTTCCGGGCCTGGCTCTCCCCGGCGAAGGCCTCCTGGAGGTTCTTTTCCGTTTTGGTTCCGGCATAGGGCGAGGCTCCGGCAGCGGGCGCTTCCTCCACCTTCTCAAAGGCAGAGGCAGGCTGCTTGCAGACCGGGCAGACAAAGCCCTCGGGCAGTTCCTCTCCCTCGTAGACGTAACCGCAAATTTTGCATTTCCATTTTGCCATTTTCTTAGTTCCTCCTTGTTTCAGGTCGCCGCTGCGGTCAAGATAGGCCGTATGCAGCATTTTTTCCGCAAGCTCGCTCAGAGGCTCCCCATAGAACTCCCGATACAGCTGCAGGATTTCCTGATTCTCATGGCTCAAACGCCGCTGCATACTGGCATCCCGCCGGTACAGGCTGGCCATTCGCGCCTTCCGGGTCTCATCGGCATCCGCCAGGATGTCCCTGGGCTGACCGCCGCCGCCAATACAGCCGCCGGGGCAGGTCATGACCTCGATGAAATGGTACTGCTTTTCTCCGGACCGAATCCTCTCGATCATCTTCCGGGCATTGGCCGTACCGTAGACAACCGCCACATTCACGGTCAGGCCGTTGATCTCCAGACTGGCCTCCCGGATACCCTCATATCCCCGGACAGGCTGCAGATCCAGCAGCGCCTCAGGCGGCCGCTGGCCGGTGATAAACGCGTAAGCTGTCCGCAAAGCGGCTTCCATGACGCCGCCGGTGTTTCCAAAAATGACACCGGCGCCGGACGCCTCTCCCATGAGCCGGTCATAATCGCTGTCCGGCAGGGAAGCGAAGTCAATTCCCTCCTCCCTGGCCCACAGGGCCAGTTCCCGGGTGGTGATGACCTGATCCATGTCCCGCATGGTGGGAATGCCCAGCTTCTTCCCCGCCGCGTTCATTTCGGAGCGGCGGATCTCAAACTTTTTCGCGGTGCAGGGGGTCAGGGCCACATTGACGATTTTTTCCGGGTCAATGCCCATCTTCTGTGCGAAATAGGTCTTGATGGTGGGGCCCTGCATTCCGATGGGGCTCTTCGCGCTGGAGATGTTGGGCAGGAGCTCCGGATAATAGGTTTCCGCGAACTTGATCCAGGCGGGGCAGCAGCTCGTGAACTGGGGCAGAGGTTTGTCTCCGGTGGTAATGCGCTGAATCAGCTCGCTGGCTTCCTCCAGAATGGTCAGGTCGGCGCAGAAATTGGTGTCCAATACATAATCCGCGCCCAAGGCCCGCAGCAGCGCCACCATTTTGCCCTGGACGAAGGAGCCCTTAGGCATGCCGAATTCCTCGCCCAGTGCAGCCCGAACGGAGGGGGAGGTGCTGACGATGACCACCTTCTCCGGGTCCTTCACGGCGGCCCGAACGGCCGGATACTCGTAAACCTCGGTGATGCTGGCAGGCGGACAGACGTTGGCACACTGGCCGCAGTGGATGCAGATGGCCTTTCCTCCGGTATCCGCCAGAGAATAGGTACCGTGCACGCCGATTTGCGCCGTACAGACCTCCTTGCACATCCCGCACTTGATGCAAAGGGATTCCTCCCGGCGGATGCTGGGGTTGTCCTGTTCAATGGGAACACGAACGCTCATTGGTAAATGTTTCTCCATGAATATCCTCCTTCAGGTAAAGTCGGAATAAGGTTATCGGCTTTAGTAAGCACACTTGTATATTCCGCATTTATCGCACTCGCCCTGTAGGGCGGGGTTATGACCCCGCCGCCAACCTGACGAGATTGAGCTGTAGTATTTCACGGTGAAACGTACATTTCCTGCATCGAAACGTGGGCGGCGGGGTCATAACCCCGCCCTACAATGGGTGGTACGAAACCTACAATCACCATTTTGACGACCAGCTTACTAAAGCCGATAACCTTAAGTCGGAATTGTTTTCCAGATTGCTCCCAAATAATCATATTCCTTCCCGGGAAAAAGTCAACCGGAAAATCCCTGCGCAGGAATCAAAAAAATACTACCCGCTTTTTGGGAAGAAAACAGATAAATTGTTTTTTGTAGGGATGCGTCCCGAATTACCTGTCATTGCGAACCAGTCCGCAGACTGGTGTGGCAATCCCCCGGTTAGAGGGGAAATGTTCTGAATTACACCACGAGTAGTGGGAACTGCCACACTTTTTGGAGGAAATCGTTCCCTGGTTCCATTCATCCGGGGGATTGCCACGACCAGTGTGCGCACCGGTCTCGCAATGACAGCATTTTTTCAAACAACAATCTACCGCAGCATGATTCGTTATGTTCCTCCGCGAAAAGCCCTCAGGAAGGGATTGCAAGGCAGCCTGGAAAATGATAGAATAGATCCATTCAAAAGGAACGGAGGTTCTTCCCCATGGATGAAAAGAAGCGAAACCGAATCAATTTATGGATGTTCCCCCTGGGCACTGTGGGCCGGGACATGACTTATGCGCTGTTTACCAACTTCCTGCTGACCTACGTGCTCTTCACCCGCCAGCTGACCGCCGCCCAGCTCAGCGCCGTGACTGTCATCATGGTGGCCGCCCGGGTGTTCGACGCGCTCAATGACCCCGTTATGGGCAACATCATTGAGCGGACCCGTACCCGGTTCGGCAAATTCAAGCCCTGGCTGGTCATCGGCATTCTGTCCACCTCCGCCGTGGTCATTGCCACCTTCAACACAAAGCTCCAGGGCTGGAGCTTCATCGCCTTCTTCGGCGTTGCCTACTTCCTCCACTCCATCGCATATACCATGCATGACATTTCCTACTGGGGCATGGTCGCCGCGCTGAGCTCCGACGCGGATGCACGGAACCAGTTCACCAGCCGGGCTACCCTGTTCGCGGGCATCGGCGGAACCTTGGCAGCCATGCTCATTCCCATGTTCACCACCGGCTCCATGGCTCTGGGCGGCAGCGCGTCGACCGCCTATGGCCGCATTGCCATCATTATCAGCATCCTCTCGCCGCTCTTTATGTGCTTCACCGTATTCGGCGTCCGGGAGCGCCCCGCACCCAAGGAGCAGCCGGCGACCCCCATCAGCTTCAAGCGCATCTGGACCACCATCACAGGAAACGACCAGCTCCGCTGGATCGCTCTGGCCTTCCTGATTCACCAGATCGGCAACGGGCTTGCTGTGGGAGGTCTGGCCTCCACCTACATCTACCTGGACTTCGGCTACAGCGGCGGCCTGTACTCCATTTTCAATACCGTGGGTATGCTGGCCACGGCTGTGCTGATGATCTTCTATCCCGCCATCAGCCGCAGGATCACCCGCAAGGCTCTGATGTCCAGGATGATTCTGATCTCCGCAGCGGGGTACGCGCTCACCGTTCTCTCCGGCTTCCTGCCCCTGCCCACCACCATCCGGTTCTGGGCCATCACCCTTTTCAATATGTTCGCCAACTTCGGCCAGTACAGCTTCTACCTTGTCATGATGATCTCCATCATCAACACGGTGGAGTACAACGAGTACCTCCACGGTGTCCGGGATGAAGCCATCATCGCGTCGCTGCGCCCCTTCCTGACCAAGCTGGGTTCCGCGCTGATCGTGGCGCTGACCTCCTTGAGCTATCTGGTGTTCCGGGTCACCGCCTGCACCAACCAGATTTCCCAGCTGGAGAGCGACGCCTCCCTGGGCGTCATCACCGAGGCGGAGAAGCTTGCCTCCATTGAGGGTGTCCTGTCCACCGTCCAGACCTGGCAGACCCGGGGACTGTTCCTGTGCATCACTCTGGTTCCCTTCCTTTTCATGCTGTGCTCCTACCTGATCTACCGCAAGCGCTACAACCTGGACGAGGATCGTTACACGGCAATCTGCGCGGAGCTTTCCCAGCGGAAGGGTGAAACGGTATGAGCCTCACCCGAATTGCCCTGAAACTTGCGGCGCCCCTTCCCCGCCTGGAGAACTTTGACCGCTATCTCTTCATCGGGCCCCACCCGGACGACATTGAAATCGGCGCGGGAGCGACGGTCTCCCGCCTGACCTCCCTGGGAAAGCAGGTGTCGTTCCTCATCTGTACGGACGGACGCTTCGGGGATGAGAACACGTCCCTTCACGGCGAGGAACTTGTTCAGGCCCGCCGGGAGGAATCCATCCGCTCCGCCGCCATGCTGGGCGTGACGGACGTGCGCTTTCTGGAGCTGTCCGACGGCGGCTTTTACACCCGGGAGGAACTGCTCACCGGAATCGCCCGGGTCATCGGCCAGGTGCAGCCGGAGGTAGTGTTCGCTCCCGATCCCTGCGTGGACAGCGAATGCCACATGGATCACCTGAATGTGGGACAGGCTGTGCGGAACCTGGCCTGCTTCGCCCCCTACAGCGGCATTATGGCAGGCTACGGGGCCGAGAGCGCCCAGGTCAAGGCATTGGCCTACTACATGACCGCCCGGCCCAACCGGTTTGTCTCCACCCGGGGCCATGTAGAAAAGCAGCTGAGCGCCATTTTCTCCTGCCATCTGACCCAGTTTCCCCCCGCCAGCCCCGCAGCCGCCAGCATCCGCCTGTACCTGAAGCTCCGGGCGGCGGATTTCGGTCTGAGAAGCCTGAAGGGCCAGGCCGAAGGCTTCCGTGTCCTGGGGCCCACCCAGATGCACTGCCTCCCCGAAGCCGGAAGCCGCTGATAAGAAACGAAAACAGGCCCGCGCCGCTTTTTAGCAGCGCGGGCCTGTTCTATTGGAAAATTTACGCTCACACACCGTGCAGACAGAAAAATTGGTGTTTGTCGAATACTTGCTGTCATTGCGAGCCAGTGCGCACACTGGC
>CAMFFO010000160.1 GCA_945949735.1 uncultured Clostridia bacterium | reverse complement strand
GTTTCTTAGTGGCGTCCTCGTCCTTCTCGTAGATCACATAGATGGTGTCGCCATCGCTCACAGTCGCGGGAAGCGCGGTGGAGCCGCTCGCAGCCAGCTTATAGCCGGTGAAGCTCTTGCTCGGTACGCTCGTCACGCTGTAGGTGCTGTCGTTCACCCAGATGTCCACGGTAACGGATTCGCTGCCCAGAAGTGTCCCGGTGTTGCTGTCCACACGGTACTCAACCGTGTAGCTCAGTTCCTTGGTGGCCTCCTCGTCCTTCTCGTAGATCACATAGATAGTGTCGCCATCCTCCACAGTCGCGGGAAGCGCGGTAGAGCCGCTCGCAGCCAGCTTATAGCCGGTAAAGCTCTTGCTCGGTACGCTCGTCACGCTGTAGGTGCTGTCGTTCACCCAGATGTCCACGGTAACGGATTCGCTGCCCAGAAGTGTGCCGGTGGTGCTGTCCACACGGTACTCAACCGTGTAGCTCAGTTTCTTGGTCTGCGAAGGATCCTCTTCCCAGGAACCGGTGAAGGTCACGTTCTTGGCGGGCATGGTGAAGGAGCTGCCGCCGGCGTATGTTTCCTCGGACAGATCGGCGGTATTCCAACCGTTGAAGGTGTAGCCGGCAAGGGTGGGCTCAGCTGCCACGGTCACGGAGTCACCGTAGGTATGGGTCTCGTCGGCGGGGGCCTCGGGGGCTCCGGTGGGAACTTCTTCGGTGTAGGAATAGGTCACCTGGAAGTCGGTCTTTTGCCAGTTGGCCACGAAGGTCAGGTTGCCGGCGGAGCCATTGGAGATGACAACCGCAGGGTCAGGCTCACCGTTTCCACCGGTGGTGGTGGTGCCTTCACCCATGGTCCAGCCAAGGAAGGTATAGCCCTTCCGGGTGGGATTCACGAGGGTGATATCGTCGGAACGAACCGTGTAGGCAGCGGGGTTGGGATTGGTGTTGCTGGGGTTGGGCCAGCCGGCCTTTACGGTATCGTGGGCGTCATTCAGATCGTAGGTAATGGTGAAATTCTTCAGCTCCAGCTCGAACACGATCACGTTCTGGCTGTTGTCGCCGGACAGCGTGACATACCGGGAATTGATGCCGTTCTTCAGAACATAGCCCTTTTCCAGCAGCGTATTCGCCTCGGTCTGGGTGACCTCCACAGTGAACCCCTGGGCATCTGTCTGCGCCTCCAGTCTGGACAGGATCACCTCGCTGCCATAACGGAACTCAACCGTGTAGCGGAGCTGATCCACCGGTCTGTAGCGGAAAATAATCTCATTTTCCACGCCGCGCCGCAGCACCAGGGTCTGTTCCGCGGCGTCGACAATGTAGTTGGCGTACGCGCCCTGGGGGGGGGCCGCCTTGGCGATGACCTTCGCGTCAACCTTGCCTCTGAGCGTACGGGGGGCGCTGACCTCCTTATCCTCATCGGTCAGGTACCTCACGGTGTAGTCAACGTACTGGCTCTCAACAACCTTGGCGTAGATGATGGTATTCTGCGTCAAAGGCTTGTTGAAGTCGAAGGGCGTTTTGAATTCCGGGTCCTCGTACCAGCCAGCGAAATCATAGCCGGGAAGCAGTTTGGGCGTCACATATTCCGCTTTGCCATTGTAGGGAACCGTGGCGGTAGTCAGGCTGCCATCAGGATTCTGGTACTGCACCACAAATTCAAGGGCGACAGGATCCGCCTCAAACTTGGCATAGAGGGCCAGATCCTCACCGGGCATGGTGGTGAAGTTGTAGGGATCGCCCAGGCATTCGGCATTATCATACCAGCCCTTGAACTTATACACATCGGAAAGGTCAACCTGGACAGTGGGGTCAAAGTTGTAGCTGCTGCCGCTGATGTCCGCGCCGAAGCGGATATCGGTTTTGGTTTCCAGAACTGTGGCGTTGTAGTAATAGGTGATTTTGGAGAGATTTCTGTTGTAGTAGAATCTGAATACTTTTACTCCGTTCTCGGTTGTCTCCTTATCCTTGCTCGGCTGATGGGTGTAACCATAGATATCCTTCGCGGAAAGACCGGAGCCCGAGTTGTAGTAGTATGTCTGGGAATACCGGGTGCTCAGCGTATAGCCGTTGTCATCCGCATTCTGCAAATAGTACTCAACCTTGTATTCCGTCAAGCCGTCTTTCCATTGCGCCGTATAAGTAATTGTGGTGCTGTTGCCGCTGATCATATCCGCGGTAACTTCGAACCGCTTGGTAACATAGTTTTGACTATCGTTGCTGGGTTCCCAGCTACGGAAGGTGGAGCTGCTCCCATAAATCTGGCTCGCGGTAGGCCACTTGGCGGAAATATCCTCTCCAAGGACAGCGGTGATGGTGTAGTTGCTGCCCGTGTACTTGGTACCGCCCTCAGACATCTGTATGTAGGCGCCGTTTTTGTCGAGGTCAAACACGAACGTATACTCGGTCAGGGGGTAGTTGGCATAGACAACGGTGGAGCCGTCAGCTTCCACCACCGCGCTGGAGAGGCTGGGAGAACCATAGCCATTGCCATCGCTGGACCAGATGCTGGTGGCAGTGACGGTCGAACCCACGGTACCGGTTCCCGTGGAGCTTCCGGCAAAGGCATAGTAGGCGGAATTGGTGCTGTTGTCCCAGACCTGCCTCATGGCGACGATGGTGTATTCAGCAGTGCCGGGGATCCACTTGGCGTAGACGGTGGTGTCCTCGTTCAGAACCATCGTGGTGCTGGCGGGCTGGGTGCAGGCTTCATCCAGATACCAGCCGCCAAAGGTATAGCCCTGACGGGTGGGGGTGGGGTCATACGCAATGCCAGGAGTATAGCAAGCATCACTGTGAGTATGTTCGTCCATGCCACAGTTAAGAACCCAGGAATACCCCCTCCAAGATCCTTGACAAATGTAGCAGCCCTCAACTTGCCCACTATACCTCCATGATGGCTCATGCGTATACGACTCATGGGTATGCTGTACCTGGGTGCAGCTCAGCACGGGGTCTCCCTCGGCCGTGGTGTAGACCGTCACAGTATTCCCGTACATATCGGTCACGGGGGAGACGTAGGAGCCGCCCTGGGTGTTGTAGGTCAGCTTGTAGGTATCCCGGTCATAGTAAATGTCGATGACCTGACCCTCGTTCTCCAGAGGCGTCTGCTCAAAGGGCCGGGCCTGGAAGTGGGGCACTTCCTTGGCGGCGGCTGCGGTCATCTCGCCGTAGAAGCTGTCCTTGGTCTCGTCAGCGTAGTTGGCAGAATCCTGCACATAGGAGCCGTCCAGAGCCTGGAACCAGTGCCGCACCGTATAGGTCACGGGATCCGCAGTGAGGGTGACGGTGACCGTGACGTCCGTGTCAGCTTCCGTCAGAGGAACCGTGAGGAAACCCTCCGGGGTGATGGTGCCGATGTCGACAGTGGGGGTATGGTGGGGGTCAATTTTGATGGTCTCCGTAAACGTGGCCTCGCCCTTCTCGTCAAGCGGAATGATCTTCACGATGGGATCCCGCACGGACACATCGCCCTTCATCACCTTGACGGTGACCCGAACCTGTCCCTGAGGAACGATGGTCACCATGTCAAAGGTGCCCTGATAGATGGAATAGGTAGCGGCCCCGGAAGCGCCGCCGTTCACCACGGCCCGGTAGCCCTCCGCCACGGCGTAGCCCAGCACCGCGCTGCCCTGGCCGGCGGCGGCCTTTTCCAGGGTGATGGTCTTGGACTCCGTCAGCACCACACCGGTGCGCTGGTAGGCATAGGCGGAGGTATCCAGCACCCCGTCCACAAAGGCGGAGGCGGGAACGGTGGTGGGAACCTTCTGATCGGCGTACCAGCCGTAGCCCTCCACATAGAGCGCATGGGTCAGGTACACGGTGTACACTTCCGTCTCGTCGGGAGTTTCCTCACCGGCAGGCTCCTCGGGCACGGGGGTATAGGTGACGGTGATCACCAGCGTGCTGTCCTCCCCGGGACGGGAGAGGGAAGCCTCGTACTTGCCGGTCTCGACGTTGCGCTCCATCGCCGCGCCGGTGATGGCGAAGGTGTAGCCCTCCAGGTCGGGGATGGACACGGCGTAGGTCTTGGCCGTCTCATCGCCGGTGAAATCCAGCTCCGCTTTTTCCAGAACGGCGGACTCCCGGGAGTCATCCGCATAGACAGCACGAAGCTCCACAGTCAGCTTCACGCTGGCCTGCGGTTCGGTGGACTCCCCGGTGGGATCGGTGGACTCCCCGGTGGGATCCGTGGACTCCCCGGTGGGATCGGTGGAATCCCCGGTGGGATCCGTGGACTCCCCGGTGGGATCGGTGGATTCCCCGGTGGGATCCGTGGAATCCCCGGTGGGATCGGTGGATTCCCCGGTGGGATCCGTGGACTCCACAGTCAGCGTCTCGGTCGTGGAGCCGCCCTGGGAGGCCTGGGTGGGATCCGTCGTGGAGGTTGCCTCCTTGTTGTTCCCATTGCCTTTTCCATTGCTGGCCAGCAGCCATCCGGCGGAGTTCAGGACGCCGGTGGACAGGACGATGGCAATCGCCATGATCAGGGCCAGGACACGTGTACGTAATGAATGCTTCATACTGTTTTCCTCCTTCAGAGGTTGTAGATAAGTAGGACGAGCGTTCTTCTATTATCCTTTCACTAATTAAGACGGCTGAGAAAGCAAAAACGGTTCAGATTATTTTTAATTTTTTTCAAAAATTTTCTCAGCCGAAAGGGATACGTTGAGAGGACGCAGTATCTTACCCTGTATCATAACGAATGATAATATGGCTGTCAATATGTCCGGCACGAAACGACCGGGAAGAGGCGCGAATCAACATATGGGGTCGGACGGAGGGGGAGGACAATATATATTGTGCTGATCGGGTCAACTCAGCAGTACGATAAATTGGTGTTTAGGATATCGGCTTTCCGCAGCAACACGGCAAATTGTTGTTTAGCGCACAACCTCAAGCAACAGAAAACCCTGTCATCCTGAGCGAAGCGCAGCGAAGTCGAAGGATCTTGGCACTGAATTTACCCGAAAGCGAAACAAAATGCGTAGATCCCTCGACTCGCTGCGCTCGCTCGGGATGACAGCCTTTTTGTGTAAACAACAATTTGCGTGTTTGCTGTTTTAAGCCGATAACCTTAATTGGTGTTTGTACGTCCGATATTGCAATGCGGTGCGAACCTACTGTAGGGGAGGCATTCATTGAAATTATGGAATGATTGCCACCGGCAATCATGGTAATTCTGATTCGCTGCGCGGAGCACCACTCCCGGCGGTAAAATGTACCGTTTTCCGGGGCATTTCGGCGAAAACGCACTGCCCTACGGGAGGCATCAATGCCTCCCCTACAGTGTTTTTGCAACAAATTGGCGCTTACAACACTATCACCGTAGGGGCGGA
>CAMFFO010000159.1 GCA_945949735.1 uncultured Clostridia bacterium | reverse complement strand
ATATCCGCCCCTACGGTAGCAACGTAAGGTGCTTGGAAACTGTAAACACCAATTTATCGCTTCGCTGAGAGAGCTTGAACGATCGACGGAATTTGGGGCCGGAAAAACCGCCGGAAGGAGGATCGCGATGCAGGTATGGGGACTGACGGACGCCGGGTGCGTCCGGAAACAGAATCAGGACGCCTACCAGGTGAAAAAGCTGGATCGGGGCGCCGTGCTGGCCGTGGTATGCGACGGCATGGGCGGCGCGAAATCCGGCAATATCGCCAGTATGCTGGCAGTGGATGTGTTTTCCCAGGAAATTTGCCGCTCCTACGCTCCCGGCATGAGCCAGGACCGGGTGGATCAGATGCTCCGCTCCGCGGTGAAGCTGGCAAACTTTACGGTGTATGACCAGGCCCAGCAGTTCGAGGAGTTCGACGGCATGGGGACGACCCTGGTTGCGGCGTTGGTTCGGGGCAAAAGGGCAACCATCGTCCATGTGGGCGACAGCCGGGCCTACGGCATCAACGACGACGGAATCCATCAGCTTACCCGGGATCACTCCCTGGTGCAGATGATGGTGGATCGGGGGGATCTGACCGCCGAGCAGGCCAAGTCCTATCCCGGAAAGAATTTCATTACCCGCGCCATCGGTACAGAGCCCACGGTGATGTGCGATATCGGCCATTACGACGTGGAAAAGGGGGACTACCTCCTGCTGTGCTCCGACGGCCTGAGCAATATGATGGACGATCAGGAGATCCTGTTTGAGGCGGTTCACGGCGTGGACAAGCGCAAATGCTGCAAACGTCTGCTGGACATCGCCAAAAACCGGGGCGCCCCCGATAATGTGACCACCGTTCTGATTCTGGTTTAGCCGGATCAGCTCATAGCCGCGAAAGGAGCAATTGTACACATGGATCAGTATATTGGACGGCTTTTGGACGGTCGGTACGAGATTCTCGAAGTCATCGGTACCGGCGGGATGGCCGTTGTATATAAGGCCCGCTGCCACCGGTTGAACCGGCTGGTGGCCATTAAGATACTCAAGGATGAATTCGCCAGGGACGAGGAGTTCCGCCGCCGGTTCCGGGCCGAGGGCCAGGCCGTGGCGATGCTCAGCCACCCCAACATCGTACAGGTGTACGATGTTTCCTCCTCGGACAACGCCAACTTCATTGTCATGGAGCTGATTGACGGCATCTCCCTGAAGCAGTATATGGAGAAGAAGGGATCCCTCAACTGGAAGGAAACCCTGCATTTCGCCATGCAGATCGCCACGGGCCTGGAGCACGCCCACAGCCGGGGCATCGTCCACCGGGACATCAAGCCCCACAACGTCATGGTGCTGAAAAACGGCTCCGTGAAGGTCATGGACTTCGGCATCGCCCGGGTCATGTCCAAGAGCAACACCCTCACCAAGGAGGCCCTGGGCTCCGTGCACTATATCTCCCCGGAGCAGGCCAAGGGCAGCTACACCGACAACCGGTCGGATCTGTACTCCCTCAGCGTGGTGATGTACGAAATGACCACGGGCCGTCCCCCCTATGACGGGGAATCCCCGGTGGCCGTGGCCATCCAGCACATCAACGGCGGGGCGGTGCCCCCCTCGGTGCTGAATCCCAACATCCCCAGAGGATTGGAGCAGATTATCCAAAAGGGCATGGCCCTGGATGTGAAGGACCGCTATGCCTCCGCCACGGAGATGCTGCGGGATATGGAGGAATTCCGGAAGAATCCTTCCATCGTCTTTGACTACGCCTCCCAGGAGCAGCCGGCCAGACCCGCCATGCCCGTGGCCCAGGCGCCCATTACCACCGCCGAGCGGGTGGTGATGCAGAAAACCGGGACGCGCCCGGCCCAGGAGCCCGGCAGACGCCAGACCCCTTCCCCCCGGAAACGTTCCGAGCCCGAAACCAAGACTCGCTCTACCGGGCCCCAGCGACGCAGGCAGGAGCAGGAACGCCGGGAAGCCGAGCGCAGCCGGGTGGCCACCATTGCCATTGTGGTCTGCAGCGCCGTGGCGGTGATCTCCATCTGCGTGTTCCTGGCCGCGCTGTTCAACGGGGCTCTGCTGAACCAGGAGAAGGAGCTGGTGGAGGTTCCTTCTCTGGTGGGCAGCTTCTTCAGCGATGATATGAGCGCACAGTATGCCGACTTCACCTTCCGGTTCCAGCCCCAGGAATACAGCGACCAGTACCAGAAGGGCCAGATCATGCGCCAGGAGCCTGTGGGCGGCAGCCGGGTGGTGAAGGGCACGGAAATCGTCCTCACCATCAGCATGGGCGAGGAGCCCCAGGTGAAGGTGATGGAGAATCTGGTGGGCGTGACCCAGGAGGAAGCCCGCTCCTTCCTGGAGAATCAGGGCTTCCTGCCCCTGGTGCGCAACGAGACCAGCTCCATCTATGACGCGGGGGTGGTCATCCGCACCGAGCCCTCCGCCGGAACGGAGCTGACCCCCGGCCAGACCGTGAAGCTCTGGGTCAGCGTGGGCCCGGAGATGATCCTGCAGAAGATGCCCGATGTGATCGGAATGGATCTGGACATTGCCCTGCGGGTCCTGGATCAGGTGGGCTTTAAGAACATCCGCACCCGGGAGGTGTCCAGCGACAAAGACCCCGGCATCGTGGTTTACCAGTCCGTGAAGAAGGACGACGAGATCGACATTACCACGGAGATCCTGCTGGAATACGCCTCCATTCCCGAGGAAACCACCGAACCCACCGAGGAGGAGACTCAGGAGGAGCTGGTCAGCCAGTTCGTCACCTTCGAACTGCCGGTTCGGGAGGAGCCCTACGACCTGACCATCTACCTGGAGGGGATCCTGGTGATGGAGCCCAGCCGCATTGAGCCGGGTGTCAACAGCCTGACCCTGGAGCTGAAGGGCAGAGGAGAGCAGAAGTACGACCTGTATATCAACGACGTGCTCTATGCCTCCAAGATCGTGGAGTTCGGATAAATGGAGCAGAGAGAAACGGGGCGCATCGTCCGCTCCTTAAGCGGCTTTTACGAGGTGCGCACGCCCCGGGGGACGGTGACCTGCCGCGCCAGGGGGATCCTGCGCCGGGAGGGGGTCACGCCCCTGACCGGGGATCTGGCGGAAATCACCCTGGAGCGGGGCAAGGGCATGGTGGAGAAAATCCTGCCCCGGCGCAGCAGCTTTGTCCGTCCGGCGGTGGCCAATGTGGACGCCCTGGTGGTGTTCGCCGCCAACGTGAATCCCATTACGGAGCCCTTTCTGATCGACCGGGTGGCGGCCATCGCGGGGGATCAGGGGGTGCCGGTGTACCTGTGCGTCAACAAGTGCGACTTAGACCCCGGAGAGGATCTGGCGCGTATCTATGAAGCGGCAGGCTTTCCGGTGATCCGCACCAGCGCGGAAACAGGCGAGGGTGTGGAGCGGCTGCGGGATCTGATCCGGGGGAAGCTGACGGCCTTCACGGGCAATTCCGGCGTGGGCAAGAGCAGCATCCTCAACAGGCTTCACCCGGAGCTGGGGCTTCCCGTGGGGGAGGTTTCCGAGAAATTGGGCCGGGGACGGCACACCACCCGGCACGTGGAGCTTTTCGATCTGGGGGAGGATACCTTCGTGGCGGATACCCCGGGGTTTTCCTCCTTCGACACGGATCAGATGGACGTGATTCTCAAGGAGAATCTGCAGTACGCCTTCCCGGACTTTGAGCCCTGTCTGGGGAAATGCCAGTTCCACGACTGCTCCCACCGGTCGGAGCCAGGCTGCGCCGTCCGGGCCGCCCTGGATCGGGGAGAAATCCAGCCCACCCGCTACGACAGCTACCTGCGCCTGTACGAAAAGGCAAGCCAGGTCAAGCTCTGGGAGCTGAAACAGGGAACAAATTGACAATTCAGAAAGCCCGCCGAAAAACAAAAGCGGTATGACCGCAGAGAGATAAATTGGTGTTTGACGATTTCAAACACATTGCGTTTCCACCGTAGGGGCGGATAGTATCCGCCCGAAACGTTCCGGTTTTTGAGCATTTCCGGTGAATGCGCGTGCTATCCATGCGGTAAGGTTGCGGGCGGATAATATCCGCCCCTACGGTGGCATCTCGACAAATACCAATTTGTCCGTCTGCCGTGCGGGAGTGGAGGAATGGCTTTGGTTACTACGGAGAGGCTGGAAATTGTGCCGCTGTCGGATGGGCAGATGCTGACGTTGATCGACATTGAGCAGGACCCGGAGATGCGGCAGGCTTATACCGAAATGCGGGAGCTGGCGTTGACGCATCCGGAAAACCGGCTGTGGTACACCGCCTGGCAGATGCGCCTGCGGGGAACCCAAGAGGCGGTGGGGGATCTGTGCTTCAAGGGCCTGTCCCCGGAGGGGATCGTAGAAATCGGCTACGGAATGTACCCCGCCTATGAGGGCCGGGGTTTTATGACCGAGGCGGTGAAGGCCATGGTGTTGTGGGCCTCCCGGCAGCCCGGGGTGCGGGAAATCCAGGCGGAAACCGACCCGGGAAACCGTGCTTCCCAGCGGGTGCTGGAAAAAGCGGGCTTCCGGCCCAACGGCATCACCGGAGCAGAAGGGCCCAGATTTACATGGATAAAATAATGTGCTTATCGGCTTGACTCAGCAAATCGGTAAATTGGTGTTTGTCGGGCTGCGTCCCAAATTACCTGTCATTGCGAACCAGGCCGCAGCCTGGTGTGGCAATCCCCCGGTTGAAAGGAACCAGGTAACGATTACCACCAAAAATCGCAAGGTTTTCCCGCTCTGTGGGGCAGTTGTCGATACATTTTCCCTCTAACCGGGGGATTGCCACGACCAGTGTGCGCACTGGTCTCGCAATGACAGCATTATTTTTCAAACACCAATTTGTCGAACTGCTGAGTTAACCCGATAAGCACATAAAATAATAGCGCCGGAGCGCCTCCAATGGGGGCGCTCCGGCGCGTTTCCGGAACGTTTATCGGGTGAACTCAGCAGCCCGACAAACACCAGTTAAGGTTATCGGCTTAAAACAGCAAACACGCAAATTGTTGTTTACACAAAAAGGCTGTCATCCCGAGCGAGCGCAGCGAGTCGAGGGATCTACGCATTTTGTTTCGCTTTCGGGTAAATTCAGTGCCAAGATCCTTCGACTTCGCTGCGCTTCGCTCAGGATGACAGGGTTTTCTGTTGCTTGAGGTTGTGCGCTAAACAACAATTTGCCGGGTTGCTGCGGAAAGCCGATAGCCTAAACACCAGTTTATCGGTTTGCCGTGTCTGGCCGGTAGGATTTGGATTTATTCAAGAGGGGGGAGGTCCTGACCGGCGGTGGGGGCTTCCTCAGAGGCGGGGTCCTGCGCCGGGGATTCTGCGGGAGCGGCTGCGGCGGTCTCCTCTTTTTCCACAA
>CAMFFO010000158.1 GCA_945949735.1 uncultured Clostridia bacterium | reverse complement strand
TTGTCCGCCTGTTCTGGGCCAATGGCCCGTCTGACCCGCTCATAGTCCCTGACCTGTCCTTTTAAGCCGTCCCTCTCGGCGCAGACCTCGTAAATCCTGGTGGAAAGAGAGCCGTTCTTGCTGACCTCCCGATCATAGGCGCTTTGCAACCGCTCAAACCTGCTTTTGAGGTCGAAATAGGCCCGATAGACGGAGCGCAGCACTTTGACGATTTTCTCCCAAAGGGGCTTGGCCTTCTTCTCTCGGTAAGACTTGGCCGATTCCAGCGGCCCCGCCTCCGGCAGCGTCCGCTCTGAATCGTCGGAGAAGTCCGCCGCCAGCTTTTCCATGCCCTTGAGCAAGGGAGCTACATCGTCCAGCTTTGCCCTGGCCTGGGCCGCTTTCTTCTCGGCTGCTGCCGCCTCCTTATTCTTTTGGTCGGCCTCAACCTGGGCCAGCGCCGATGCCTCTTGAAGCTGTGCAAGCCGTTCCTGCTCACGCTCCGTCTTGAACTGCGTAACAGTCAAATGTTCCTCGGAACTGCCACGCTCCCCGCGCTCTACATTGTCATAGCCAGCGGAGCGCATATGCTCAAAGAAATCGTCTTGCAGGACACTGTACGACTTTCGTAGGACGGGCTTGCCCTTAGCTGTGCATAGCGGTTCTCCGGTAGCTTCGTCCAGAATGGACTTGGACGCCCACTTCTTACTCATGCTCACCTGCATGATCGTTTCCTTGACCTTTCCCACCAGGGACTTGTCCTTACACCGCTTTGTCCAGCGTATCTCCTTCTCCACCACCGGGATATAGACCACATGGAGGTGGTAGTGGTACACGTCCTCCCCCAGCGCCTCGGACATGGCCCGGTTGCGCTCGTCGGCGTGCATGACCGCCGACAAAATATACTGCTCTCCGCCCACGATTTTGATTGCGGCTTTATAGGCTTCGGTGTAAAATTGTTTTGCGAAGTCATACCCGCCGTGATTGTAGAAGTAAGCGGAGTTTACATCAAAGACCAACTCACCGTATCGAAAGGCATCCTCCTTGATGCCACGGGTGGAGATCACGCCGTCGGCCTCCATTTGAGCAAACATCTCCCGATACCCGGCAGACGGGGTTTTGAAATGGACATTGAGCGGCGTCCGCTCCAGTACAATGTCCTGATTGACATAGGAATCCTTCTCACGCTCGTTGTGCTGCTGGGTGTTGCCGATCTTGGTTTCGGTCAGCCTCATATTTCTTGCGTTGGTACGGTCAATACCGTCGCCTCTCGCCATAGGCAAAAATCCTCCTGTTTCAGATGTTGGGTTGTTGAAAGAGGACGGGGGTTCGGGGGAGGCACTTCCTGCGGGAAGTGTAATAACCCACTATGACACTTTCATCCCTTCGGGCTGCAAAGTGTCGTGGGCTCTCCGAGGGGGTGTGGGGGCTTTGTCCCCGGCAACATCTCCGGCCTAAGAGCCGCCGCAAGCGGCGGTTGGCCTCCGAAACGCCTCGCTGCGGCTCGGTGTGCGGTTGCCTCCCCCAGCAGGGCCGCCCTTTTACCCGCAGGGTATACTTCGCAGAAAAGGGCACCCTGCACCTCGTCGGGTCAAAGTCCGCTCCATTCGGGACGGCCTTGTGTCCATCCCTCACTCCGCTCCCTTGCCCCTCCTCTCCCCACCGCAACCGCTTCGCTGGGTTGCGGTGGGGGTGGGAAACGTCTGGGGCCGCTCCCTGTGACAGCCGTGACGACTGTGACGATGTTTCAGACACCGCCCCCGCCCTCAAAAAAGCCGTCACGGTCGTCACGCCTGGGGCGGTTCCAGCGTCAGGCTGATACTTCTCCCGGCGTGGCTCCTGCTGTTCTCATAGCGGATGTGGTAGTCTATCAGCAGCTTCCCGGCCCGGACGTTTAGCCGCATCGCCAGGGCGTTGGGCTTCATGTCGGTCTGGAGCGCCGCTACCAGCTCGGTGGCCGTACCACCCCAGGTCGGCTTCTCCGCCGTCACAAGGGCGGCTATGGCCTCCAGCACCGGGTCGGGCGGCTCTGTCCATGCCTCCGTTTCCGTACGCTCCAGCGTCCATATCAGCCGTTCCTTGTCCCTGGTAAGATAGAATCGCTGGTCTTGCTGGTCACGCCCGGCCACGTCCAGAACGGCGTTGCCGTCCGTCCGCTTCTCCTTTTGAAGAAGAAAGGCTCCGTCCGCTGCTCCCGCCAGTCCGTTGGTGCCGGAGATCATATCGAACTTATCATCGGCCTGTTGTTTCCGGGTGTGATGTACCAGCAGGAGGCAGACGCCGCAATCATCGGCAAATCGTTTCAGTTTCCCCACCACCTCGTAATCGTTGGCGTAGCTGTACTTATCCCCGCCAGCCTCTCGGATTTTCTGGAGGGTGTCAATGATAATCAGCTTGGTGTCCGGGTGTTCCCGGACGAACTTCTTTAGCTGTTCCTCCAGGCCAACGCCGAGCTGCTTGGCGTAGACCGCAAAGAGCAGGTCGTTGGTGCCCTCTGTGCCGAACATTCGGTATAGCCGCCCCTGCAAGCGGCGGTGATCGTCCTCCAGCGCCAGATAGAGGACAGTCCCCTTGTGAACGGGATAGTCCCACAGCGGGAGGCCGGTGCTGACATGGTAGGCAAGCTGGGCCATCAGGAACGACTTGCCCACCTTGGGCGCTCCCGCAAAGAGGTATGTCCCAGGGTAGAGCAGACCGTCAATTACGGGCGGTCTGCTCTGGTAGATGTTCTGGTAAAGGTCGTTCATAGAAACCGTGTGGAGGTAAGCCGAGTCGCTCATGCGCCGCATATCCCGGAGCATTTCTTCCAAACTTTCCTCTTGGGGGTTGTTTTCAGCCGTTTCCTCTGCTATACTTTTGGTAGTTGTTTGTGAAATGGGCTGTTCCCCGTCTGCGCCAACAGACGGAACCGGGACAGTCCTTTTCGTTTCTCTGGAATCCATCAATCTATCAATCCTCCTTCATGCCGCCCAGCGTCACTGAGATAAGGTCAATGGTGGCGAGAAGTTCATCCCCCACGTCGCCCCCGGCCTCAATGCGCCGCAGTTCCCCCAGGACGGCGGCGAGTTGGTCACGCAGGGCCTTGTAGACCCTGGGATTGCCCTGCACCACCACGGCCCGGTCTAAGAGCCGCCGGGTGATGTAGTCCTGCTTGGTCAGCCCGGAGAGGCGGACGGCAATCTCAATCTGTTCGTTTTCCTCCGGGGACACCCGGAACGCTATGGTTTTGCTTCTCCATCGGTTGTGGTTGTCAAGGTTCTTTGCAGACATGATTTAAGCCCCCTTTCGCTCCATGTCCAGTTTGTTCGCCATCTCCGCCTGCCGGGTGGGAAACAGGTGAGCGTAGCGGTAGGTGATGTCGATACTTTCATGTCCCACCCGGTCAGCGATTGCCAGGGCGGTGAAGCCCATGTCAATCAGCAGGGAAATGTGGCTGTGTCGGAGGTCGTGAATCCTGATCCGCTTGACCCCCGCCTCTTTCGCTCCCCTGTCCATCTCCCGGTGAAGGTAGGATTTCGTCACGGGGAAAATGCGGTCTGTCGGCTTTGCGGCATACAGGCTCTTGATGTAGTCCTCCATTTCTTCACAGAGGAAAGCGGGCATTTGAATGACCCTGTTGCTCTTGGCGGTCTTGGGGTCGGTGACTACATCCTGGCCCTTGATACGCTGATAGGATTTTGAGATGGAAACCGTCTGCTTCTCAAAGTCGAAGTCCCCAGGGGTGAGGGCCAGCAATTCCCCCTCCCGGATACCGCACCAGTAGAGCATTTCAAAGGTATAGTAGGAGAGGGGCTTGTCCATCATAGCGTCAGCAAATTTCAGATACTCCGCTTTCGTCCAGAACAGCATTTCCCGGCCCTTGGCCTTGCCCATGTTGCCCACCTGGGCGGCGGGGTTGGCTTTCAGCTTGTAGTGCTTCACCGCATGATTGAAAACGGCGCTCAACTGATTGTGCAGCGTTTTCAAGTAAACGGGGGAGTAGGGCTTGCCGTTCTTGTCCCGGTAGTTGAGCATTTCGCTTTGCCACGCCATGACCTCTTTAGAACTAATCTCGCTCATTTTCCGCTTGCCGAAGTATGGCACCAGCTTCTTGTAGAGGATATGCTCTTTCGTCCCCCAGGTGTTCTCCTTGATACGGCCTTTCATGTCCGTAGCGTAGAGCGCCACGAAACTCTCAAAGGTCATATCCAGGTCAGCGGTCTGCTGTTGCAGGAACGTCCGTTCCCACTCCAGCGCCTCCCGCTTGGTCTTGAAACCCCGTTTCATCTTCTTTTCCTTTTTCCCTGTCCAGTTCTCAAAGTAAAAGGACGCATACCATGTGCCTTTGGCCTTGTCTTTGTATGCTGGCATTTTGTTCCCTCCTTACTGATTTTCCCGCAGTCCATAGAACTTTTCCTCAAAGTAATTCCTGCTCACCCGTCCGGGGATGGTGAGGAAACCCTTCTGCTTCAGTTCCTCGTTCATCTCCCGCACCAGCTTGTAGGCGTAGGGTTTGGAGATACCCAGCACCCCGGCCACTTCCTCGGCCCGTACAAACAGTTCCTTGCTCATGTTTTCACCTCCTCGCTTCTTATTCGCAAAATTGTTAATGCCAACGTCCTTATTATACATTCGCATGGTTGTTAATGTCAAGAGGAAATTTCGCAATTTTGTTAATTTTTCTCTTGCGTATTTCGCTTATTTGCGCTATACTATGTTCAAAGGCGGTGGAACATATGACAGTAGGAGAAAAAATCAAGAAAATCCGAACTTTTCGAGGCATGACGCAAAAGGAATTGGGGCTGGCTGTCGGTTTTGAGGAAAAGGGAGCGGACAACCGTATTGCCCAGTACGAAACGAATTACCGTGTTCCGAAAAGGGAACTGCTGGACAAGATTGCCCAGGCGCTTCGGGTAGACTTCCAGAACTTCTACACGCTCCGTCCTGGCTGCGCCGAGGACTTCATGCGGACATTCTTCTGGCTGGACGAGGACAGCCCCGGCTCCATCCGCTTGTTTCAGCTTGTCCGCAATCCCGGCAAGACGGGGGCCTCCGATGATACCGCCGTCCGCTACAATGACACGGACGACTGGCCCGCTCAACCTCCCGTGGGCATATACTTCAACTATGGGCTGGTAGATGAGTTCATGCGGGAATGGCTCTTGCGTCAGCAGGAACTTCACGCCGGGGAAATTACCAGGGAGGAATACTTTGAATGGAAAATCAACTGGCCGTGTACCTGTGACGACAGCAAACGGTTTGACTACTATGTTCCTTGGAGAAAAGAAAAATAGGACAAGCAAAGCCGCCCTGCTGAATTTGTCGTTCAGCAGGGCGGCTTGCTTGCCCTTTGCAATCATTCTCTTGTGTACCGGGTTGACACGAATAGTATCAATCCAGTATCACAAGGCAGATTGACAGGTCAAAAACCCTGTATTCATGCGGGTTTGAGCCGTTTTGACGGTCATTCCCACTCAATGGTCCCCGTGGGCTTGGGGGTCAGGTCCAGGAGGACGCGGTTGATGCCCTCCACCT
>CAMFFO010000157.1 GCA_945949735.1 uncultured Clostridia bacterium | reverse complement strand
GTGTGCGCACTGGTCTCGCAATGACAGCATTATTTTTCAAACACCAATTTACCGCACTTTATAACAGGAAAGTTTTCAGAGGAAGGGATCACATGAAAGTTACCTTGCAGCATCTGACCAAAAAGTTCCCCAGCCGGAGTAAGCGCGACCCCCGGGAGGTGGTGGCGGTGAATGACTTCTGCTTTGAGATTCCCGACGGGAAGCTGATCGGCCTTCTGGGCCCCTCGGGCTGCGGCAAGTCCACCACCTTAAACCTGCTCAGTGGCTTGCAGGAGCCCACCTCCGGGAAGATCTACTTCGGCGAGGACGATGTGACGAATCTGCCC
This sequence comes from uncultured Clostridia bacterium, assembly GCA_945949735.1. Taxonomy (GTDB): domain Bacteria; phylum Bacillota; class Clostridia; order Oscillospirales; family Oscillospiraceae; genus Faecousia. Next base: position 5,174 of record CAMFFO010000157.1, on the reverse strand, counting down.
CCGGAGCACCGGGGGGTGGGGCTGGTGTTCCAGAACTATGCCCTGTATCCCCACCTGACGGTGCTGCAGAACATCCGGTTCCCCCTGGAAAACCGGAAGGGAAAGGATCGCCTGACTAAGGAGCAGATGAACGAAAAGGCCCTGGAGGCGGCGAAGCTGGTTCAGATCGAGGGCCTGCTGGAGCGGAAGCCCAGTGAGCTTTCCGGCGGCCAGCAGCAGCGGGTGGCCATTGCCCGGGCCCTGGTGAAGATGCCGAGGATTCTCCTGCTGGACGAGCCCCTGAGCAATCTGGACGCCCGGCTGCGGCTGCAGACCCGGGAGGAGATCCGCCGGATTCAGCGCTCCACCGGCATTACCACCGTATTCGTCACCCACGACCAGGAGGAGGCCATGTCCATTTCCGACCTGATCGTGGTGATGCGCGAGGGTGTGGTGCAGCAGATCGGCAGGCCCCAGGAGGTCTACGACAACCCGGTGAACCTGTTCGTGGCAAAGTTCCTGGGAACGCCCCCCATCAACGTGTTCTCTGCCCGGATCCAGGGGGAGAAGCTGTACATCGGAGAGGATGCCGTGCTGAATCTCCCCGGTATGGTCGACCGGGAGGTGGTGGCGGCAATTCGGCCGGAGGGCTTCGTGCCCCGGGAGGACGGGGAGCTTCCCTGCCGGATGGATCGGGTGGAGGTCATGGGCCGGGACATCAGCGTGGTGTGCCGCAACGAGGCCTTCCAGGGCGACTGCATCCGGGCCATTGTGGGCTCCGAGCATCTGGAATTTACCCACCGGGACACCATTCGTTTCCACCTGAAGGAGGGGAAGCTCTTCCTCTTTGACAGCGCGGACGGCAGCCGGATTCGTTTTTAAGGAGCGGGCTTATGGAAAAACAAAACCGTAAGGGCTGGCTCTACCTGCTGCCCGCCCTGGTATTTCTGGGGCTGTTTCTGGTATACCCGCTGGTGGACGTGATGATCTACTCCCTGGAGGAGGGCTTCAACTTCGCCTCCCAGACCCACCGGGGGGTGGGCTTGGGGAACTTCTCCTATGTGCTGCGGGATCCCTACTTCCTCCAGGCGGTGAAGAATACCTTTATCCTCGTGATCATCACGGTGCCCGTGTCCACGGGGCTGGCGCTTCTGATCTCCCTGGGGCTAAGCTCCATCCGGAAGCTGCGGGAGCTGTACCAGACCGTGTACTTCCTGCCCTATGTGACGAACACCCTGGCGGTGGGCCTGGTGTTCATGATCCTGTTCAAGAAAACCCCCTATTCCGACGGCCTGGCGAACCTGGTGCTCAGCTGGTTCGGGGCGGGGCCGGTGGACTTTATCGACGGCCCCTACTGGGCGAAAATGCTGGTGCTGTGCGTGTATACCGTGTGGATCGTGATGCCCTTTAAAATCCTGATCCTCACCAGCGCCCTGGCCTCGGTGAATCCCGTGTACTACAGCGCCGCCCGGATTGACGGGACGCCCAAGTGGCGCGTTTTTACCCGGATCACCCTGCCCATGATCTCGCCTACGGTGTTCTACCTGGTGATCACGGGCTTTATCGGGGCGTTCAAGGCCTACTCCGACGCGGTGGCCCTGTTCGGTGTGGACCTGAACGCCGCGGGGATGAACACCATCGTGGGCTATGTCTATGATATGCTCTACGGCGACTCCGGCGGCTATCCCTCCTACGCCTCGGCGGCGGCTATGATCCTCTTCGCCATTGTGCTGACCATCACCTGCATCAACCTGCTGGTGAGCCGGAAGCACGTCCACTATTCCTAAGGAGGGAGCAAAATGGATTTTGAGCGGATCGAACGCTCCGCACGGCTGCGCAAGCGCGTTGGCACCGGGGTGCTGTATGCGTTGCTGACGGTGTGGGCGGTTATCGTGCTGTTTCCCTTCTACTGGATGCTGCTGACCTCGGTGAAAAGCTATGGCGCCTACAACTCCGAATGGGTGCCCAAGCTCTATACCACGGCCCCCACCCTGGAAAATTACGGGACGGCCTTTACCGCCGTGCCCCTGGGCGGGTATTTCGTCAACACCATTCTGTTCACCCTGGGCACCACGGCGCTGATGCTGGTGGTCACGGTGCTGGCGGCCTTCGCTTTCTCGAGACTCCGGTTCCGGGGACGGGATCTGGTGTTTACAGGCTTTCTCGCCCTGATGATGATCCCCGGGGAGCTGGTGGTGATCACCAATTTCGTCACCATCACCAACTGGGATCTGCGCAACACCTTCTTAGGGCTCATTCTGCCTTCGGTGACCTCGGTATTCTACATCTACCTGCTGAGGGAGAATTTTGCCCAGGTGCCGGACGAGCTGTATTACGCGGCAAAGGTGGACGGAACCTCGGATCTCAAGTACCTTTTTAAGGTGATGATCCCCATCTGCCGTCCCACCATCATCACCGTCACCATTCTGAAGGTCATCGAGTGCTGGAACAGCTACGTGTGGCCCCGGCTGATCACCGATGACCAGGCCTACTTCCTGGTTTCCAACGGCATCCAGGAGATTCGGGAGAACGGCTTCGGCCGGGAGAACATCCCCGCCATGATGGCCGCCGTGGTGGTGATCTCCGCGCCGCTGATCGTGTTGTTCCTGGTGTTCCGCAGGAAAATCATGGCCGGCGTGGCCCGGGGAGGTACCAAGGGATGAAAAAGCTACTTGCACTGGTACTGGCCCTGGCGATCAGCCTTTCCCTTGCGGGCTGCCACGGCTCTCTGGCGGAGCAGACGGACCAGACCCCCCAGGAGCAGCTCCATCCTGCCTTTGCGGTTCCCGATTCCTTTGACACCGGGAAACATTATGAGATTACCTTCTGGGCCAAGAACGATACCAACCTGACCCAGGTGGCCATCTACAAGCAGGCCATTGCGGATTTTGAAGCGCTGTACCCCAATATCACCGTGAATTTGCGGCTGTATACAGACTATGGCAAGATTTACAACGATGTGATCACCAACATCGCCACGGACACCACACCCAATGTGTGCATCACCTACCCTGACCACATCGCCACCTACCTGACGGGGGAGGACACGGTGGCTGTTCTGGATGCGCTGATTGACGATCCCCGCTACGGCCTGGGGGGAAAGGAGCTTCGCTTCGATTCGCCCACCCGGCAGGAGGTAATCGGTGAGTTCCTGGAGGAATGCGTGATTGAAGGAAGCCTCTGCGCCATCCCCTTCATGCGTTCCACGGAGGCATGTTATGTAAACAAAACCTATGTGGAGAAGCTGGGGTATACCCTGCCGGAGCAGCTCACCTGGGACTTCATCTGGGAGGTCTCCGAGGCGGCCATGGAGAAGGATGCCGACGGCAATTTCCTCTTAAACGGCCAGAAGGTGCTGATTCCCTTTATTTACAAATCCACGGACAACATGATGATCCAGCTGCTGCGGCAGAAGGGAGCGGGCTACTCTACGGACGCCGGGGAAATTGAAATCTTCAATGACACCACCCGGGAGCTGCTGCTGACCATCGCCGAGCACGCGGAAACCGGGGCCTTCAACACCTTCAAGCTGGCGGGGTATCCGGCCAACTTCCTCAACGCCGGGCAGTGCGTCTTTGCCATTGACTCCACGGCGGGGGCCACCTGGATGGGCTCCGACGCCCCCCTCATCGACATCGCCGAGGAGAAGCTGGTGCGCTTTGAGACCCAGGTCATGACCATCCCCCAGGTTGACCCGGAGCACCCCTGGATGATCTCCCAGGGCCCCAGCCTCTGCGTGTTCCAGAAGGAGGATCCCCAGGAGGTGCTGGCCAGCTGGCTGTTTGCCCAATTTCTGCTGACCAATTCCGTGCAGATTGCCTACTCCACCACGGAAGGGTATGTGCCCGTCACCTCCAAGGCCCAGCAGAGCCCGGAGTATCAGGAGTATCTTTCCCGCAGCGGCGAGGACAACGACTACTACTATTCCGTGAAAATCGACGCGGCGAAGCTGCTGCTGGAAAACACAGAAAACACCTTCGTCACCCCGGTATTCAACGGCTCCACTTCCTTGCGCAACGCCGCGGGACAGCTGATTGAGAACGTGAACAAGGGCGTGCGAAGGGGCCAGAGCTTTGACGGGAAGGCTATGGACAAGCTCTTTTCCGAGGTGACCTCCCTGTATCGCCTGGATCAGATTCAGCCCCGGGGGGATGCGGGGAAGCGGGGGCCCCTGCCCACCGAGGCGAAGCTCCTGCTTACCGGGTTGGCTCTGTGTTGGCTTGGAATGGGCGCGTATGTGATTTTCGACAAACTCAGGAAGAAAAAATCGTGAAATCTGCTGTCTGCGGATTGATTTCTCTGGCAAATGATGTATAATTAGGAAGCAAGCAAAACCGAAACCAAACCTTATATTAAAGGAGAATGCGAAAATGAAGAAAATTATCGCGATGCTTCTGGTTCTGACCATGGCACTTGCCCTTGCTGGCTGCGGCGGTTCCAAGGCAATGACCCACGAGCAGTACATGGCCGCCGAGATGCAGGCGGAAGTCACCGTGGAGACCTATGTCCAGGCCCATCAGTCCTGGCGGGACAACAAGGTCACCGTTTACTGCCAGAGCCCTGACGGAGCCTACTTCCTGTATGAGCTTTCCTGCTCCGAGGAGGATGCCGCGAAGCTGACCCCCGGCACCAAGATCCGGGTCACTGGCAATAAGGGTGAGTGGGCCGGCGAAGTGGAGATCATGGACGGCACCTTTGAGTTTGTCAAGGGTGACAGCTATGTGGCCCAGGCTCTGGATGTGACCGCGCTGCTGGGTACTGACGAGATGATCAGCCACCAGAATGAGTTCGTGGCTTTCAAGGGCATGACCGTGGAGGCCATTGAGTACAAGAACGGTGAGCCCGGCGACGATATCTACGTCACCCTGAGCAAGGACGGCGAGAGCTACGAGTTCTGCGTGGAGGGCTACCTGACCGGGCCCGACAGTGATGTCTACACCACTGTGGGGGAACTGAACGTGGGCGACACCGTGGACGTGGAGGGCTTCCTGTACTGGTACGAGGGCATGAACCCCCACATCACTGCCATCACCCCCGCCGCGTAATTTCCGCAATTCCATAGTATACCGCCGCCCATCCGGGCGGCGGTTTTTCTGTTTCGAATACACCGATGAATTAGTGTTTGAAAAGGTGCGTTGCTAATTACCTGTCATTGCGAGACCAGTGCGCACACTGGTCGTGGCAATCCCCCCGTT
>CAMFFO010000156.1 GCA_945949735.1 uncultured Clostridia bacterium | reverse complement strand
TGCCACGACCAGTGTGCGCACTGGTCTCGCAATGACAGCATTTTTTCAAACACCAATTTATCGGACTGCTGAAAGGCGCCAATCTACACGAGATTGTAATCAGGAGGAGATTCCATGCGGCTGAACAGAGTACGCGAACACCTGACATCCCACGGTGTTCCTTTCCAATACTATGAGGAGGACGACTGCGGCAGCATCACCTTTGTCCACAAGGGACTGAGCTACCACATCTGGGAGTACCCCGCCCCGGAGCGGGGCGCCCAGAGCAACGTCCGCTCCGCCGGGAAAAGCGAGGATTTTGACGGGGATTACGAGGAACAAATCCTTGCCATTCTGGAAACCTGGTGGAAGTAAATGGAAGAATTCCCCGAGGCAAGGGGTGTGAAGTGTTTTTTCGCCTGAGCCGCGGGGATTTCCTTGCATTTACGGTCTTTCGGCTGTATACTGATGGCAGAAATCATACAGAAAGGCGATGAATCGTAATGAAGCCACTTGTTTTTCAATCCGACTTCGGCACCGTGGACGGCGCGGTGAGCGCCATGTATGGTGTGGCCTACGGGGTCGACCCCGGGCTTGTCATCTCCAACCTGACCCATGAAATCACCCCCTATGATATCTGGGAAGCCTCCTACCGCTTAATCCAGACGGTCAGCTACTGGCCCCAGGGCACAGTGTTCGTCAGCGTAGTCGACCCGGGGGTGGGCTCCACCCGGCGATCCATCGCGGTGGAAACCAACGGCGGCCACTATATCATCACCCCCGACAACGGCACACTCACCCACGTCAAGCGGATGTGCGGCATCCGCGCCGCCCGGATCATCGACGAAAGCGTGAACCGGCTCCAGGGCTCCGGGGAGAGCTACACCTTCCACGGCAGAGACATTTACGCCTTCACCGGCGCACGGCTGGCCGCGGGCGTCATCACCTTCGAGCAGGTGGGGCCCGCCGTGGATGTGGGCAGCGTCATTGAGCTCCCCGTGGTGGATGCCAAGCTGGAGGGCGACAGCGTCAGCGGCACCATCGACGTGCTGGACGTCCGGTTCGGCAGTCTCTGGACCAATATCCCCCGGGAGCTGTTCGTCAAACTGGGGGTCTCCCACGGCGGCCGCCTGGAAATCAGCATCGAGAACGAAACCCGGATGCTCTATAAGAACATTCTGACCTATGCCAAGAGCTTCGCGGATGTCTGCGTGGGCGAGCCGCTGGTGTATGTGAACAGCCTGGACTGCATGGCGGTAGCCATCAACCAGGGCTCCTTCGCCAGGGCCTACAACATCGGCACGGGAAACAAGTGGAAAATCCACATCCGCAGGGCTCCCCGGGTCATCTATGAATAGGAGTCCGGCATGAAAGAACCCATTATTGAATTCAAGGACTTTTCCTTCCAGTATTTCTCCCAGGCGGAGCCCACCCTGCACCACATCGACCTGGCCATCTATAAAGGAGAGAAGGTGCTGATCGTGGGCCCCTCCGGCAGCGGCAAGAGCACCCTGGGCCACTGCATCAACGGCCTGATCCCCTTCAGCTATCGGGGCGAGATTACAGGCAGCGTAACGGTAGGGGGCCTCAACACCAAGGAGGCGGGGATTTTCGCCCTGTCCAGGAAGGTGGGCACCGTGCTCCAGGACTCCGACGGCCAGTTTGTGGGCCTCAGCGTCGGCGAGGACATCGCCTTCTCCCTGGAAAACGACTGCGTCCCCCAGGCGGAAATGAAGAAAACCGTCCGGGAAGTGGCGGATCTGATGGACATGGGGAAACTGCTCAAATCCTCCCCTTACGAGCTGTCCGGCGGCCAGAAGCAGCGGGTGGCCTTTGCCGGGGTGATGGTCAACCAGGTGGAAACCCTGCTCTTTGACGAGCCTCTGGCCAACCTGGACCCCGCCACCGGCAAGGTGGCCATCGATCTCATCGACCGGATTGCGCGGGAGTACAACAAAACGGTCGTCATCATCGAGCACCGCCTGGAGGATGTGCTCTACCGCCGGGTGGATCGGATCATCGTCATGAGCGACGGCCGGGTGGCCGCGGACATGACCCCGGACGACCTGATGGCCGCGGGAATCCTGCCCCAGCTGGGCATCCGGGAGCCGCTGTACGTCACAGCCCTGAAGTACGCCGGGATTCCCATTACGCCGGAGCTCCATGCCGGTCAGCTGGAAACCCTGGATATAAACGCCGTCCGGGAGCCGCTGCTCCGGTGGCACCAGTCCCGGCAGCCCCGGGAGCTTCCCCCCGGGAAGCCCCCCATCCTCACCGTAAAGGGTCTGAACTTCCAGTATGACCGGAAGCGGAAGATCCTCAAGGATGTGTCCTTTACCATCCGGGAGGGGGAAATGGTCAGCATCGTGGGCACCAACGGCGCGGGCAAAAGCACCCTGGCCAAGGTGATCTGCGGCTTTGTGAAGGAAAGCTCCGGGGACATTCTCTTCCGGGAGGAATCCCTCCGCGGCAGCACCATCAAGGAGCGTTCCCTTCGCATCGGCTATGTGATGCAGAACCCCAACCAGATGATCTGCAAATCCATGATCTATGACGAGGTGGCCCTGGGCCTGCGCAACCGGGGAGTGGACGAGGACACCGTCCGGGAGAAGGTGGAGAAGGCCCTGAAAATCTGCGGTCTGGCCCCCTTCAAAAAGTGGCCGGTTTCCGCCCTCAGCTTCGGGCAGAAGAAGCGGGTGACCATCGCCTCCATCCTGGTAATGGAACCCCAGATTCTGATTCTGGACGAGCCCACCGCCGGGCAGGACTACCGCCACTATACCGAGATCATGGAGTTCCTCAAGAGCCTGAACGACCAGGGAGTCACCATCCTGATGATCACCCACGATATGCACCTGATGCTGGAATACACCCCCCATGCCATTGTCATCAGCGACGGTCGAAAGATCGGCGACAGCACGGCGGTGGACATCCTGACAAATCCCGAAATCGCCTCCCGGGCCAGCCTGAAGCTGACCAGCCTCTACGATCTGGCCTCTATGGCACTCATTCCGGAGCCCGGAGCCTTCGTCCGGAACTTCATCGACTACGAACGGGAGGTGGTGCGCCGTGAAGGATAAGATTTTCGACTATGTGGAGCGGGACAACTGGGTGTTCAAGCTCTCCGGCCTGACAAAGCTCCTTTGCTTTCTGATTCTCTCCGCCAGTGTTATGTTTACCTTTGACATCCGCAGCATTCTGCTGATTATGGTGCTTTCCTTCACCGTGCTGCGGCTGTCCGGCATCACCTTCTCCCAGATCAAGGTAATGCTGTGGGCAGTTGTCATTTTCCTGGGCATGAACTTCGTGCTGACCTACCTGTTCAACCCCACCTACGGCGTGGAGATTTACGGAACCTGTCACGAGCTTTTCCGGTTTAACAGCCGCTACACCGTCACCCAGGAGCAGCTTCTCTACCAGATCAGCAAATTCGCCAAGTACGCCTCGGTGATTCCCCTGGGTATGCTGTTTCTGCTCACCACCAACCCCTCGGAGTTCGCGGCCTCCCTCAACGGCGTCCGCGTCAGCTACAAGGCGGCCTTCGCTCTGGCCCTCACCCTGCGCTACTTCCCGGACACCATCCGCAATTACAACGACATCGCCGTGGCCCAGCAGAGCCGGGGCCTGGACCTGAGTAAAAAGGAGAAGCTGGGCACCCGGATCAAAAACGTGATGAACATCTGCATTCCTTTGATTTTCTCCACATTGGACCGGGTGGACGTGGTCAGCAACGCCATGGACCTTCGGGGCTTCGGCAAGCACAAAAAGCGCACCTGGTACGCGGCTACCCCCATGGGGCGCAATGATTACATCTGCATCGGCGTGTGTCTTGCCATTCTGGCGGGAGTCATGGCGGTCACCGCCTTCGTCAATCACGGCAGATTCTGGAATCCGTTTATCTGAGGAGGAAAAAGAATATGAGTATGTTTGACAAGCCCATTCTGGTATTTCAGACCGACTTCACCTACGCCGAGGGCGCGGTCAGCTCCATGTACGGTGTGGTCAAGTCCGTGGACCGGGAGCTGGAAATCTTCGACGGCACCCACCAGCTGCCCCAGTATGACACCTGGAGCGCCAGCTACCGGCTGTATCAGAGCCTCCAGTTCTGGCCCAAGGGCACCATCTATGTTTCCGTGGTGGACCCCGGCGTGGGCACCAAGCGCCGGGCCTGCGTGGCAAAGACCGTGGACGGCTACTATGTGGTGTCCCCGGACAACGGCAGCCTGACCCATGTGAAGAAGTTCATCGGCATTGAGGCCGTCCGGGAGATCGACGAATCCGTCAACCGCCTCCGGGGCAAGGGCACCGAGGGCGTGGCCATCTTCCACGGTCGGGATCTGTTCGGCTACACCGCCGCCAGGCTTGCCAGCGGCATCATCGATTTTGAGGGCGTGGGCCCGGAATACCCGGTGGAGGAGATCGTGGAGCATCCCATCTACGCACCCGAAGTGGCCCCCGGAAAGGTAAAGGGGTATTTTGAGATCAATGACCCCAACTTTGGCAACCTCTGGACAAACATCCCCCTGGCGGACTTCCAGCGGGCGGGGTTCCAATACGGCGACATGGTTCATGTGTCCATCTTCCACGAGGACGCGGAGGTGTTCAACCGGACGGTGCTCTTCCACCAGAGCTTCGGCTTCGCCAAAAAGGGCGACCCTATGATCTACAACAATGAGCTGATGAAGGTGGCCATGGCCGTCAGCCAGGGCAGTATGTGCAAAAAATTTGACCTGAATTTTGGCCCCGAGTGGACTGTCATCTTTACAAAGCCGGATAATTGATGTAAAATAGCTCCTGTACGTTCATACCCATTCACTAAGAACGGAGGTTATTGGAAATGAAGAAAAAAATGTTCACCTTTAACACCAGAACCCTGGTCGGCACGGCTCTGGGCGCAGCGCTGTTTACGGTGCTGTTCATGTATGTGAAGATCCCCACCGGCATTCCCGAAACTCAGATCCAGACCGCTTACGGCATCGGCGGCTTCTTCGCCGCTATGTTCGGGCCTCTGGCCGGCTTCCTGGTAGCTTTTATCGGCCACGCCATCTCCGACATCGTGCAGTACGGCAGCGCCTGGTGGAGCTGGGTCGTGGCTTCCGGCGTAGCGGGCTTCATTATGGGCCTGGTGTTCCCCCGGCTCCATGTGGAGGACGGTGTGCTCACGGGCAAGGACATCCTGATGTACAACGTATTCCAGGTGGTCGCCAACGCCGTGGCCTGGATCGGCGTCGCTCCCATTCTGGACATCGTGGTCTACGCTGAGGATCCCACCCTGGTGTTTGTCCAGGGCGCTGTTGCCGCGCTGTCCAACGCTATTTCCGCCGGCGTCATCGGCACATTGCTTCTGGTGCTCTACAGCAAGACCCGCGCCCAGAAGGGCAGCCTGACCAAGGAGTAATTCCCAATTCCATACCTCGTCCCCGCTGAACCCAGCGGGGACGAATTTTTACGCTCCTATACGCAGAAAAATTGTTGTTTACCGGCTTTGCCTCAAGGTTTTCTGTCATTGCGAGACCAGTGCG
>CAMFFO010000155.1 GCA_945949735.1 uncultured Clostridia bacterium | reverse complement strand
CTGGTTCGCAATGACAGATAATTTTGGACGCGAAGCGACAAACACCAATTTGTCGAACTGATGCGTATGTTTTTTGTCCCGGATGCCGCTAGATTTCCAGCAGTTTCCGGGAAAGGGCAAGGAGCGCCGGGTCGGGGCTGCTGTTTTCCAGGAGCAGCTGCCCTTCCCCGTTTTCCAGAAGTCCCGCCGCGGCAAGGCGTCTGCGGGTCTCCCGGGCGGTGCCTTCGCCTCCGTCCAGGAGGGCAACCTCCTCCCCCAGCACCCGGGAGATGGCCCGCGCCGCAAAGGGGTAGTGGGTGCAGCCCAGAACCAGGGCATCCAGCTCCCCCCGCAGGGGGCCCAGAAGCCGCTCCAGAAGGGCTTGCGCCTCCGGGGAATCGGCCTTGCCCGCCTCCACCAGCTCCACAAGACCCGGGGCGGGAAGCTCATGGATCCGGCAGGAGTGCTCGTAGCGGTGCTCCAGGGAGGCGAACTTCTCCTCCCGCAGGGTCATGGGGGTGGCCATGACCCCCACGCGGCCCCCGGGGAACCGGTCGCAGGCCAGCTTCAGCGCGGGCTCGATGCCCACCACGATGAGGCTGGGGTAGACCCTTCGCAGCTCGTTGATGGCCGCCGAGGTGGCGGTGTTGCAGGCCACCACCAGGGCCTTGATGCCACGCCGCGTCAGCCCTTCCGCCGCCGCCAGGGTAAGTTCACAGACCTCCTCCCGGCTGCGGGTGCCGTAGGGGGCGTTGGCGGAGTCCCCGAAATAGAGAAACCGCTCCCCCGGCAGTTGGGCGCGCAAATGCCGCAGCACGCTGATGCCGCCCACGCCGGAGTCAAATACGGCGATGTAATTCTCTTTCTGATTCATACAAACCCCCGGGGAGTAAGAGTGGACAGTGGACAGTTATGGTATCGCTTCGCGATGATTCTGAAAAATTGGAGTATGAAGTTTTCAAACGCATACCGTTTCTACCGTAGGGGCGGCTATAAGCCGCCCGAAACGTTCCGATGGCTGAGCATTTCCGATAAATACAAGGCGCTATGGATACCGTCAGGTTGCGGGCGGCTAATAGCCGCCCCTACGGTAGCAACTCGGCAAACGCCAATTTGTCGTTCTCTTTTTGATTGTCCCGAAGGGACTCCACAACTCTCCGCTTTCCACTGTCAACTGAAAATTACTTCGTGCCGAAGATCCGGTCGCCGGCGTCGCCCAGGCCGGGGACGATGTAGGCGTGCTCGTTGAGCTTCTCGTCCACGGCGGCAAGATAGATTTCCACATCGGGATGGGCCTCCTGGACAACCTGGATACCCTCGGGGCAGCCGATGATGTTCATCATGATGATGTTGCGGCAGCCCCGCTTCTTCAGGAAGTTGATGGCAGCCACGGCGCTGCCGCCGGTGGCCAGCATGGGATCCACCAGGAACACCTGCCGGTTGGCAACGTCATCGGGCAGCTTGCAGTAGTATTCCACGGGCATATGGGTCTCGGGGTCCCGGTACAATCCGATGTGGCCGATCTTGGCGGAGGGAATCAGATCCACCATGGAGTCCACCATGCCCAGGCCCGCCCGCAGCACGGGGACGATAGCCAGCTTCTTGCCCGCCAGCATCCGGCACTTGGCGGTGGCCACGGGGGTCTCCACCTCCACCTCCCGGGTGGGCAGGTTCCGGGTGGCCTCGTAGCACATGAGGCCCGCGATTTCGCCGACCAGCTCCCGGAACTCCTTGACGCCGGTACCCTTGTCCCGGAGGATCGCCAGCTTGTGCTGAATCAGGGGATGATCCAATACATGAACGTTTGCCATAAGTTTTGATCTCCTTTTCTGTTTATCCTTTATATGGAAACAGGCCGCGCCTGCTTCGGGCGGAATCAATGGACAATTGCGGCGTTTGGCGGGATGCCGCCGTAGGGGCGGATATTATCCGCCCGCAGCCCTGTTGCCGCAAAAATGTCCGTTATATCCGGAAAAGCTCAAAAACCGGAACATTTCGGGCGGATATTATCCGCCCCTACGGTGGAAAAGCAACGTGTTTGAAAAATTGTCAATTGTCAATTGTCAATTTCTTTTCCAGCCGTTCCCGTTCGGCCTGGCTGAGGCGCAGGTAGTTGGGGGTCAGGGAGGCGGCGTCGCAGGGGCCGCCCCCTTCGATCTGCTTTACCGCTGCCAGGGCCACGCCGGAGGCGCGCTGGTGGCGGCGGTGCTCCGGGGGGAGGGCCAGGTTGGGAACGGTGTCCTTCAGGGTGCGGTGGGTCAGCTCGCTGCCGTCGCCCACCAGGTAAATGGTACCGGAAATCTCCCGCAGCTCTTTTTCCAGCTCCTCCAGGGAGATGGCCCGATCCTCCCGGATGCGGGTGATGCTGCCGCCCTCGGCACGGAAGAGGGCATTGTAAACCTGATTTCTCCGGGCGTCCATCACGCAGCAAACCGTGCCCTCCCAGACCCCCAGGGTCAGGGCCATGGCCTGAAGCGTGCTGACGCCGCACAGAGGGATCTCCCTTCCCCAGGCGAAGCCCTTGGCCGCGGCTACGCCGATGCGCACCCCGGTGAAGGAGCCGGGGCCGGCCGCCACGGCCACATGGGTCACGTCGGCGGGGGCCTTGCCGCACTGCTTCATTAAGTCCTCCGCCATGACCATGAGCGTCTGGCTGTGGGTCAGGCCGGTGTTCTGGTAGCTTTCGCCCAGGAGCTTCCCCTCCCACAGCGCCACGGAGGCGGCTTTCGCGGAGGTTTCAAAGGCTAAGATCAGCAAGCGCGATTCCTCCTTCCAGGGTGATCCGCCGGGAATTCTCTCCCAGCTTGTCAATGGTGACGGTTATGGGATCTTCCAGGGCCTCGGACACGTTCTCGCTCCACTCCACGCAGCACACGCCGCGGCGGTCCAAGTAGTCCTCCCAGCCGATGTCCCACAGGTCGTCGGGGGAAGAAAGCCGGTACATATCAAAGTGGAACAGCGGGAGCCTCCCTCCCAGGTATTCGTTGACGATGGTATAGGTGGGGCTGGTGACGATGTCCGTATACCCCAGCCCCCGGGCCAGCCCTCTGGTAAAGGCGGTTTTCCCCGCCCCCAGGCCGCCCCGGTAAGCGATCACAGTCCCCGGGCGCACAATACACCCCAGGGCAGCCCCAAGCTGTTCCGTTTCTTCGGGGGAATTGGTTTCGTAGGTCATGATAAAGTCCTCGGATTTTTTATGAATTGACAGATGCCACCGTAGGGGCGGCTAATAGCCGCCCGAAACCTTTCGTCATTGACAGTACCTCGTTTCATCGAAACCGTTGAGTATTCGGAACCTTTCGGGCGGCTGATAGCCGCCCCTACGATAACGAATCAGCAAACACCAATTTGTCATAGGGTTGGCCCGGTGGGTAAAATCGCATTGCGGGGTGATAGGATAATTGTCAACTGTCAATTGTCGATTGTCAATTCTTCTCTCCCGCGTTTTTCAGCTTCTCGGCCTGCTCGGCGTTGGCAAGGGCGGTGATGATCTCGTCCAGGTCGCCGTCCATGACGGAATCGATGCGGTACAGCGTCAGGCCCACCCGGTGGTCGGTGACGCGGCCCTGGGGGAAATTGTAGGTGCGGATGCGCTCGTTGCGCATTCCGGTGCCCACCTGGCTGCGGCGCATTCCGGTGACGGCGTTAAATTGCTTCTCCTGCTCGATCTCGTAGAGTTTGCTGGCCAGCATCCGCATACATTTCTCCCGGTTCTGCTGCTGGCTCCGTTCCTCCTGGCAGGCCACCACGATCCCCGAGGGACGGTGGATCAGCCGCACGGCGGAGGAGGTTTTGTTGATGTGCTGGCCCCCTGCGCCGGAGGAACGGTAGACCTGCATTTCAATATCCGCGGGATTCAGCTCCACGTCCACCGGCTCCATCTCCGGCAGCACGGCAACGGTGGCGGTGGAGGTGTGCACCCGGCCGCCGGACTCGGTCTCCGGCACACGCTGCACCCGGTGGACGCCGGATTCGTATTTGAGACGGGAGTAGGCCCCCCGGCCGGTGATCAGGAAGTCCGCTTCCTTCACGCCCCCCAGCTCCGTTTCGTTGTAGTTAAGAAGCTCCACCCCGAAGCCGTGGGAGGCTGCGTACATGGAGTACATCCGGAACAGGCTGTGGGCGAACAGCGCGCTTTCCTCACCGCCCACGCCGCCCCGGATCTCCATAATGACGTCCTTTTCGTCATTGGGATCCTTGGGCAGCAGCAGGATCTGCAGCTTTTCGTAAAGGGCTTCCTTCTCGCTTTTTGCGGCGGCGAAGGTCTCCTGGCACAGCTCCTTCATTTCCGGGTCCGACATCAGCTCCTGGGCGTCCAGCATCTCCTGCTCGGCGCGGCAGTAGCTTCGATAGGCGTCCACAATGGGCTCTAAGTCGCTTTTCTCCCGCAGGAGCTTCGCCGCCTGGTTGGGATCCGCGTAGAAGTCCGGCTGCTGGGATTTTTCGCAAAGCTCCTCGTAGCGGAAGGAGACGGCCTTTAATTTGTTCAGCATGGATATTTTCTCCAAAATAGAATAGAATGGGCAGAAAAACGACAACTTTCCAGCATGAAAAGTTGGATTGCCGGGGAAATTAAGCCCGTCGGTAAAGGTTCAGCACACAGCTTGCGGTGTCTGTAAGCGTTTGCGTTTCCCGCAGCCGGGCCGCGCCCTGGGGGCCGATGCGGTAGACATGGGGCGTCATGGCGAGCAGGTTCTGCACCTGCTCCCCCTTCACGGTAAAGGAAAAGCGGATGGGTTCGGTTTTCACAAGGGAGAAGCCGGGGATTTGCGGCACGCTGTCCTTGGGCTTTTCTGTCAGGCGGTCGTAGATGACGCTTTTCAGCCCCAGCAGGTGATCCGGCGCGGCAAGTACCTGGAGGAAGCAACCGCCCTCCCGGAGCACCCGGTGGAACTCGCCGGGAATGGTCACGGAAAAGAGCGCGGTGAGCAGGGCAACGGAGCCGTCCTTCACGGGAAGATGGGCGGCGGAGGCGCAGAGCCAGGTGTGTTCCTTGTATTTTCCGGCGGCGCAGCGGACGGCCTCCTTGGAGATGTCCACCCCGGTGAGGGGGCACCCCAGGCGGGATGCCAGGTACGCGCCGTAGTAGCCCTCGCCGCAGCCGATGTCCAGAATTTCTCCCCGGGCTCCGGTATCCAGGGCCGCCTGGGTTACGGCCCGGGCGATGGGCTCGTAGAAGCCTCCCTCCAGGAACCGCCGCCGGGAGGCCACCTGCTCCCGGGTGTCCCCGGGGGAGGCGGAGCGCTTGCTCTGGACGGGCAGAAGATGCACATAGCCCTGGCGGGCAATGTCAAAGCTGTGCCGGTTGGGACAGCGGAAGGACTTTTCGGTTTTTTCCAGCGTCTCCCCGCACAGGGGACAGATCAGCTCCATGGTTACCCCTCCCGGCCTGTAAGAGTGGACAGTTGACAGTGGACAGTTGACAGTTAAGGAGTCCCTTCGGGACAATTTGATAAATATGCTTATCGGTTTGACTCAGCTTCCTGATAAATTGGTGTTTGTCGAATACTTGCTGTCATTGCGAGCCAGTGCGCTTAAGTGGCGTGGCAATCCCCCGGTTAGAGG
>CAMFFO010000154.1 GCA_945949735.1 uncultured Clostridia bacterium | reverse complement strand
CTGTGTATTTGAAATTGGGGTGCTTGGTGATGTCGTACTTATCCGAAAGGAAAGGCCGCACACCGCGCAGCTGGAGGATGCACTTGCCGCCGTCCATGACGGCCAGTTCATCCTGGCTCATAAGCTCTTTGCCGAGCTTCTGGTAGTTGAGAGAGTGGGAGGTTTCCCGCCCACGGTTCTCGCCGGTGTTGTAGGTGTCGATGGTTTCCTTGCCCAGCACGGCGGCCAGCTCCTTGAGGGTAGTCGGCTCCTTGCCGCCCAGGAAGATGGAGGTATCCATGTTGCCGATGATGGTATCGGCGTTGTCCTTGTAGATGGCTTTCAGCTGGGACTGCGCCTGCAATACCAGACAGGCGGAGATCTCACGGCTGCGGATGGTGGCGACCAGTTTTTCCAGCTTGGGAATCTGGCCGATGTTGGCGCACTCGTCAATGAGGCAGCGCACATGGACCGGCAGCCGCCCGCCGTACACATCGTCCGCTTTTTCGCAGAGCAGATTGAACAGCTGGGTGTAGCACATGGAGATCAGGAAGTTAAAGCTATCGTCCGTGTCGCTCATAATGAGGAACAGGGCGGTTTTTTGGTCTCCCAGGGTGTCCAGCTCCAGCTCGTCGTAGGAAGTGACCTCCCGCAGTTCCGCAATATCGAACACGGCAAGACGCGCGCCGCAGGAAATCAGAATGGATTTTGCGGTTTTGCCCGCAGCCAGCTTGTACTTCTTGTACTGGCGGACGGCGAAGTGGTTAGGCTTCTCCGCCTCCAGCGCGTCAAACATCAGGTCCACCGGGTTCTTGAACTCCTCGTCATCCTCCCGGACCTCCATCGCGTTGATGAACTCGATGAGGGTGGAGAAATTCTGTTCCTCCACCGGGGCCTCATAGTGGATATACCCGATGAGGGCGCAGTACAAAAGCGTTTCCGCCTTGACCCAGAAATCGTCCCCGGCCTTGCCCTCGCCCTTGGTATTGGCGATCAGCGTGGTGACCAGCTTCAAAATGTCTTTCTCGCTGTGGATATACGAAAAAGGGTTGTAGTGCATACTTTTTTTGAAGTTGATGGTGTTGAGGACTTTGATCCGGTACGGCTCATAGATGACCTTGCCGCGCTTATCCTTCATGGGCTTGCCGTCCTTGCCCAGCTTGGGTGTACCGCGCTGGAGCATTTTACCGCACTCCACCAGGATGGTGCCTTTGGGGTCTGTCACCACATAAGAGCTGTGCATCTGCATCAGGTTCGGTTTCAGCCAGAACCGGGTTTTACCGGAACCGGAGCCGCCAATTACCAGTACATTTTTGTTTCGCGCCGTCTTGGGGTCCTTGGGGCGGCTGTTCATGGTCAGGCTCTCGGTTTTCGTCAGAATCACATTGTTCTGGAAAACCGGGTCCACATAAGGGGCGATGTCCTCGTGTGTTCCCCAGCGGGCGGAACCATACTCCATGCCGTGGCGGTATTTCTTCGCATTTTTGCTTTTCAGATATACCGCCAGCCGCAGACCACCACCGCAGCAGATTCCCACCAACAGGTCCAACGGGTGCAGGCTGGGCCACCAGCTTGCCAGCGCCACCGGCAAGACAGAAATCAGGGAGAGCGCCTTTTGAGAAGCGTCCGCGCCCTGCGCCATCCGCCATGCTTCCCCGAAGTTGGTGGCAAACAAGCCCATCAGGATATAGGGCAGGTTCAAAATCAGGAGCTTTTTGATGTCAAGCTGCTTTTTCATCGTTCCAGCTCCTTTCGCCTGGTGCGGTCCACCACGGCATTTTTGACCAGCTCTTTGAACTGATTCAGCTTTGCCAGCACAGACGGACGTTCTGTTTTCTCTGCTTTTTTCACTTTTTTGCCGGTGTACTCGGTAAAAGCGGCGGTCAGCGCATCCGCATCCCGTGCCTTGAAAAAGATCAGGTACTTGGGCGGGGAGGTACTGCGGTCTTTTTTTACCGCATAATCCACACCGTATTTCCGGGCAATCTTTTCAAATTCCTTGATGGAAGGATCGGTGATTTCGATATTGGAAACGCCTTGGTTCTGACCAATGAGCTGCTTGACCGTCTGCTTGCCTTGGGGCTTCACAGGCGCGTCCCGGCTTCTCTGCTTTTGCAGCTTCTTTTCCTTGCAGTGGGCAAGGTATTTACAAATGGCGGCCTTAAACAGCCGCCCGGTGAACTTTGTGCCGTTGACTACCAGCGTCAAAGTCCTGTTTTCCACTTCTTCCTGCATGGGGTAACGCCTCCTTCCTGTGAAAATTTGCAGGTGTGGTGCATTTTACTAAGGCGGGACCACCAGCCGCCGCAAAAGATACCGGGTAATCATATCATCAGCAGGATGCTGTCCCGCAGCTGGGCAAAATACAGCTTGCCCTGGGGCGTTACCAGCGTATAGGAGCCGGTATGCCCGTGGTTGCAGTAGTCCTTGACGGTGAACAGGCCATCATTGGCGGGCTTTGCATAAGGCAGTACATTCCCGGACGGGGCGCGGTACACAAACCGCTGTTCCAGCAGGAAGCGGACAAACCGGCGCTCCGGCACAACCAGTTCCTTGGCGGTGGTACGGAGATTGGTGCTGTGCTTGAGGTCAATGAACAGGTCATAAAAGGCTGCCTTGCCCTCCAGCATGGCGTTTTCCTCCCGCAGCGCCGCATTTTCCTCCCGTTCTGCCAGCAGGTCGGAACAGAGTTTCATCATGGCTTCCGGGGAAGTGGCAACCTCCCACAGCTTTTCTCTGGTGATGTAGGCCCCGTGCTTGCGGATAGAGGGCAGCACCTCATCAAACACCCAGCGTTCAAATCGTTCCGCAGAGGGCAGTTTGCTGTGAACGATCAAGCGGTATAGATTTCCTTCCGAAATAAACCGGGTTTGCTGGGTTCTGCCCACGTTGTCGATGAGTGGGTAAAACGCCCACCCATCGGAAGTACAGTGCGCTTTCAGTGCTTTAGCCGAATCTTTGTAACCGAGTGCGGCAGTAACATCCAAACCGCAGAACAGGTATTTGCCATTTTCTTCGATGACCCGAACAGAACCAAACTCCGGGTTTTTGAAAATTTCCATCTGGTTCATAGCGTAACCTCCTGTAAAAGTCGTTGTTGTGGGATGAAAAAAGACGGCCTTACCAGCCGCCTGCGTTCATATCGTGATTGACCTGTGAAGTGTAGTAGTTGCTGATGGTGGTGGATGCGTTGAACAGCACTGTCAGCAGGTATTGCTTCATGTTGCGGACCTCGGTGGTGTTTTTCTGCAAGCTGTCCATGACAAACCGGATATGCTCGCTGTCCAGCTTCAAAAAACGGGAGCGCACCACTTCATGGGGGAAGTCGCTGCCTGCAATCCGGGTGGTTTTGCGTCTGGCACAGACGGTTTCCACCATCAGTTCCACGATCTCGTCCAAATCTTCCCGATAGGTGGCAAACTCCCTGCACAGGTAGTCATACTCGATGTTCTCTAAAATCAAATCCCGATAACTTTCTATCTCGGAGACAGACATCGCATCCCTTCCTTTCCGTTCCGGCGGTCTTGCCGCCGTTTTCTCCCGGAAGGGAATGGAATCGGTACTTGATCCATGAGTAATTGATTTTTGAGTATTTGATTTCTCTATATTTAATTCTGCGGGCTTTTCCGTATCCGGTTTATCCAGATACGGGTTTTCCGTATCTGGTGAAGCCGTATCCGGTACAGCCGTATCCGGCTGGGGCGTTTCCGGCTGCCGGGGCTGGGGCTGCTCATAAATAACATACTCGGTGTCGCTGATCCGGCCCTGCCGGTCCCGCAGCTGGTGGCGCACGATGTAACCGGCGGTTTCCAGCTCCCGCAGCGCATTACCGATGGCGTCCACGCCCTCCTTGCAGATTTTCGCAAGGCCACGGGTGGTATAGTTCCAGTCATCCGGCAGGGACAGCATCATGGAAAGCAGCCCCTTGGCCTTCAGCGACAATTCATGGTTCCGCAGGTGATGATTGCTCATTACCGTATAGTCGCGGGTTCTTTCAATCCGAAAGACCGCCATTGACTTCACTCCTTTCTGTTCTCAGGGCATGAAAAAAGCCACAATCTTTCGTGAAAAAGACTGTGGCGTTCAGCTGTTCTTGGTTTTCGTGTTCTTCCGGGGCCGGTAGGGACGCTTGGGCAGCGGCGGCTGGTCGAACAACGATTCACGCCCCGAAAACGGGAGGGTCTGCAAAACCCGGTCAATGTCGGTGGATTCCATGTCATACAGAGACTGGCAGTTTTCCCGGATAGCATCCTTGATGCTCTGGACAGTACACATATTCATTCCTTTCCTTTCGTAGTGATGATGGGTTTACGGGTGGCGGCGGCGCTTGTCCGGCTTGAAGTCGAGGACATGGCCCTCGATCACACGGGCATACCGCTTGATTTTGATTTCCCGGCGCTTCTGGCTGTGAAGGGCGGCCTGATACCCGTCCTCCGTGAGAAACAGCCTCATTTCATCACCGGTGCTGCCGTAGGAGCAGGGACGCTGAACGGAAAACTCGATCATCCAGCGGGTGTTATCCTGAAAACGCTCTACGGCAAGAATGTTGTGCCCTTTCAGCTCACGGGCTGAAATATCCCTCATAGGCGGCTCCTTTCATCGTTCCTGGTCTCTCTGGCGCTTCTTCTGCCACGCCTCCAGCAGTTTGATAATGGTTTCCTGCATCCGCTGGGGCGTGTAGCTCTTGGGAAAATACTTCCGAAGGGTGTCAGAAGTGAAAGTTACCCGGTCCAGATCGCTTTTCTTTTCCTCGCCCATGATGACGCGCATCATATCGAGGGTCAGATGTCCCTCCTGGCTGTATTTCTTGAGCCGCTGGGCCTGGGAGAGAGAGGGGGTAGCCTGTTCGCTGTCCATCGCGTCCAGCAAGTCCCGCTGTTCCTCTTTTTTGAGGAAAGACAGCTCATAAGCCGGGTTGAGGGCGATTTTCTTTTCATCTACCATATCCAGCAGTTCGGGGATCAGCTCCGTCAGGCGGATATAGCGGAAAATCTGATTTTTACTCTGGCCGACCTGTTCAGCCAAAAGCTCGCTGGACTTCTTTCCAGCAGACTTGTTCCCAACTTGGGAACAAGTTAAATCCATGCGCTCACCTTGGTGCTTCATGGCCTCCAGCTTCATCTTGTAGGCAAAGGCCCTCTCGCTGGGGAGCAGGCTTTCCCGCTGCAAGTTGCTGTCCACCATGATGATGGTGGCGGCATCATCGTCCAGATCCCGAACAATGACCGGCATGGTTTCTTTCTCGGCCAGCTCACTGGCCCGGTGCCGCCTGTGACCGGCAACCAGCTCATAGCCGCCCTCCGGGTCCGGGCGGGCAATCGCCGGAACCAGAACACCGTACTGCCGAACACTGTCGGCGGTCTCCATCATGGCCTCGTCATCCTTGACTTTGAAGGGGTGGTTCTTGAAAGGATGCAGCTCAGACAGCGGGATTTCCCGTACTTTTTCCAGCTTGGCGTCCTGGCGGCTTTCCTCGGTGGAAAACAAGTCATCGTATGGAGCCAGCTCTACTTTTTTCGCGCTGCTTTTCAAGTTTTATCACCTCCTGGGTCAGATTTTTATACCCCTCGGCCACCTTGCCATTGGGGTCATGGG
>CAMFFO010000153.1 GCA_945949735.1 uncultured Clostridia bacterium | reverse complement strand
CACGACCAGTGTGCGCACTGGTCTCGCAATGACAGCATTATTTTTCAAACACCAACTTATCTCCGCGTAGCAAAACTCTGCCCGCTGTTTCGGGGGGAACAGCGGGCAGAGTTTTCAGCGCAGTTGGGGGAGGGAGGCGGCGGCTACGGCCTGGCCTACGCGGCGGGTCTTTTCATCGGGGAGCATGACCTCGCATTTGCGGGCAAGCTCCGGATATTCCTCTTTCAGTACGGTGGAGCAGGTCTCCAGGATGATATCGCCGCCCTTGCCGGACATGACCCGGCCCATGAGCATCAGGTGCTCAATGTCATAGAAGTGGGAATAAAGCACCACGGTATGGGCGAGATACACACCGATGTCCCGGAAAACCTTGGCAGCCCGGGGATCGTCCTGGGCCATGAGGGCCTGAACTACCTTCAGCTTCTCGGCGGGGGACAGCTCCATGTCCAAGTCAATACCGGCCCGGGGGGCCAGCTTGATCACGGCATCCTGGGAGAAATACTTGCAGCCAACGCCGAAATCCGTGGACCACTCGTCCTGCATGGCGTCCTCGTTGAGATCCACGGGGGCAAAGGCCAGTTCTGTGATCCAGCCCTTCACGTTCTTGTCCGCGTCCACATAGCCCACGGCCTCGGAGGTACCCATAGCCAGGCCCATGATGTTGCCGGTATTCAGGCCCATGGCCCCGGCAAGGGCGGACACGTCGCCGTCGTTGGCCACCACGATGGGCACATCGCCAATCTCAGCGGCAGCCCGGTCAAAGCAGGTCTTGACCTCGTCCCAGCGATCCCGGGGAACCTTGTAGAAGATGGAGGAGATCATAGGGGCGTTGCCGATGAAGGTACCGGCGGAGGAAACGCCGATGGCATCCACCCGGGGCATCTTGGAGGCGGCGGTGCGGAAAGCGGTCAGAATCTCATTGTACTGGTAGTTGGGATCCGGGTTCAGCTTGGGGAACCACACCACTTCCTCGGAGTAGACGCACTCTCCGTCGATGACTGCGGACACCTTCCGGTCGGAGCCGCCCGCGTCAAAGCCGATGCGGCAGCCGTCCAGGTGGCCGCCCAGAGGCTGGGAACTCTCGTTGGGAGCGGGGCAGGCCTCCAGGGGCAAATCGATGATCTCAAGATCCACCTCGTAGAGCTTGTGGAAGAAATCAAAGTCAAAGGCGCGTTTACCGGTGGGGGAGTAGGCCTGCTGAAGCTCCTTTGCAATGGGGGAGCAGCCGCAGATATAGACCTTGAAGCCGCCGATGGACCACAGCAGAAACTTGACCATCCGCTCCACATAGCGGTAGTCCGCCCGGGCCATTTCCGGCGTGCCATGGATAAAGGTATGGCGGACGGAAACCCGCCCCTGCTCCCGCTCCACAGCGATGGCCAGGGGCTGCTTTGCGCCCTCCAGATAGGCGTCCATCCAGACGCCGAAGGGGATAAAGCCGGGGTCCAGCTCGGGAACGTGCTTCATGGGAAAGTCGATACCTAAGTAGCGCATTTCATGTTCCTCCTATGACGGAA
Organism: uncultured Clostridia bacterium; assembly: GCA_945949735.1. GTDB lineage: Bacteria > Bacillota > Clostridia > Oscillospirales > Oscillospiraceae > Faecousia. The sequence goes on along the minus strand of CAMFFO010000153.1, from coordinate 4,063 downwards.
AAATATGTATGGTTCCGAGAGGCTTATTCACCGTAGCCCATGGGATTGTGGGACTGCCAGTTCCAGGAGTCCCGGCACATATCCCGCAGATTTTTCTCTGCCTTCCAGCCCAGCTTTTCCGCGCTCTTACTGGGATCGGCGTAGCACACGGGCAGGTCTCCGGGACGGCGGTCCACAATCTGGTAGGGAATGGGCACGCCGTTGACCTCCTGGAAGGTTCTGACCATATCCAGCACGCTGTAGCCCACGCCGGTGCCCAGGTTGAATACCTCGCAGCCGGTGTGCGACCCGGCGTACTTCACTGCTGCCACGTGCCCCTTGGCCAGGTCCACCACATGGATGTAGTCCCGGACGCCGGTGCCGTCGGGGGTGTCGTAATCATTGCCGAACACGCTGAGCTTCTCCCGGCGGCCCACGGCCACCTGGGTGATGTAGGGCATCAGGTTATTGGGAATGCCCCGGGGGTCCTCGCCGATCATGCCGCTTTCATGGGCGCCGATGGGGTTAAAGTAGCGCAGCAGCACCACGCTCCACTCCGGGTCCGCGTGGGCCATGCCGGAGAGGATCTGCTCGGTCATGTACTTGGTCCAGCCGTAGGGGTTGGTGCAGCCGCCAGTGCGGCTGGTTTCCCGCAGGGGCATCTCGTTGTCGCCGGAGTAGACGGTGGCGGAGGAGGAAAAGATGATGTTTTTCACACCCACGTCTGTCATGACCTTGGTCAGAACCAGGGTGGAGTTCAGGTTGTTGTCATAATAACGCCAGGGCTGGGCCACGGATTCGCCGACTGCCTTCAGACCGGCGAAGTGGATGACGGAGGAGATTTCGTTCTCGGCGAAGATCCGGCGCAGAAGCGCTTCATCCCGCACATCTCCCAGGTAGAATTTCACGCGCTTACCGGTGAGGGCCTCCACCCGCTCAAGACTCTTGGAGTTGGAATTGCACAGATTGTCGACGACCACTACCTCATGACCGCTTTCCAGCAGCTCCACACAGGTGTGAGATCCGATATACCCAGCGCCGCCGGTGACCAGAACATTCATGGGAAAGCCTCCTTATGAATTGTATTTTTGGGAAAAACGGAAGATCCCTTACATAAGCGCATCATAGCACATTTTCGGCAGAAGCGCAATCGTCAAAATGGCTTTCTGAGAGAAGTTGTGGTCAAACGCCCACAAAGGAATATGTATTGACTTGCGGAAAGGAATTCTATAAAATAGAAAGGATCATGGACGCCGGTTTCGCGCGGAGATACGGTAAATTGGTGTTTACGCGTGCGCACCCAAAAAATGATGTCATTGCGAGCCAGTGCGCACACTGGCGTGGCAATCCCCCGGTTGAATGGAACCAGGTAACGATTATCGCCAAAACTGCTGCGAATCCCAATCTTCTTGGAAGTTTTCGGAACATTTCCGCACTAACCGGGGGATTGCCACGACCAGTGTGCGCACTGGTCTCGCAATGACAGGAAATTGGGAGTCAGCGCGATAAATACCAATTTATCTTACTGCTGAGCAGCCGGCGAAACGGGAATCGGATTGTTGCTGCATTTGGAGCGGCGGCGGTTTTTCCGGCTCCGGGAATACTGACTTGAAATGATTGGAGAATGTGCTTTTATGGCTGTGGTTGACTTCACGAAAAAAACGATCCTGGTCACGGGCGCTGCCGGGTTCATTGGCGGCAATCTGGTGAAACGGCTGCTGAAGGACTGCCCGGATGCTTCCGTCGTCGGAATCGACAATATGAACGACTACTACGATGTTGGCCTGAAGGAGGCCAGACTGGCGGAGCTTTCCGGGAACCCGGCGTTTACCTTCCTGCGGGGGAGCATTGCGGACAAGGCGGTCATTGCGGAAATCTTTGAAAAATACAGACCCCGGATCGTTGTGAATCTGGCGGCCCAGGCGGGGGTGCGGTACTCCATTACCAATCCGGACGCCTATATCGAGTCCAACATCATCGGCTTTTACAACATTCTGGAGGCCTGCCGCCACTCCTACGATGGTGGGGAGCCGGGGGTGGAGCATCTGGTATACGCTTCCAGCTCCTCGGTTTACGGCTCCAACAAGAAGGTGCCCTATTCCACCGAGGACAAGGTGGACAATCCGGTTTCGCTGTATGCGGCCACCAAGAAGAGCAATGAGCTGCTGGCCCACGCCTATTCCAAGCTGTACAACATTCCCTCCACGGGCCTGCGGTTCTTTACGGTGTACGGCCCGGCGGGGCGGCCGGATATGGCCTACTTCGGCTTCACCAACAAGCTGCGCCAGGGCAAGACCATTCAGATTTTCAACTACGGCAACTGCGAGCGGGACTTTACCTACATTGACGACATCGTCGAAGGGGTTGTCCGGGTAATGGGCAAGGCTCCCGACCGGGCTGCCGGGGAGGACGGTCTGCCGCTGCCGCCCTACGCGGTGTACAACATCGGCAACAACCAGCCGGAGAATCTGCTGGACTTTGTAACCATCCTCCAGGAGGAGCTGATCCGGGCGGGGGTGCTGCCGGAGGACTATGACTTTGAGGCCCATAAGGAGCTGGTGCCCATGCAGCCGGGAGATGTGCCCGTGACCTACGCGGATACCAGCGCCCTGGAACGGGACTTCGGGTTCAAGCCCGCGACCTCCCTGCGGCAAGGCCTGCGGAGGTTCGCCCAGTGGTATAAAGAATACTATATGTGAGTGCAGCGGTTATGAGAAGCTATGAAGATTTGAAAATCGCGGTGGCGGGCACCGGGTATGTGGGGCTGTCCATTGCCACGCTGCTTTCGCAGCACCACAAGGTCACAGCGGTGGACATTGTACCGGAAAAGGTGGAGCAGATCAACAAACGGGAATCCCCCATTCAGGACGAGTACATTGAGAAGTATCTGACGGAGAAGGAACTGGATCTGACCGCGACGCTGGATGCTGAGGCCGCCTATTCCGATGCGGACTTCGTGGTCATTGCCGCGCCCACCAACTACGATCCCAAGAAGAATTTTTTCGACACCTCCGCGGTGGAGGCGGTGATAAAGCGCGTCATCGAGTGCAATTCCGAGGCCATTATGGTCATTAAGTCCACCATCCCCGTGGGCTTCACCTCGAGCATCCGGGAGAAGCTCCACTGTGACAACATCCTCTTCAGCCCGGAATTCCTTCGGGAGAGCAAGGCGCTGTACGACAACCTCTACCCCAGCCGGATCATCGTGGGCACGGATGTCCAAAACGCCCGGCTGGCGGAGGCGGCGCGGGTGTTCGCCCGGCTGCTGCAGGAGGGGGCCATCAAGGAGAACATCGACACGCTGTACATGGGCTTCACCGAGGCGGAGGCCGTGAAGCTGTTCGCCAATACCTATCTTGCGCTGCGGGTCAGCTTCTTCAACGAACTGGACACCTACGCAGAGATGAAGGGCCTGGATACCCGGCAGATCATCAACGGCGTGTGCCTGGACCCCCGGATCGGGAGCCACTACAACAACCCCAGCTTCGGCTACGGGGGGTACTGCCTGCCCAAGGACACCAAGCAGCTGCTGGCCAACTACCAGGATGTGCCGGAGAACCTGATCGGGGCCATTGTGGAAAGCAACCGGACCCGGAAGGACTTCATCGCCGACCGGGTGCTGGAAATCGCCGGGGCCTACTGCGCGAACGACAGCTGGGACAAAAGCAAGGAGCGGGAGGTCGTGGTGGGCGTGTACCGGCTGACCATGAAGTGCGGCTCCGACAACTTCCGCCAGAGCAGCATCCAGGGCGTCATGAAGCGCATCAAGGCCAAGGGCGCCACGGTGATCATCTACGAGCCCACCCTGCGCGACGGCGACCGCTTCTTCGGCAGCCGGGTGGTGAACGACCTGGAGGAATTCAAAAAGCAGAGCCAGGCCATCATCGCGAACCGGTATGAGAGCGTGCTGGATGATGTGAAGGAGAAGGTCTATACCAGGGACCTTTTCCGGAGGGATTGAGGAGAATCATAAATCGGAAAGAGCGCACCGGCCGGGGCTGCCGGGCTGAATGACAAATTGGTGTTTGACGCACTAAAAAAGAACTGTCATTGCGAACCAGCGCGCACGCTGGTGTGGCAATCC
>CAMFFO010000152.1 GCA_945949735.1 uncultured Clostridia bacterium | reverse complement strand
GGTTGAACTTGCGGATGGAGGTGAAGTTGTGCTTGCCGCAGTTGGGGCAGACCACGTCCTCATGCCCGGAGATGAAGGCATCCATCTCATCGAAGCTCATGGCGTCCACGTTGACGCCCTTGCCGGACTCGGCAGCCTCGATAAGCTTGTCCGCCCGCTGACGGGAGCCGCAGCCCTTGCAGTCCACCAGAGGATCGGAGAAATTGCCCACATGGCCGGTGGTGACCCAGGTGGTGGGGTTCATGAGGATGGCGGCATCCAGTCCCACATTGTAGTCAGACTCCTGCACGAATTTCTTCATCCAGGCCCGTTTCACATTGTTCTTGAACTCCACACCCAAGGGGCCATAGTCCCAGGCATTGGCCAGGCCGCCGTAGATTTCGGAGCCGGCGTAGACAAAGCCCCGGTTCTTACAGAGATTCACAATCATGTCCAGAGTTTTTTCACTGTTTTTCATGGTATATCCTCCAAAAAATGCTGGATTATTTGCTGTGAGAATTTATTATACAGGGGTTTTCCCTGTAAATCAAGTGTTTTGTAAATTTCCGGAAAGGACGCCTCAGGCGGGAACAAACCGGAAATCCTCCCCCAGATCGGCGATCATCTTTTCGTAGACCAGATTGCTGATCTCCACGGTGGTTTTTCCCTTCAGCTCCTCCGGCTGCAGCACATCCACCAGATGCAGCTCCACGTCGGTGTGCTTCAGCTTCCGAAGATTGGGAAAAATCTGCCGGGTGTTCTGAATGGTGCAGATCACGATGGGGACCTCCGTCTTCTGGGCGATCTTGAAGACCCCGGGGCGGAAGGGATGAAGCTTTCCGTCCTTACTGGTGTAGCCCTCGGGGAAGACGCCGATGGAGACCTCATCCTCCCGGATCAGCTGAATGCATTTGACAATGGTCTTCAAAGCCTCCCGGTCATTCTCCCGGTCAATGGGCTGGCACATGATCTTATGCATGATCTTGCCGATGAGAAGCATGGACTGGTTTTCCTTCTTGGTAATGAAGGCCAGCTGGCTTTTCCGGAAGCAGTGCAGCAGAACCCCGGGATCCGCCAGAAACAGGTGGTTGCATACCAGCAGGAACCGGCCCTCCTTCGGGGTCTTTTCCAGTCCCCGGGTGTGGAGCCGCACCATCACCAGAGAGATCAGGGCTTCGATATAGACATACATGATACTCCGGAAAAATCTGCTGTCATGCTCCTGGGGCCGGTCCAGGTCCACCGTCAGACACAGAAGCCACAGCAGGAAGAAAGCCAGCACAATCAGCAATAGATCCGCCCCGGCAAATATCACCGGCAGCAGCCACCAGCTCCAGCCCAATCCGGCGCAAAGAATAACCGCCAAAACAGCGGCGAGAAGCGCGAGTCCTTTTAACAGCATGAAAGCCTCCTGAAAAATTTCTACAGGCACCCCTCGCAGGGGGTTTTCGTGGTTTCTATCATTATACTTCGGTTTTTCCCGTGAAACAAGGAGAAATACTCACCAAAGAGTTTTTTTCCGAAGGGGTGGAAATTGGGGGAAACAACTGGTATAATAATCCTAAAAAATCTCTGGGACGCATCCCTTTTGGAGGTTAGGTATGAAAAAATCCACAATCGCGCGTTCTCTTCCCCTGGTGGCTGCCGGACTGGGTATCGTGGCGCTGGGACTGCGGTGGGCGCTGTACGCCTTTGCCGCCGACAGCTGGGGGCTGCTGCCCGCATGGCATCCGCTGGAAATCATCCTGTGGCTGTTGTCAGCGGCGGCCCTGGTGGGAATTCCGCTGGCGGTAAAAAACTGCAAAGGCTCCAACCGTTATGCCGACAATTTTGGTCCCTCCTTCCCGGCAGCGGCGGGACATATTCTGGCGGCAGCGGGAATTTTGCTGACGGTCCTTCTGAACGATCCCCAGATGCCCGGACTGGTGGGCTTCGCCTGGAAGCTGCTGGGCTGGGCTTCGGTCCCCTGTCTGGCCGTAGCAGGCTTTGCCCGGGCAAAAGGCAAGCGGCCCTTCTTCCTGCTGCACATCACGGTGTGTCTGTTTCTGGTGTTCCATATCATTGACCACTACCGGAGCTGGAGCGGAAATCCCCAGCTTCAGGACTACCTGTTTGCCCTGCTGGGGACCATGGCCCTGGCGCTCTATGCCTTTTACCTGTCGGCCTTTGAGGTGGGCTCCGGCCGCCGGCGGATGCTGATGGCCATGGGGCTGGAGGCCATATTCCTGTGTCTGACGAATATGGCCGGGACCCCCTACCCCTATCTGTACCTGGGCTGCGTGATCTGGGTCTTTACAGGACTGTGCGCACCGGTGCCGAAACGCAGACCGAAAGAAGGTGAGCCCAATCCATGATCCTGCCCCCCGCTGTTGAAGAATGCCTGAACCGGCTGGAGGAAGCGGGATTTGCCGCCTACGCCGTGGGAGGCTGCGTCCGGGACGCCTGCCTGGGCCTGTCCCCCAAGGATTACGACCTGTGCAGCGCTGCCCTGCCGGAACAGACCGAGGCCCTGTTCGCCCATCACCGGCTGGTGCTGGCAGGAAAAAAGCACGGCACCGTAGGGGTGGTGACGGACATCGGAGTGGTGGAGATCACCACCTTCCGGTCTGACGGCAGCTACCGTGACAACCGGCACCCGGACTGGGTGCGCTTCGAGCCGGAGGTGGAGTCGGACCTGGCCCGGCGGGACTTTACCGTCAATGCCATGGCCTACTCCCCCAAACGAGGCTTTGCCGATCCCTTCGGAGGCCGGGAGGATCTGGCCCGCAAAATTCTCCGGGCGGTGGGGGACCCCCAAAAGCGGTTCCGGGAGGATTCCCTGCGGATTCTCCGGGGTGTCCGGTTCGCCGTCCGCTACGGCCTGACGCCGGAGCCGGAAACGGAAAATGCCATGAAGGAACTGGCCCCGCTGATGGACAATCTGGCCAGAGAGCGGGTATTTGATGAATTATGTAAACTTCTTCCTCTGGTCACCGCCGACGACCTTTCAAGGTTCTCCCCGGTGCTGGCGGCGGCCATCCCGGAGCTGGGTCCCCTGATCGGCTTCGACCAGCACAGTCCCCACCACGCCTATGACCTTTATACCCATGTGGCCCATGTGGTGGAGGGGGTTCCGGGAGATCCGGCCCTGCGCTGGGCGGCGCTGCTTCACGATGTGGGAAAGATCCCCACCTTCACCCGGGACGCCACAGGCCGCGGCCATTTCTACGGCCATGCCAAGGCGGGAGCGGAGCTGGCCGACGGGATCCTGCGCCGGCTGAAATCCCCCACCGCCCTGCGGGAGCAGGTGGTCACCCTCATCGCAAACCACATGACCCGGTTGGAGCCGAACAAAAAGACCCTGCGCCGCCAGATCGGACGCCTGGGCTGGGACACCGCCGAAAAGCTGCTGGTCCTGCAGGAGGCGGACATGAGCAGCAAGGGCACCGGAATTCCCGAGGATATGGAGCAGTTTTCCCGACTCCGGGAGCTGTATGCGGAAATCCGGGCGGAAAAGGACTGTCTGAGCCTGAAGGATCTGGCAGTAAACGGAAACGACCTGATAGCCCTGGGCTATTCCGGCAAAGCCATCGGTACCTGCCTGAGTTATCTTCTGGAACAGGTCCTGGATGAGCGCCTGCCCAACACCCGGGAAGCCCTCCTGAACGCCGCGCAAATCCAATCCGAAGGGTAATCCCATGGATCCATCCGCAGCCGGATCCTTATCCCGAAGGAAGCGAATGGATTCAAACCGACAGGAACTATCCCACATCACACACGGAGGTAATATCTATGAACATCGCGATTGTCACCGGAGCCAGCTCCGGCATGGGGCGGGAGTTTGTTCTCCAGCTTTCGGCCTATGTGGAGGTGGACGAGATCTGGGCCATTGCCCGGCGGGAAATCGCCCTGGAGGCTCTGAAGGCCGAAACGCCAGTCCCCGTACGGCCGGTGTGCCTGGACCTGTGCGACAGTGCCAGCTTTGACACCTACGCCGCCCTGCTGGAAAAGGAAAAGCCCAACGTCAAACTGCTGGTCAATGCCGCGGGCTTCGGCAAATTCGGTGCCTACAGCCGGGTATCCCCCACCGACGACGCCCGGATGATCGACCTGAACTGCAAGGCCCTGGTGCTGATGACCCGGCTGACCATCCCCTATATGGCCCCCGGCAGTCACATTCTGCAGCTGGACAGCCTCTCCGCTTTCCAGCCCGTGCCCTACATCACCACCTACGGCGCCACCAAGGCCTTCGTCCTCAGCTACAGCCGGGCCATGAACCGGGAGCTGAAAGCAAGCGGTATCCGCTGCATGGCCATGAATCCCGGCTGGGTGAAGACGGAATTTTTTGACCATGCCTTCCAGACCAACGGCGGCGGCGAGGTACAGTACTTTGACCGGCTGTATGAAGCCAAAGACGTGGTGGCCACGGGTCTGAAGGATCTGTACCATTCCAAAAAGGACTACTCCGTCCATGGCCTGCCGGTGAGGATGCAGGTACGCATGGTAAAGCTTTTGCCTCACAGCCTGGTGATGAATGTCTGGCTGAACCAGCAGAAAAAGGCGAAGAATAATACGGGATTGACGACAAAATGAAAAAAAGAATTCTTGCGCTGCTGCTGAGTCTTGCCCTGCTGCTTTGCGGCTGCGAAATATACCTGCCGGTGGGCCCGGAAGTCTCCGGAGAGGGCCTGACGGTGCAGTTCATCGATGTGGGCCAGGCGGACTGCGCCCTGCTGGAATGCGACGGGAAGTACATGCTCATCGACGGCGGCAATCGGGACGACAGCCAGCTGGTGGTAAGCTTCCTTCAGGATCAGGGTGTAGAGGAACTGGAGGCCGTGGTCTGCTCCCACGCCCATGAGGATCATGTGGGCGGTCTTCCCTCCGTGCTGGCGGTGTATCCCACCCATGCGGTCTACGCCCCCACCCGGACCTACTCCTCCTCTATTTTCGACAAATTCGTCTACTACACCGACCAGCAGGGACTGACCATCACCATCCCCCAGCCCGGGGACGGCTTTGATCTGGGTCAGGCCCGGGTGACGGTGCTGGGTCCCGTGAAGTCCTATCCCGACACCAACAATACCTCCCTGGTGCTTCGGGTAGAATACGGCGAAACCTCCTTCCTGTTCACCGGGGACATGGAGACGGAAGCGGAAAGCGATATGCTGGACTACTGGGAGGGCCGGACCGACTGGAATGCCGACGTGCTGAAGGTGGGCCATCACGGCTCCAACACCTCCACCGGCTACCGCTTTCTCAACGAGGTGGAGCCGCAGTACGCGGTGATCTCCGTGGGGGAGGGCAACAGCTACGGCCATCCCCACGCCGAGCCCCTGTCCCGGCTGAATCAGGAGGGAGCGGTGATCCTGCGGACCGATAAGCTGGGCCACATCCAGGCGGTGTCCGACGGGAAAACCATCACCTTCACCTGGGGCAACCAGTCCGCCCAGCCGGAGCAGGCCGAACCGGCAGAAACCGGATTCATCGGAAATAAAAATTCCAAGGTCTTCCACAGCCCCGGCTGTGCCAACCTCCCCTCGGAGAAAAACCGGGTGGAATTCGACACCTATCAGTCTGCCCTGGACGCCGGCTACTCCCCCTGCGGCAGCTGCCTGGGAAAATAACCGTTGATCGC
>CAMFFO010000151.1 GCA_945949735.1 uncultured Clostridia bacterium | reverse complement strand
GTTGCGGGCGGATAATATCCGCCCCTACGGTGATAGTGCTGTAAACAACAATTTGCCGTTCCGGGGAAAAGGAGCTTTGTTCACCTATTGACATAGTAGGTAATTCGTGCTATGATTACCTACGAAATTACTGGGTGAATACCCATTGGAGGTTTTTTGAATGCAAGTTTACGCGGATAACGCGGCCACTACCCGGATGAGCCAGACCGCGGTGGATGCTATGATGCCCTATTTCAGGGATATTTACGGCAACCCTTCTTCTCTGCACTCCGTGGGCCAGGAGGCCAAGGAGGCTCTGGACGCCGCCCGGGCTACCGTGGCGGAGTGCCTGGGCTGCGAGCCGAGGGAGATCATTTTCACCTCCGGCGGCAGCGAGGCCGACAACCAGGCCATTATCTCCGCCGCCCGGCTGGGGGCCCGGAAGGGAAAGAAGCACATCATCTCCACAGCCTTTGAGCACCACGCGGTGCTCCACACTTTGCAGAAGCTGGAGAAGGAAGGCTTCGAGGTGACCTACCTGGATGTGCGGACAAACCACAACATCACCGCCCAGCAGGTGAAGGACGCCATCCGGGAGGATACCTGCCTGGTGACCACCATGTACGCCAACAACGAGATCGGCTCCATCCTTCCCATCCCGGAGATCGGCGCCATCTGCAAGGAGGCGGGCGTGCCCTTCCACACCGACGCGGTGCAGGCCGCGGGCCATCTGCACATCAACGTGAAGGAGCAGAACATCGATATGCTCAGCCTCTCCGGCCACAAGTTCCACGGCCCCAAGGGCGTGGGCGCGCTGTACGTCCGCCGGGGCTTCCCCCTGGTGAATATCATCGAGGGCGGCGCCCAGGAGCGGGGCAAGCGGGCCGGTACCGAGAACATCCCCGGCATCTGCGGCATGGCGGCAGCGCTGAAGGAGTCCTGCGAGCACATGGATGAGAATATGCCCCGGGTCGCCGCCATGCGGGATCGGCTGATCGAGGGCCTGAGCAAAATCCCCCACTGCGCCCTCAACGGCGACCGGGTGCACCGGCTGCCGGGCAACGTCAGCTTCTGCTTTGAGGGCATCGAGGGCGAAAGCCTGCTGCTGCTTCTGGATATGAAGGGGGTCTGCGCCTCCTCCGGCTCCGCCTGCACCAGCGGCAGTCTGGATCCCAGCCATGTGCTGCTGGCCATCGGCCGGGTTCACGATGTGGCCCACGGCTCCCTGCGCCTGAGCCTCAGCGAATACAATACCGACGAAGAGGTTGACCACATTCTGGAGGTGGTGCCCCAGGTGGTGGAGTACCTCAGGAACATGAGCCCCGTGTGGCGGGATCTGCAGACCGGCAAACGGCAGTATATCCTTTAAGGAATTGACAATTGACAATTTACAATTGACAATTTATGTGGCCATCGGGGACAAACCGTTATTTGCACATTGTGTTTCAATTGACACTGTTTTATTTTCTATCCCGAAGGGATTCCATAATTGTCAATTGTTCAATTGTCAATTGTCAATTTCAATTCAACAGTCCGCGGTGAAATATATCATATTGTTTAGGAGTGAATTGAAATATGGCACTGTACAGTGAAAAAGTTATGGATCATTTTACCCATCCCCGGAATGTGGGCGTCATTGAGGATGCCAACGGCGTGGGCGAGGTGGGCAACGCCAAGTGCGGCGACATCATGAAAATCTATCTGAAGATCGAGAACGACATCATCGAGGATGTGAAGTTTGAGACCTTCGGCTGCGGCTCCGCCATCGCGTCCAGCTCCATGGCGACCGAGATGATCAAGGGCAAGTCCATCTACGAGGCCATGGAGCTGACCAACAAGGCGGTGGCGGAAGCTCTGGACGGTCTGCCCGCCCACAAGCTCCACTGCTCCGTTCTGGCGGAGGAGGCCATCAAGAATGCCCTGAAGGACTACTTTGACCGCAACGGCATCCCCTATGACGAGAAGGTGTTCCCCGACTGCGACCACTGCCACCACTGCGAGTAAGGCCATGATCGTATCGACCAAGGGACGCTATGCCCTGCGGGTGATGGTGCGGTTTGCCCAGCGGGGCCAGGAGGAATATATCCCCCTGAAGGAGATCGCCGAGGGAGAGGAGATCTCCCAGAAATATCTGGAATCCATTATGACCGTGCTCAGCAAAGCGGGCTTTGTGGATGCCGCCGCCGGGAAGGGCGGGGGCTATCGCCTGAACCGGAGCCCGGAGGAGTACACCGTGGGCAGCATCCTGAAGCTCACCGAGGGCTCCTTAAGCGCCGTGTCCTGCACCACCCAGGGAGCGGCTGCCTGCTCAAGAAGCGAGTGCTGCCAGGCCAAGCCCATGTGGGACAAGCTGGACAGGATGATCGATGAGTTCTTTGAAGGGATCACTCTGGCGGATCTGCTCAACGAGCAGGTTTCGGAATAAAAGACACCCCGATGAAACCGAAAGAGCTGCCCTCCATTTGTCTGACAAATGGAGGGCAGCTCTTTCGGTTTCATCGGCTTTATGCGGCAAACAATAGGATTGTCGGCGATTGTAAGCGGATCTTGAAATTGGTGTTTATCGCACTGACTCCAAATTTCCTGTCATTGCGAACCAGTGCGCACACTGGTGTGGCAATCCCCCGGTTGAATGGAATTTGGTAACGATTACCACCAATAATCGCAGCGATTCCAATTTTTCGGATGCTTTTCGGTACATTTCCCCACTAACCGGGGGATTGCCACACCAGTCTGCGGACTGGTTCGCAATGACAGGAAACTTGAAGGCGAAGCCGCTAAACACCAATTTATCTGGCTGCTGTGTTGGGAGGGGAAAGGATCAGCGAATATCGGTGACTTCGTAGCCCTGGTCGGAAACGGCTTTCCTGAGGACTTCGTCCGCCACATCCTTCGCCAGCGTCACGACAGCGGTCCCGGTCTTATGGCTGACCTCGGCGGAGGTTACGCCGTCAACGGCCTCCAGCGCTTTCTTGGTGTGCATCTCGCAGTGACCGCACATCATACCTTCGATTTTCAGAGTCTTTTTCATGGGTGTTGTCTCCTTTTCGGTTTTTGTTTTCAGTTTTCTTTTGATTCTATGATCCCGTTTCGGGTCATGCATCCGGAAGAAATTCAGGCGCAGGGCGTTGGTGACGACGCTGAAGCTGGATAGGCTCATGGCTGCCGCGGCGAACATGGGGTTCAGCTGCCAGCCCAGGAAGGGGATGAATACGCCTGCCGCCAGAGGAATGCCGATGGTGTTGTAAAGGAAGGCCCAGAACAGGTTTTCATGGATGTTGCGCAGGGTCGCGCGGCTCAAACGGATCGCCGCAGGCACATCGGACAGACTGCTTTTCATCAGCACCACATCCGCTGCGTCGATGGCCACATCCGCGCCCGCGCCGATGGCAATGCCGATGTCCGCGCTGGTCAGAGCGGGAGCGTCGTTGATTCCGTCGCCAACCATGATGACCTTTCCCTTTTTCCGCAGCGCGCGGATCACGCTTTCCTTTCCGTCGGGGAGGACGCCCGCGATCACTTCATCCACGCCGACCCTGGCGCCGATGGCCCTGGCGGTCCGCTGATTGTCCCCGGTGAGCATGACCACATGGAGCCCCATGTTCCGCATCTGCGCAATCGCCTGGGGACTGTCCTCTTTGATGGTATCCGCTACCGCGATGATCCCGCAGAGCTTGCCGTCCCGGGCAAAAAGCAGCGGCGTTTTGCCCTCGCCGGAAAGCATTTCCGCTTTGGCCTTCATGGCTTCGGACACGGCAAGCTGTCCGCTGATGAATTGGAAGCTGCCGCCCAGCAGCGTGATGCCGTCCAGAGAGGCGGTCAGTCCGTTGCCGGGAAGCGCCTGGAACTGCTGCACCTCCGCAGCCGTCAGTCCCTCCTGACCGGCCCGATGATGAATTGCCCGGGCCAGGGGGTGCTCGCTCTTTTTCTCCAGCGCATAGGCAATGGACAGAAGCTCCGTTTCCGTTACGCCTTCAACGGGAAGAATATCCGTGACCTCCGGCTGGCCCTGGGTGATGGTTCCGGTTTTGTCCAGCGCAACGATCTGCGCCTTTCCGGTCTCTTCCAGGGAAACGGCAGTTTTGAACAGAATCCCGTTCTTTGCGCCCATTCCGTTGCCAACCATAATGGCGACAGGAGTGGCAAGGCCCAGGGCGCAGGGACAGCTGATCACCAGCACCGAGATCCCCCGCGCCAGAGCAAAGCCTGCCGTCTGACCGAGCAGAAGCCACACAAGAATCGTTACCGCCGCAATGGAGATCACAGCCGGAACAAAGACGCCGGATACCTTATCCGCCACCTTGGCAATGGGGGCCTTCGTCGCGGCGGCGTCGCTGACCATCTGGATGATCTGAGAAAGGGTCGTGTCCTCGCCGACTCTTGTGGCTTCGCAGCGGAGGAATCCCGACTGGTTCAGCGTTCCGGCGGAAACCGGGCTTCCTTCCGCCTTGTCCACCGGAATGCTTTCGCCCGTCAGCGTGGATTCATCCACCGCGCTGTTTCCGTCGCGCACCACGCCGTCCACGGGGATGTTTTCGCCGGGACGAACCACAAAGATGTCGCCCTTTGCCACCTGCTCGATGGGGACGGTGACCTCCGCGCCGCCGCGCACAAGGGTGGCGGTCTTGGGCGCCAGCTTCATCAGTCCCTTCAGGGCGTCCGTTGTTCTGCCCTTGGAACGGGCCTCCAGCATTTTGCCCAGGGTGATCAGGGTCAGGATCGTGGCGGCGGACTCAAAGTAGAATTCGTCCATATAGACCATGACCGCGTCCATCTGCCCCTTGACCTGCGCATCCGTCATGGCAAACAGGGCAAAGACGCTGTAGACAAAGGCTGCGGCGGAACCCAGCGCAACCAACGCGTCCATATTCGGCGCGCGATGCCACAGGCTCCGGAAGCCGCTGATAAAGAACCTTTGGTTGATGACCATGATGATCACCGTCAGCAGCAGCTGGAAAAGGCCCATTGCCACATGGTTGCCGTTAAAAAAGGACGGAAGCGGCCAGCCCCACATCATGTGCCCCATGGAAGCATACATCAGGACGATCCAGAAGCCAAGGGACGCGATCAGCCGCTTCTTGAGGACGGGGGTTTCCCGATCCTTCAGCGCCTCCTCATTGGAAGCGGGCTGCGCGGCTTGCGCCCTGTTTCCCTTCTTCAGGGATGCCCCGTAGCCGGCGTTCTGAACCGCCGCGATGATCTCCTCCGCGGAGGCGGTTCCCTCCACGCCCATGGAATTGGTCAGCAGGCTCACCGAGCAGGAGGTGACGCCCTTGACGCCCGATACCGCCTTTTCCACCCGGGCGGAGCAGGCGGCGCAGCTCATGCCCGTTACATTATATTGCTCCATAACCGAAATTCAAAACCTCCTTTATTTCATCAGCTTCTGCAAGGTTGCGACCAGCTCGTCGATCACCTCATCCTTGCCCTCACGGATGTCTCTGGCGACACAGCCCCGGATGTGGCTGGCCAGCAGCTCCTTATTGAAGGCATTGACCGCGGCGTTTACGGCGGCGGACTGTACCAGAATATCGGTGCAGTAAGCATCCTTTTCCACCATCCCGCGAATCCCGCGGATCTGCCCTTCGATCCGGTTCAGCCGGTGGATCAGCTTTTTCC
>CAMFFO010000150.1 GCA_945949735.1 uncultured Clostridia bacterium | reverse complement strand
TCCAGCAGCAAATCGGAATGGACAATGACGCCGTTCCCGCCCTGTTCGTTGAACAAGGTGCACAGACGATTGCATTGTTTGTCCGAAAGGTGTTCCTCCCGAAGCAGGGAGTTGCTGAAGGTCAGCCTGGCGGAAATGCCATATTTCCGCATCAACGCAAGAACTTCCTTAGGATTATTGTCTCCGGCCCCCACGCGGCCCCCACCCCAGATGCAGTCCGCCGGCGCACCGTAGATGGAACCGATGCCGCACCAGTCGTAAAAGTATTCCCTGTGCTCCCGAAAAAGAGGCAGAAAGACGCAATACAGTTCATAAAATTCAAACAGGCCCGGGAGATGGTAATGCGCGATGTTCTTTTGATCGCTGTCCATGGCTCCTGCCCCCTCTTTTCGGCATGGATTCCGGATCCGGACGGAGTGCTATCCTGCAGCCGCGTTTCCGGCGTTATCGTTTTTCCTGTTCCTCTCCGGAATGGAGCTTTCCAATCGAGAAGCCCCGTCCCCAGACCTCGGTGACCCGGCTGATGATCATAAAGCACTCCGGGTCGATCTCCCGGGCAAGCCCCTCAATTTTGGGCAGCTCATGATTGGATACAATGCTCAAAATGACCTCGGTGCTTTTGTGCAGATAGCCGCCCTCCCCATGGAGCAGCGTCACGCCCCGATCCACACGGGAGAGCACCGCGTCCCGAATCTGCAGAGCCTTCTGGCTGACGATCTTGACCTCGGTTTTGCTGGTACCGAAGAGCATGACCTTGCTCAGCGTCATGGAGATTATCAGGATCAGCAGCACACCATAGAGAAGATCCTCCAGCGGGTGGAAAAATACCTGGCTGACCAGGATGCAGAAGTCAAAGAACCATAGACTGGCGGAAACGGGGATCCGCAGATGCTTTTCCAGGATCAGCGGCGGGATGTCCATTCCTCCCGTGGAGGCTCCCGCCCGCAGGACAATGCCCAGGCTCAGCCCCAGACCCAGTCCGGCGAACACCACATTGAGAATCATGTTTTGGGTAATCAGTACCTCTCCCAAAATCTGGTTCAGCAGCTCCAGCATCAGGGGGTACAACAGGGAGCTGAGCACCGTGGTCATGGCAAACTGCCTCCCCAGCACCCACCAGCCCAATGCCAGCATTACCAGGTTAAAACCCAGCACGAACCCGGAAATAGGCAGCCCCGTCAACTCCCGCACCACCAGCGCGATGCCCGTGGTACCGCAGCTCATCAGGTTCGCGGGAAGCACAAACAGCTTCACGGACAGTGCGTACAGCATATTCCCCACCAGCACCATTGCCAAAGAGACCCACTTTTTCCAGTTCAACACCATTTCCCCTTTGCATTCATTTGAAGAGAACGATAAATTGGTGTTTGAAAAAAAGCTGTCATTGCGAGACCAGTGCGCACACTGGTCGTGGCAATCCCCTTACTTAGAGGGGAAATGTACCGAATAGCACCTGAAAGAGTGGAACTCGCCGCGATTTTTGGTGGTAATCGTTACCTGGTCCCATTCAACCGGGGGATTGCCACACCACTTAAGCGGACTGGTTCGCAATGACAGCGTTTTTGGAGTGCGCATTTTCAAACACCAATTTTACCTACTATCTCAAATCATCAAACCACGGCGCACTCCGGAAGAAGCGCGCCGTGGTTCATTATAGTATTATCCTCCGCCGCCGTCAAGAGGCGTTACGCCCCCTGGGACTGGAGCTGCTGCTTTTCATACTGGAGCATATACAGCTGGTAATACCGCCCCTTCCGGCGCAGCAGCTCCTGGTGGGTTCCCTCCTCCAGAATCTGCCCGTGGGACAGGAGGATGATCTTGTCCGCGTGCTGGATGGTGCTTAAGCGGTGGGCCACGATCAGCATGGTACCGATGTTCTTCATCTTCTCCAGGCTGTCCTGGATCAGGATCTCCGTCTCCGTGTCGATGTTGGCGGTGGCCTCGTCCAGGATCATGACGCTGGGCTTGTGCAGAATGGTTCGGGCAAAGCTGAGAAGCTGCCGCTGTCCGGCGGAGAAGTTGTTGCCACGCTCCCGAACCACCTCGTCCAGGCCCCCCTCCAGCTTTCCGACGAAGGAGTCCGCGTTGACGTACCGGCAGGCCTCCCACACCTGCTCGTCGCTGATTCCTTCCTCCCGCAGCAGGATGTTGCTGCGGATGTCTCCGGAGAACAGGAACACGTCCTGGAGCATCTGCCCGAAATGCCGCCGCAGGGAGGAGATTTTGATTTTCCGGATGTCGATGCCGTCAATGAGAATCTGCCCCTTTTGAATGTCATAGTTGCGGCAGATCAGGCTCAGGATGGTTGTCTTGCCCGAACCGGTGGATCCGACAAAGGCCACGGTCTGCCTGGGCTCCACATGGAAGCAAACCCCTTTCAGCACCCACTCGCCGGGTTTATAGGCAAACCACACATCCTTAAACTCGATCTCTCCCCGAATCTCGTCCAGCTCCATAGCGTCGGGTTCATCCACCACCTCCGGCTCCATATCCAGAATGGTGAAGATCTTCTCCGCCGAGGCGAAGGAGTTCTGCAGGGTGTCGAACTGCTCCGCCAGGGTCTGGATGGGGTTAAAGAATTTGGAGATATACATATAGAAGGACACAATGATCTCGCTGGTGATCACCTGCCCCAGCACCGTGGTGTCCTGGATGCAGCCCTTGGCTCCGAAGTAAAACAGGCACAGATTGGTGGAGACGAACAGCATATACACCATGGGCCGGAAGATGCCGAACACAAAAATCCGGCTCTGCTTTGCCCGCCGGAGCTTCCGGCTGCGCTGGAGGAAGTCCGCCAGCTTCTGCTGCTCCCGGTTGAAAATCTGGGTGATCTTGATTCCGGAGAGGTTCTCCGACAGGTAGGTATTCACGTCGGTTCGGGCGTCCGTCACATCCCGGTGGACCTTCCGGGAGAATTTCTGGAAAATCACGGTGAACAGCACCACAAAGGGCACGAAGCACAGCACCATCAGCGTCAGGGCATAGTTCAGCATCAGCATTCCGGCCAGAACGCCCGCAATCACCAGAATGTTCTTCAGCATGGTCACCAGCACATTCGTGAACATCATGGAGATGGCGTTGGTGTCGTTGCACACCCGGGTCACCAGCTTGCCCACGGGAATCTCGTTCAACTGGTGATGGGACAGGCTTTCGATGTGGGTGAACAGATCCAGGCGCAGACGAGTCAGAATCTTCTGCCCGATGCGCTGCAGCGTCATAGACTGGAAATAGGTGCACACCACACTGACCACCAGCACAGCGGCGTACACTCCCACCATCCGGTAAAGCTGGGGCAGTTCGAATTTTCCCTTGATGATGCCCTGAATCTTGCCCACCAGCAGCGGCGCTGCCACGTCGTAGGCAATGGAAATCACCATCACCGCAAACACCAGCGCGAACTGCTTCCGGAAGGGCTTGGCGTAGCCCAGGAGCCTGCGGATGATCTCCCGGTCGGCCATGTTCCGCTCCCCGGATTTTCTCTGCTTCCTCCGAAGAACACCATAGGCCACGAGGAACGCCAGGGCGAATGCCCCGATAATGGCCGTCACAATGAGAATCGGAAGATATTCAGTCATTACGCTCCCCTCCTTCCTCCTCCAGACGCTGCAGCTCCACCATCTTCCGGTAGGCGGGGCAGGTTTCCATCAGCTCCTCGTGACTTCCCACCGCCACCAGACGGCCCTCGTCCAGGAACAGAATCTTGTCCATCCCCGCGATGGTGGAGATCCGGTGGGCAATGAGAATCGTGGTCTTTCCCGCCCGGGTCTGCCGCAGATTGCTCAGAATGGTTTCCTCGGTCTTGGTATCCACCGCGGAAACACTGTCGTCCAGGATGAGAATGGGGGCGTCCTTCATCAGCGCCCGGGCAATGGAAATGCGCTGCTTCTGGCCTCCGGAAACGGTAACGCCCCGCTCGCCCAGCACGGTTTCGTAGCCGCTGCCGAATTCGGCGATGTTGCCGTGGACATCCGCCAGCTTGGCGGCGGTCATCACCGCCTCCCGATCCTTCCTGGGCGCGCCAAAGCAGATGTTGTTTTCAATGGTGTCCGAGAACAGGAAATTGTCCTGGGGCACATAGGCGCAGCCGGCGCGGACGGAGCGGATGGTGAGCGTATTCACATCCCGCCCGTCGATGAACAGCGTGCCGTCGGGCACGTTGTAGGTACGCAGGATCAGGTCAACCAGCGTGGTTTTTCCGCAGCCGGTCTTTCCCACCAGGCCCACGTTCTCCCCCGCCCGGATGGTGAAGGAGATATTCTCCAGCGCATCGAATTCCCCGTCGGGATACCGGAAGCTGAGGTTCCGGAACTCAATATCCCCCCGGATATCCTTCAGCTCCTGCGCTCCGGGCCGATCCTCCACATCCATGGGGGCATCCAGCAGCTCACTGACCCGCTTGAGGGAGGCTTTTCCCCGGGAGGCGATATCCACCAGCTCGGAAACCGCCATCACCGGCCAGACGATGGCGCTGAAATAGCCGATGAACTCCATCAGCTGCCCGGCGTTGAAGGTTCCCCGGTATACAAGATACCCGCCGTAGCCCAGTATCACGCAGACCACACTCTCCACAAACAGCGACACCATGATCCGCATGAGCACGGCGGTGCGGGTGTAGTCAATGTTGGCCTTCTCGTTTTCGTGGTTGAGTTCCTTAAAGGCCATCAGCTCCCTGGCCTCCTTGACAAAGGCCTTTACCACCGCGATGCCGGAGAAGCTCTCCTGGGAGAAGTCCGACAGCTTCGAGAAGCACTCCTGCCGGTAGTCCCACTTCCGCTCCATGCGCTGCCCCACAATGGTGGCCGCTCCCAGCAGCAGCGCCATGGGGATCAGGGAGAGGATGGTCATCATCCCATTCATCCGCCACATTTTCACAATGGCCATGACGCTCAGCATCAGCGCATCAAAGAACATCAGGATGCCCCAGCCGAAGCTCTCCTGAATGGCGTCCAAATCGTTGGTGAACAGACTCATCAGGTCGCCCACCTTGTTCACCTGGTAGTATTCCCGGCTTAAGTCCTTGGCATGGTCGAACATCCGATCCCGCAGGTCGGACTCCACCCGAACCCCCGCACCGAAGAAGCAGACCCGCCACAAAAACCGGCCAAATACCATGCACAGGATGATCTTCACCATGGGCATACAGATTCTGTCCAGCAGGAAGTCCATGTCAAAGGGAACGGATACTCCCTCCACCGAGACTTCGCCCTGGTTCACGCCGTTGATGACCATCTGATACAGCTCCGGGATCTCCAGCTGCAAGGTATCCACCATCACCAGCGCGGCCAGTCCCAGCAAAAGCAGCGGCGCAAAGCGCAGGTAATAGCGGTTGATATGTTTGCCGAATATCATAAACTCCTGTCCTCCTATTTCTCTCCGGTCAGTATAGCACAGATGTTCTATTTTGACAATCCCGCAGTATAAAAAACTGCCCCGCAGCAACCCCTTCAGCCCTACAAATTGGTGTTTGAAAAGGAGCACTGCAAATTACCTGTCATTGCGAACCAGTCCGCAGACTGGTGTGGCAATCCCCCAGTTAGAGAGGAAATGTATCGACAATTGCCCAACAGGGTGGGAGTTGATGCGTTTTTTGGTGAAAGTCGTTACCTGGTTTCATTCAACCGGGGGATTGCCACGACCAGTGTGCGCACTGGT
>CAMFFO010000149.1 GCA_945949735.1 uncultured Clostridia bacterium | reverse complement strand
CGTAATTCCTACCGCTGCAGAAAACTTCAGGTTTCGCCATTCCTCATCCGCCCCTTCGGGGCACCTTCCCCCCGGGGGAAGGTATTGCTTTCCGTCCGCCCGACAAACACTAATACAGGTTATCGGCTTTAGTAAGCACACTTGCAAATTGAAAGTTTTTCGCACTCGCTCTGTAGGGCGGGGTTATGACCCCGCCGCCAACCTGACGAGATTGAGCTGTAGTGTTTCACGGTAAAACGTACATTTCCCGCATCGGAACGTAGGCGGCGGGGTCATAACCCCGCCCTACAATGGGTGGTACGAAACCTACAAACACCATTTTGACGACTAGCTTACTAAAGCCGATAACCTAAACACCAATTTATCGGATTGCTGCGTCAGCCTGATCAGCGTCTCAAGGATCCGCGCGGGATCACACGGCGTAGAACAGATCCAGAAGGCCCGCGGTGTTGTCCTCCAGGAAGGAGGCCAGGGTCAAGGTTACATAATACTGCCCGCCCAGGTTGTAGCGGAACAGCTGCAGGATGTAGTAGGGCGTGCCCTCGAGATCGGCGACGGTGTGAATGGCGAAGTGGTTCTCCCCCAGGAAGGTGACCTGGGTTTTTTCCATGCTGGTCACGTTGATGCCCGCCTGGGCATAGGTCTGCACCAGCAGATCCTTCTGCTGCAAGGTGCCGTCGATCAGCTGCTCCTCGCTCATCAGCGCGAAGCTCACCCGATCCGTGGCGCTGAGGCGGGTGTAGTTGACGTTGAGGGTGGTGAAGTCCGTGGTATTCTCGGCCATCATGTCCGTGATCTGGTCGAACTTCCCGGTCTGCTCCGCCAGAGCGGAATCCTGGAGCTGTTCCTGGGTCAGATCCGACAGATCCTGAAGCTCCTCCGCGGTGTAATACTGCCAGCTCTCGTCCAGGGAGCAGGCAAAGCCGGCGTATTCATTGGTGTACACGCCGCCCTCCATCCGGCCCAGGCTGACGGTTGCCTCGGTGGTCTCCTCTGCGGGGGCGGTGGTCGTCTCCTGGATATCGTTGGGCTTGGGGGTAATGGTGCCGCCGGGCTCCTTGTTTGCGGAGCAGCCGGCCAGGGCCAGCGCCAGCGTCAGCGCCAGCAGTGCGGAAATCAGTCTTTTCATGGTTGTTCCTCCTTGGGGACCGCTGAATCAATCGGCTTCGGCTTGACAGCGGATTTTGCGCTCGCTGATTGATTCGGAGCTTCCCTTATTCTCCCGCCCCATTCCCGGGACAGTGCGGCCATTATATCACAGCCCCGGGCCGTTTGCAACAAGCATTCCGCCTGCCGCAGGGGAAATGTAGGAAGCGCAGCCCGCCCCCGGCTTGCACGATTATTGGCCGGACTCGTTTTTCGGGGTGTATTCCGGACGGGTGGGGCAGGGGGTTTCGTAGGTCATGGCCCGGTCGCTGTCCGAAAGGCCCTGGGTGGTGGGGTCGTTGATGGCGTTCCACAGGCTGACCGCCACGCTTACCAGGATCACGGGATTTTTCACCGCCTCCAGCAGCGCGCCGCCCAGAGCCGCCCAGGTGGTCATGTCCTCCCACCGTAGCCCCAGACAGGTCACCACCGGCAGCACAATCGCCGCCGCCAGCTCCGCCCAGAACAAAGGATTGCGGAATCGTACCTTCCAGTTGATTTTCATATATGTACCTCCATTTCTTTTCCTGCACATACGTATAAATTGGTGTTTGTAGGGCTGATGACAGGAAAATACCTTCCCCCGGGGGGAAGGGGGACCGCGAAGCGGTGGATGAGGAACGGCGACCGCTGTAGAATACTGAGTAGTCCCAATTCTTCGGAATTCGTCCAAATGTTGTACCGTAATTCCTACCGCTGCGGAAAATTTCAGGTTTCGCCATTCCTCATCCGCCCCTTCGGGGCACCTTCCCCCCGGGGGAAGGTATTGCTTTCCGTTAGCCCGACAAACACCAATTTCCCGATCGGTTATGCTCAGGGGAGCTGGTTTTCCAGGTCGGTGACCCGGTGGCTCAGAGACTTGATCTGCTCCTCCACCACGGGCATCCGCCGGGCGAAGTTGTTGTGCTCCCGTACCTCCCGGGTCAGCTCCTCCACCTTGGTCTCCACCACGGCCTGGCTCTTTCCGTTGGCGATGAGCACCCCCAGCAGGGTAATGCCCCCGGTAATCAGCGCGGCGAGAATGCTCTCCATATTCCCCTCCTATTCCGTGTCCATGTGGACGTAGCGTTCGTCAATGGCGTAGGCGTAATGCACCGGCAGCGTCCGGACGAAGGCCAGCACCTCCGCCGCGCTTCTGCCCTGAATCCGGAAATCCAGCGCCTTCCCCGCCAGGTGATAGCTGTTCCACACGCCCCCAACAGCCTTGTTATGCTCCGGGCACCGGACGCCGCTGGAGGGCAGGGCCGGGGCTCCGAAATGCTCCCGCACCTGATCCGCCAGCCGTACAAGGCTTTCCGCAGGCTCCGCCGGGAAGCCCCCGCAAGCTGCGCAGGGACAGCGGAACTCCGCCCGGGTGAAATACCGGATCTCCCGCCACCAACCAGGGGCTTCCTCCGCTTTCTTTTCCACGGGCTGCTCCCCCGAGCCGATGACCGCGAGAATCCGCTTTTCCGTGGCAGGCCCAAACACCCCGTCCGGTTCCAGCCCGAACCCAGCCTGGAACGCCCTGGTCGCTTCCCCGGACAGCCGCCCCCAGATCCCGTCGGGAACCCCGGCGTAATAGCCCAGATACCCCAAAAGATACTGCTTCTGTTTGTCCGTCATGGCTTACTCGCTGTACCTGTCCGTGACCATGGCGGTCAGCTCGATGTACGCGTCATCGCTGAGCCGGTTGGCGGCATAGAACACATCCAGCTTGTTCTGCGCCACGTCAGCGGTCTTGTAGAACTTCTTCTCGATCAGGATTTTCATTGCCTTGTACATAACAAAATTCCTCCAATCCGTAATTGTGAATATGATTATCAGCAAACCGGCAAATTGGTGTTTGTCGCTTCGCGTCCAAAACTATCTGTCATTGCGAGCCAGTGCGCACACTGGCGTGGCAATCCCCCGGCCCCATGGAACCAGGTAACGATTACCACCAAAAATCGCAACAACTTCCAGTCTGTTGGGCAATTGTCGATACATTTCCTCTCTGACCGGGGGATTGCCACGACCAGTGTGCGCAATGGTCTCGCAATGACAGGAAATCTGGAAGCAGCGCGACAAACACCAATTTCCCGTGCTGCTGAGTTAACCCGACAAGCATCCCTGCGAATTGTCTCCGGGAGGGGGCGTCATATTCCCATCATCTCCAGATCCGACCGATATACCTCGTCGATCATCTGAGCCATATCAGAAATCAGCGTGGCGTTTTCGGTTTGCAGTTGGCTGACAAGTTCCCGCTCGTATTCCCGCTGGGCTTTGTCCAGAGCCTGCCAGGGCTTCCAGGGCGCGGCCATTTCGCCGTGGAAAACCGCTCCGTCCTCCCGTGTCCAGCATTGCCCGGTAGGAACGAACCGATATCCTTCCACAAATTCGTCGCACTTTCCGTCAAAAAAGTCCGTCTCCGCGGCGGTCAGGGTGCCGTCGCCGACGGTGCGGCACTTAAAATCGGAATCCATATAGATCGTTTTCATTGATACCGCCTCACTCAATCCAGATTTTGGAAATCGTAACCGCTGCGTTGATCTCGGTATTTCCGGTATAGGCCAGAACCGCGACATAATAGCTGTTCCCTTCCATGGCCTGCGTGATCGGAACGCTGACTGTCACGTCGGTTCCCGCGCCCATGGATACATAGGCGGCGAATTTGTCCGTTCCGGCTACAAAATCGTAATAGCCTCCTCCGGAATAAGCAGAGGTTCGGAATCCAAAAACCCTGGTTGTAAGGCTTGCAAAACCTCCGGAAGTGCTGTAGGTCATCTTCATCACGGAGGCTCCCGACGGAATGGTGACGGCCTCCGTTGAGAACTTCCACCCGGCGGAGCGATAACTCCCGCTGAAATCGTGGTGTATGACGGACATTACAAGCGCACTGTCGGTATCCGTTCCGCGGCCGTTCCAGAGAAAGGGGGTGACGCCGTTGTCATAGATCCAGACGATGGCAGAACTGAATCGCGCCCACTCGCTGCCGTTATAGAGGTAAGCGTCAACATTCATCCACGCGCCATCATGGTACTGCTTGCAGGAGACCGGATGCACATATACGCTGTCCTTTTTGAGCGCTTTGAAGGGGGCGGGGGAGACGCTTCCGACCTCAATCCAAACCATCCCCCCGGCAGGTTCCCCCGGCTCCTCCGCCGAGACCACCCAGCCGGAGATTTCCGTCTGCGTATTCACCCAGAGGGTATTCTCCTTGGGGTTTCCCGGCTGGATGGCTCCGCCCACGATCTTGAAATTCAGCGCGGACACGCCTCCCGCGCCATGCTTGAAGCCTTTTGCCATCAGCGATTCACCTCCAGCTGCACGGTCAGATCCACCTCCGGTTTTTCTTCCAGGCAGGTGAACATAACACTGTTCAAGCCCGTGTCCAGATCGTCCACCAGCGCGAAGCCCTCCTTCTGAAGCCCCTTTTCCTCCGCCGTGCCGGAATAGATAACCCCATAATGGGGCCTGTCCGTTTCCAGGATGCCGGGAACCGCCACGGTCTGGGTGTAGGGAGCCGCGTCCCCGGCCCAGCCCGCCGCCGGGAGGGACACGGAGGCGATAAAATGCTTCCCGTCCACATAGCCCTTGGTGGCCCCATCATCGTTATCCTCCGGCTCCCCCAGCCCCGTCACCCGGCTGCCGCCCATGGCAATGGGGCCGGTCATGGCGCCGCCCGTTTTGGGCAGAGCCTTTCCCGCCAGGGTCTTGCCCTCCTGGGCAAGGGTTTTGACGGCCTCCACATCCGGCTTGTTTCGGATGTAATCCGCCCGGCTTTCATCCGTCTGGGCCCAGTCCGCTCCGGGACCGGGCAGACCCGCCGCCGTGCCCATAATGCTCATTTCTGCACCTCCGTTACCGTGGCCTGTACAGTCACATTCTCCTTAGGGCAGCCCCCGAAGGCATAGACCGTCACCTGGCCCCCGTCATTTTCCGCCGCCAGGCCCATGCCCGCCAGACGCATTTGCTCCAGAAGCTCCGCTCCCGGCTGAAGATCCACCCGGCTGGCCGCGGTGATGCCCGGAACCGTTACCGCCTGGGAAAAGGGGCTCACGGCCCCCTTCCACCCGTCGGCGGCCAGACTGACCTCCACCGCCCGGATGGCCACGCTGCCGTAGGGCCCCTTCAGCTGCACCTGCAGGCTGTCCGCCCCACCGTAGAAATAAGCCATTTACAGCACCTCCTTGCTGATACTCTCCTCCACGGTAAGCCCGCAGAGCTCCGTGCCCTCCGTCACGCCGTTGGCCCAGACCACGCGCACCTGGGCCCGCAGCGGCCCGGGGGGAATGCCGAAGCTCTCCCGCTGGCTCAGAGGGAACAGCCACACCCCGCCGCTGCAGGTCAGCTCCCCGGCGCCGTAGGTTTTCCGCAGCCGCCCCAGGGTGATCTCCACCTCCTGCACGTCCCCCGGCTCCACCGGCGTCCCCGCGTTGTTGCGGATCTCGATCCCCAGATTGCAGCCATCTCCCTGCATCATCTTTTATCCCTCCTTTGATTTCTCCCAATGGAAGAGAAATTGGTGTTTACAGCACTATCACCGTAGGGGCGGATATTATCCGCCCGCAAC
>CAMFFO010000148.1 GCA_945949735.1 uncultured Clostridia bacterium | reverse complement strand
AAAGAGCTGCTGGATGTTCAGATTCAGGAAGAGGAACGGGGAACGAAAGAGGATGATCTGGACGAGGAGGCAATCCGCGCAGCGTTCCGGCAGGCACAGCAGATGTTCCACAGCGGCACCTTGCCCCAGATGGAGCAGATCATCAACCTGTATCTGGACAAGGTTTTGGTGTACACGGATTATGTGGAAATCCATCTGAACAATGTTCCCACCAACCTCCTGAATCCGTCTGAGACAAAAGACGAACCCGCGCTTGGCGGGTTACATACATTTTATATCGAAAAAATGTGCGGGGAAAATGCACCCAAAAATCGCACAGAGAAAAAGGAAAATATGGATACATTATTCTGGTGAAACTACATAGAAAAGAACAAAAGAAAGCAAAATCCAGAAGAAAAGGATAAAAAGAAACCCGAGCCCAAGATGGCTTGGACTCGAGTAAAACTGGCAACAGTTGATAATAATGATACTGTTTCAAAAAGGTTTCATCGGGTTTCAAATAGAATGAAACCTTTAACGTTTTAAATGAAACATAATATAATTATTAAGTTTTCTTGCGGTTTTGAGTAACGCATTGAAGACATCCGCGGCCTTTAGCTCTGTCAACTACTTTTGCCTGCCATTCGTAGCCGCATTTAGAACAAAGCCACCAAGCTTTGTTTCCAGACCCTAACACGACCATGTCAGGTGTAAGCGTTCCGTTTTTGTTTGGATGCCACTCTTTTGCAACATGCGGACACAATGTTTTTAAATCTTTATAACCCGAAAGTACCTTCTTGTTTGCACAATATGGACAACCAATCCCTTTAGTCCTGGTAGAAATGGCGGCTTTCCACTCATGTCCTTTATTGCATATCCAAATAGCTTCTTTTTTAGACCCGTGAGATACCGATTGGGGAGTTGTTGGTAGATTCTTTGACGGATGCCACTCCTTTAAGAGCAAAGGGTGTGTTGTTGCCAAATCATTATATCCAACTAATACTTTTTGCTCACTACAAACCGGGCAGTTATTGCCATGCACTCTGCTGTATACTGCAGCTCGCCATAAGGCAATGGACAAAGTAGCGGAGGTAATTGCTTACATAAAGCTGTTTAACGGATAAAAATAAGATCACGGGGCAACGGTTTCGCCGCCCCGTGATCTGTTATTCTGTTGGCAGCAGTCCCATGGCCTGCTGGAGCAGCAGCCGCGTGTACAGCGGACACTTGTTTACGCCCATACACCAGTTCTCCATGGTCCTCTGGGGGATGCAAAAGCGGATTGCCATCTCCCGGGCGGATATACCCGCCGCCGCTGCGATGTCCTTAACGGATCTGTGTACAGCATCGTAGATGTGGCCAAGCTGGGCAAGCCGATCCTGGGGGATCTCATCCTCCGGCCCGTCTCCCCACATGGAGGGTAGGGCCAGATTGGAGATGTACGCTTCCCGGTCGGTGTAGTTCTGCGCCTCCGTGGCGCATGTGCTGTATTGCTTATAGGTCACTTTTAGTCTCCTCCTTTTTATTTTCCTCCTTATGTTTTGTGGGTGGCTCCCTTAAGTGTCTTTAGTAAACCACCGATTCGGTGCTTTGTCAATAGGTAAATCAAAAAAATAAAAAAATACCTCCTGAAATCAGGAGGTATTTATGTTTGCCACAACGATCCGTAAAAAACGGGGTGTGACATATATTATTGGTGGAGCCGAGGGGAATCGAACCCCTGTCCGAAAGCAACTTGGAAGGAACTTCTCCGGGCGCAGTTTGTTATTTACATTCCCTTTCCCCGGCGGGAACAAACACCCTACGGGAATTGGTAGCTTCATAATGCGTGGTATGGGCAAAGCTTACCATACGCACGTGCTCCACTTAAAATGACACCCGAGCCTGGGCCAGTGGACGTCCCAGGGCGGATGCGCGCCTAATTAGGCAGCGATGGCAACAGGTTTGTTGTCAGTTAAATTTAAAAAGTTGCCCGTTTTATCGTGGCCAGGCGCCACGGCCCGCTATTCCAGCCTCACTACCCCCGTCGAAACCAGTACGGCCCCGGATTTGAAGTAAGAGGGAAAAGTGAAGAAGTGTGGTATCCAGGGAGTGCGGAGCACTCCCTGGATATTCTAAAATCAGAATCTGCCGTAGGGGTCGGGGAGCTTTTTGGGCTCGGGGAACACTTCGCCGTGGGTATCGACCGTGATGGAGGCGATCTTCTGCTCGGTAATGGGACGATCCTGAGGGCCGGTGCGGGTGGAGGCGATGGCGTCCACCACGTCCATGCCAGCCGTTACCTTGCCGAAGGCGGCGTACTGGCCGTCCAGGTGCTTGGCGTCGGCGTGCATGATGAAGAACTGGCTGCCCGCGGAGTTGGGGGAGGAGGAACGGGCCATACTGAGAACGCCCCGCTTATGCTTCAGGTCGTTCTTCACGCCGTTGAAGAAGAACTCGCCCTTGATGCAGTAGCCCGGGCCGCCCATTCCGGTGCCCTCGGGGCAGCCGCCCTGGATCATGAAGCCGGGGATAACCCGGTGGAAGATCAGGCCGTCATAGTAGTTGTGGTTACAAAGGTCGATGAAGTTGTAAACGCTCTGGGGGGCCTTGTCGGGGTACAGCTCGCCCTCGATAACGCCGCCCGACTCCATGGTGATCTTAAAAGTAGGATTCATTTAATATCTCTCCTTCATAGCCCGGTCGATCTGGCGCTTGGCATCGCGCTCCGCCGCGGCTTGTCGTTTGTCGTAGAGCTTCTTGCCCTTGCACAATCCCACGTTCACCTTCACCCGGCTGCCCTTGAAGTAGACGGACAGGGGGATCAGGGCGTAGCCGTCCTGCTTGACCTTGCCGTAGAGCCGCATGATCTCCCGCTTGTGCACCAGGAGCCTGCGGGGGCGGCGGGGGTCTACGTTGAACCGGTTGCCATGGTCGTAGGGGGAGATGTGCATCTGGTTTAAGAGCATTTCCCCGTCCTTGATGCCGCACCAGGCGTCCTTCAGGTTCAGGGTGCCCGCCCGGATGGACTTGACCTCGGTGCCCACCAGCTCGATGCCCGCCTCCAGCTCCTCCTCCACGAAATACTCGTGATAGGCCTCCCGGTTCCGGGCCATGACTTTTACGGATTGCTTTTCCAGACTGCTCACCTCCCGGGACTGTTCTGAAAACATTATACCATGATTGTCAAGAGGAATATACAAAAAACGGGGCGGCAAATTGTTGTTTAGAATTGACAATTGACAATGAACAATTGACAATTAAGGAATCCCTTCGGGATGATTTTAAGGCAGCACCGCATAATGGGGCAAGGAGATTCGGCCAGTGTTTTGGCACAAGCGATAGTATGGAAAATGCGGGAATACTGGATGTATTTCCCATTTTTCATACTGCACGATTGGGGCAAAAGATCCGCCGAAGTCCGCTGTCCCCATTGTGCGGTGTTGCCTTAACATATTTAAGTGCATATCGGCTTTAGTCAGCAAACCGGAAAATTGGTGTTTACAGTTTTCAAGCACCTTACGTTGCTACGTAGGGGCGGATATTATCCGCCCGAAACGTTCCGGGTTTTGGGCATTTCCGGTGAATGTGCGTGCTATCAATGCGGTAAGGGTGCGGGCGGATAATATCCGCCCCTACGATAACGAATCGCTAAATACCAATTTACAGCTCTGCCGGGGGTACGTCGGAAAAAAGGAACGCGCCCAGTTCCTCGGGGGTGTCGAAGGTGTAGTCGCACAGGGAGCGCATTTCCCGGGAGAGGTCGGGGAAATCCTTCCGACCCCAGGCGGCAAAGGCGACTTTGATTCCAAGGGGTGCCGCCATGGCGCAGCCCAGCTTCATATCGTCCACCACCAGCACCTCCTCCGGGGAGAGACGGTACTTTTCCATGATGTCAAGCAAAGGGAAGGGGTTGGGCTTGCGCAGCTCCTCGGGATAATCCCAGCCATAAACGGCATCGGGCCGGAGACCGATGTGGACATCATAGTCCCGGGTGATGTTCACCACACTGGAATGGGACACCACGCACACGAGGCCTCCCTCCTGCCGCTGCCGGCGGATCAGCTCCGGCATTCCGGGAAAGACCGGAGGAATGCGGGTTTTTACATAGTCCATCCAATCCCGGAACTCCTCTTCCAGCTCCTGCTGGGTGAATTGCCAGCGTCTGCGGCACATTTCCGCAAAGCCCAGCTCGTGGCAGTCCCGGGCGTATTCGGCCAGGGTAATGGTGGCCCCGGGACGGAATCGCTCCAGGGTCATGAGCAGGCAGGGATAGCCTGTGGTTTGCTCGCTCTGAACTACGGTATCATCGTGGTCAAGGACCAGACATTTGTATCTCGTCATAAGGTGCCTCCCGGAAGATGTTCAAAGGACGGAAAATTGTTGTTTACAGCACTATCACCGTAGGGGCGGATATTATCCGCCCGCACCCTTACCGCATGGATAGCACGCACATTCACCGGAAATGCTCAAAAACCGGAACGTTTCGGGCGGATAATATCCGCCCCTACGGTAGCAACGTATGGTGCTTGAAAACTGTAAACAACAATTTATTATTCTATTGCTGATTATAGCAGATGGGGCCGTTGGGGGCAACAGAAAATTCCTGTTGATATATTCGAACAAATGTGCTATAGTAAAACAAACGTTCGGAGGTGAGGGTATGGAAGGCAAACGGCCGGTGGATGTGATATCGCTCTGCAGCGCGGCGGGGGACATCCGGCCCCTGAGGCTGCGGTTGGAGGATGAAGGTCAGGAGCTGCGGCGGGTGGACATTGTAGAGGTGGTCAGCATGAAGCAGATTCCCTATGTGGGGGCCGAGGCCTATGTGTTTGTATGCCGGGTGAATTCCGGGGGAACACCGGGGCTGGTGGAGCTGGAATACGGAATTCGCTCCCATACCTGGCGCTTGCTGGGAGAATACACTGGAAAACGGGGAGAACGTGTGGTATAGTAAGATAAATTGGTGTTTGTCGAATTCTTGCTGTCATTGCGAACCAGTCCGCAGACTGGTGTGGCAATCCCCCAACAATTCAGGACGGTTCGTTAGGGCGTTTGTCCGTTTTCGATACATTTCCCCTCTAACCGGGGGATTGCCACGCCACTCAAGCGCACTGGCTCGCAATGACAGCATTTTTTCGGGTGCGCACGCGTAAACAACAATTTATATCTGTGGCTGGCGGAGGGAATATGGATGGATATTGTGAAATTTTATCGGGGGGATCCGAAGAACGCGCCCAGGACGACGATGCCGGCTCATTTGGGGGCCAATGCGATCCTGACCTGGGATGGCAAACTGCTGCTGGAGCGGCGGCGGGACGCGGATGTATGGGGACTGGTCGGCGGGGGCTGCAAAAAGACGGAAACCGGACGCCAGGCCATTGCCCGGGAGGTTTATGAGGAGCTGGGACTGCGGATCCCCGCGGAGCGGTTCCGGAAGCTGAAGGTTTATGATGATCCCGGGCGGATCGCGGCCTATCGGGACGGAAGCGTGTGGCGGATGGTGATCGTGGTTTACGGCCTGGAATTTTCGGAGGAGCCCGTCCTCCGGGTCAGCCGGGAGTCCCGGGAGCTTCGTTTCTTCACCCGGGAGGAGCTGCGGGATATTACCATCGCCGTGACCCACGAGGACATCGTGGAGGAGCTTTTTGGGAATGGGTGAAAGACAAATTGTTGTTTGAAAATAATGCTGTCATTGCGAGACCAGTGCGCACACTGGTCGTGGCAATCCCCCC
>CAMFFO010000147.1 GCA_945949735.1 uncultured Clostridia bacterium | reverse complement strand
ATGGAGCCCACAATGGCCATGGCCCCGATGCACACCGTCAGCGACGCGGTGACAAAGGCGTTCACAAACCCGGCGTCCCGCTCATTTCCTGTTTTCCGCTTGAGCCATTCTCCAAACCGCTGAAACCCGTCCTCAATGCCGAGCATTTCCCCAATCAGCGCACCCAGGGCCAGACAGCAGATAATCAACAGGGACTGCCCGCTGATGAGGGAGTCCCCCTGTACCTTCATCATGCCCTCCAGAGCCCCCGCAATGGCGATGAAGAGGGTGCTGACACCGCACACCCGGGTCAGCGCCTCCTGGGCGCTCTCCGAGAGAAACCTCCCGAACAGCTTCCCCAGCACGCCCCCCGCCACAATGGCGGCCGTATTGATGATCGTTCCCAATCCAACCATGATTCGTCACCTTCCGCCGCAATCAAAATGAATGTGTTATATACCTCCGGCCGATACGATCAGAAAGAAAAACTGTGTTTGAAAAATAAAGTTGTCATTGCGAGACCAGTGCGCACACTGGTCGTGGCAATCCCCCAGTTAGAGGGGAAATGTACCGAAAAGTACCAAAAAATGGGGATTACCGCGATTTTTGGTTGGAATCGTTACCTGATTCCTTTCAACGGGGGGATTGCCACACCAGTCTGCGGACTGGTTCGCAATGACAGTATTTTTTCGGGTGCGCACTTGTAAACACCAATTTGTCGTTTTCTGTCCCTACCTGACCGGCATATCGCGTTTCTTCATCCTACCGCATTTTTCTCCCGATTGCAAGCACCATTTCCCCCACCCCCGCATGACGCTTTTGAGGCCCCGGGCTTTTCGTCCGGGGCCTCGGCATTTCGGTTGGGAGCGCAGAGAAATTGTTGTTTACACAAAGAAGGCTGTCATCCCGAGCGAGCGCAGCGAGTCGAGGGATCTACGCATTTCGTTTCGCTTTCGGGTAAATTCAGTGCCAAGATCCTTCGACTACGCTGCGCTTCGCTCAGGATGACAAGGTTTTCTGTTGTTTGAGGTTGTGCGCTAAACAACAATTTACCGAACTGTTTCCTAACGCGGCAGCGTCATTAACCGTCCACCAATGCCACAGCCACGTCGTTGACGTTGGTTCCGGTGGGGCCGGTGATGATGAGGCCGCCCACCTGCTCCAGGGCGTGATAGGCGTCGTTGTCCTTCAGCACGCTGAACACGGAAAGCCCCCGGGCGTTCAGGGCCCAGTTGGTCTGCCCGTCCACATAGCCCCCGGCGGCATCCGTGGGGCCGTCGGTGCCGTCGCTGCCCACGCTGAATACGCACACGCCGGTAAGGCCCTCCAGGGCGGGAGCCGCCGCCAGGGCCAGCTCCTGATTCCGCCCGCCCTTGCCGCGGCCGGTGAGCTGCACCACTGTTTCGCCTCCCGCCAAGAACGCCAGCTTCTTCCCGCGGCCCCAGTGGGTCCTGAGAATCGTGCCCAGGAAGCTGCCCGCCTCCTTGGCCTGGCAGCACAGCTGATCCGTCAGAAGCACCGGTTCATAGCCCATCCGCTCACACTCCGCGGCAGCGGCAGCGCACAGCTCCCGAACGGAACCGGTGATCTGGGTAGTCACATTGTCCAGATGCTTGGGCGTTTCCGCCCGGAGGCAGTTGCGGGCCTGCTCCGTCAGCCGCAGGTCGTACTTCACCGCGATGGCCTCCGCCTGGGCGCAGGTGGTACTGTCCGGCACCGCCGGGCCGGAAGCGATCATGTCCAGAGGATCTCCCAGAATGTCCGAGAGAACAATGGAGAACACCTTCGCCGGAGCGCAAACTTCAGCAAACCGCCCCCCCTTGACTGCGGACAGCCGCTTGCGGATGGTGTTGATCTCCACAATGTCCGCCCCACAGGCGAGAAGCTGTCCCGTAATGTCCTGAAGCACCTCGCCGGGTACCAGGGGCTTTTCAAACAGAGCGCTGCCCCCGCCGGAGAGCAGGAACAGCACGGTGTCCTGCTCCGTCAGGTTCTCCACCAGCTCCAGAGCCGCCTGGGTAGCCGCGAAGGAGTTCTCGTCCGGAACCGGATGGCCCGCCTCCCGGCAGTCGAAATTGCCGATGGGGCCCATGACGTGGCCATACTTCGTCACAACCACACCGCTGTCGATCCGGTCGCCAAGGCAGTCCCGGGCAGCCTTGGCCATCTGCCAGGCAGCCTTGCCCGCAGCCACCAGCACCACCCGGCCCGGGAAGGTCACACCCTTTAAGGCTCTTGCCACCGCGTCATCCGGCTGAACCGCCCGGATGGACGCCTCCACAATCCGGTTCGCCCGCTCGCGCATCGCTTTGTCCATAATTCGTTCCTCCCATTCCCCAGGGCCTCCCGCCCCGGCATAAATTCCATGATTGATCTGAACGACAAATTGTTGTTTGTACGTTCCTTGCTGTCATTGCGAGCCAGTCCGCAGACTGGCGTGGCAATCCCCCGGTTGAAAAGAACCAGGTAACGATTACCACCAAAAATCGCAGCAACTCTCACTTTCCCGGGAACTTTTCGGTACATTCCCCCTCTAACCGGGGGATTGCCACGACCAGTGTGCGCACTGGTCTCGCAATGACAGCTTAATTTTTCAAACACCAATTTGTCCTTCCGCTTCCTGCTTTCCGTATATACTCTAGCACGGCGGGAGGAAAAAGTAAAGTTCCCCTTTCTCCGGCAAAGAATCCCTGGTCATTCGCCGAAATTGGGCGCGTCCGAAAGAAATCCCCCGATTTTAGAAAGACTGCACAAATCGATCCCCCATTTCTTTGTGCATTCCTCCGTTGACAATCCCCTGTTTCAAAATGTATAATGTATACACCACACAGATATTTTTGTGTATTATTTCTAATAAACGGTTGATTGTTTTGGAATTGGAAGGTGAAAATCCATGAAAACCATAAAAATCCCCTACTACACCTCCTCTCTGGATCTCCATATCCAGGAAGAGAATCTGGAGGCCGTCATCAACGCGAAAACCGACGACTATGACCCCGGCAAGTCCGAAACGGAGCTGGTGGAGGAAGCCCTGGCAAACCCCATCGGAACGCTGCCCCTGCGGGAGCTCGCCAGGGGGAAGAAAAAGGTCACCCTGGTCACCAGCGACCACACCCGGGCCGTACCCAGCAAGCTGACATTGCCCATCCTGCTGCGGGAAATCCGGGAGGGCAACCCCGATGCGGACATCACCATTCTCATCGCCACGGGCCTGCACCGTCCCACCACGGAGGCCGAGCAGCGCCGGATGTTCGGCGACGCCATTGTGGACAATGAAAAAATCGTGGTCAACGAGGCTTTCAAGGACGAGGACTTCGCCTATGTGCGCGGCCTGCCCTCCGGCGCGGAGCTGTGGGTGAACAAGGTTGCCCTGGACTGCGACCTGCTGATCACCGAGGGCTTTATCGAGCCCCACTTCTTCGCGGGCTTCTCCGGCGGCCGCAAGAGCATCCTGCCCGGCATCTGCAACGCCGCCACCGTCAATGAGAACCACTCCTACAAGGCCATCTCCAGCCCCTACTCCACCACCGGCGTCCTGGCCCACAACCCCATCCACGAGGATATGGTCTGCGCAGCCCGGGCCGTCAATGTCCAGTTCATTCTGAACGTGGCCCTGAACGCCGAAAAGAAGGTCATCGCTGCCTTCGCGGGGGACCTGGAGGAAGCCCACGCCGAGGGCGTCGCCTTTGTTCGCAAGCTGGCTCAGTGTCCCAGCGTCACCGGGGACATCGTCATTACCTCCAACGGCGGCTATCCTCTGGATCAGAACCTGTACCAGAGTCCCAAGGCCGTGGCCACCGCGGAGGCCTGCTGCGCCGACGGCGGCGTGATCATCATGTGTGCCTCCTGCTTCGACGGCATGGGCGGCACCCACTTTGAGAAGCTGATTGTCCGGGGCACCGTGGACGAGATCGACGAATACCTGTCCAGGATTCCGCCCAAGGAGACCATCCCCGAGCAGTGGTGCGCCCAGATCTATTCCCGGATTCTGAAAAAGCACAGAATCATTCTCGTCACCACCTACTTGGACCACGAGCTGGTTCGCAAGGCCAACATGATCCCCGCCTCCTCTCCTGACGAGGCGCTGGCCATGGCCTATGAGATGATGGGCAAGGATGCCCGGGTGGTAGTCATCCCCGACGGCGTAGCTGTCCTGGCGGTAAAGGAATAAGGAGGCAATATGGAACTGAAATTAGCGCTGAAGGTGGACGATCTGGACAACGTGGCCACCATTTTCGCGAACGGAATCACGGACGGCACCGAGGTGGAGGTCCGGGACAAGAAGGGTAACTCCGAGATTATCACCGTCCACGGCGACGTGCCCTACGGCCACAAAATCGCCCTGCGGGACATTGCTCCCGGCGAGCACATTATGAAATACGGCGAGTGCATCGGCGCCGCCAGCCATCCCATCTCCAAGGGCGACTATGTCCATGTGCACAACCTGGACGCCCTCCGGGGCCGGGGCGATCTGTAAGGGAGGGACCGTTATGAGCTATACCTTTATGGGCTATCCCCGTGCAAACGGGAAGTTCGGAGCCAGAAATCTGGTTGCCGTGATCCCCAGCGTCATCTGTGCCAACGATGTGGGTCAGGCCATCTGCCGCCAGGTTCAGGGCACCATCGGCTATTTCCATCACCAGGGCTGCTGCCAGCTGCCCATCGATCTGAAGCGGGTCACGGACACCCTGTCCAACCTGGGCCAGAGCCCCAACGTGGGCGCGGCGCTCATTGTCAGTCTGGGCTGCGAGGGCACCGACCACGAGCGCATGGTGGAGGAGATCCGCGCCTCCGGCAAGCCCGTGGAAATCATCCGCATCCAGGAGCTGGGCGGTACCTCCCGGGCCATCCAAGCAGGCATTGACGCCGCCCAGCGGCTGGTGCAGGAAATCTCCGGCCAGCAGCGGGTTCCCGTGGACATCTCCAACGTGGTCATGGCCATCAAGTGCGGCGCCTCCGACACCACCTCCGGCATGGCCAGCAACTGCGTCATCGGCTACATCGCGGACAAGCTGGTGGATCTGGGCGCCACCGTGGTGTTCGGGGAAACCACAGAGTTCCTGGGCGGCGAGCACATCCTGGCCCGGCGGGCAGTCGGCGGCGAGAACGGCCCAGTGGGGCAGAAAATCTATGAGATCGTGGACCGCATGGAGAAGCGGGCCAAGGCCATCGGCGAGGATATGCGGGGCGGCCAGCCCACTCCCGGCAACATCGCGGGAGGCCTGAGCAGCATCGAAGAAAAGAGCCTGGGCGCCATCGTCAAGTCCGGCCACCGGCCCATCCAGGGCGTGCTGGAATACTGCGACCGGGTGGACGGTCAGAAGGGCCTGTGGATCAAGGACGCTCCCGGCCGGGAGCCGGAGATTCTCACCGGCATGGCGGCCACCGGCGCGCAATTCATGATGTTCTCCACCGGACGGGGCGCGCCCCAGGGCTTCCCCTCCATGCCCGTGATCAAGATCTGCGGCAATCCCAATACCTACGAGCGGATGCAGCACGATATGGACTTGAACGCGGGCCGGATCATCACCGGGGAAAAGACCATCGAGGAGGTGGGCGAGGAGGCCTTCCAGCTGATGCTGCAGGTGCTCTCCGGCCAGATGACCAAGAACGAGGCCCTGGGCTACTTCGGCTCCATGGACATCTTCTGCCTCGGCCCCGTGATCTGACAGGTTTCCCCGACGATAAATTGGTGTTTGAAAAATAATGCTGTCATTGCGAGACCAGTGCGCACAC
>CAMFFO010000146.1 GCA_945949735.1 uncultured Clostridia bacterium | reverse complement strand
GCACTGGTCTCGCAATGACAGGTAATTGGGAGTCAGCCCGACAAACACCAATTTGGCGATTTGTTATTGGAAAGCGGTAAGTTATGCTTCCTCCGCACTGTAGACGACCTTGCCGTCCACCACGGTGATGTAGGCCTCGCCGCCGATGGTAGTGAGGGGGTCCGCTGTCCAGATGACCACGTCGCCGTCCTTGCCGGGTTCCAGGCTGCCCACCCGGTCGGCGATGCCCAGGGATTCGGCGGGGTTGATGGTGATGGCCTTCCAGGCTTCCTCCATGGGGAGCCCCGCGCCCGCGGCCAGCCCCGCGCACATGGGAAGATTCTGCAGAGGGATTACCGGCGCGTCGGTGATAATGCTGACCTTCACGCCCGCCTTTGCCAGGACGCCGGGGGTGGTGAAGCTCTTATTCTGCAGCTCGATCTTGCTCTTCCCACCCAGGGATGGGCCTACAAAGGCGGGGAAGCCCTCTTTGGCCAATTCACCCGCAATGACTTCGCCGTCGGTGCAGTGATCCATGGTCATTTTCACGCCGAATTCCTTGGCCACGCGAATGGCGGTGAGGATATCGTCCGCCCGGTGGGCGTGGCATTTCAGGGGAATCTCCCCCCGGAGCACCGGCTCCATGGCTTCCAGTTTCATGTCGAAGGGAGGATTTTTACCGGCGGCCTTGTCCTCCATGTAGCGTCTGGTCTTAAACAGGGTCTCCCGCAGCAGAGCAGCCACCGCCATGCGGGTCATGGGGCTCTTCTTGGAGCCTTGGCCGTAGCAGCGCTTGGGATTTTCGCCGAAGGCGCATTTCATGGCAATGGGATCCTTTACGATCATGTTGTCCACCCGGTTCCCAACGAGTTTGATGACCGTAAAGGTGCCGCCAATGACGTTGGCGCTGCCCGGGCCGGTGCAGGCTGTGGTCACGCCGCCCCGGATGGCGTTGGGGAAGGCCTCGTCCTGGGGATAAATGGAATCGATGGCCCGCATCTGAGGGGTAACGGGCTCCACAATCTCGTTGTAGTCCCGGCCCTCCCAGCCCACGGCCTCGTTGTCCAGGCCAATGTGGCAATGGGCCTCCACACAGCCGGGGGTAACCAGACGCCCCTGGGCGTCGATGACCAGCGTCCCCTCGGGAGCCTCCACAGCTTCGCCTACGGCGGTGATTTTCCCGTCATCGCCGATCAGGACGCTGCCGTTGGCAAATTCCCGGCCTGCCATGGTCTTGATATGACCGTTTTTGATGAAAAGCATCGTGCTTCACTCCTTTGTGATAAGATGCTACTATTATAGCACGGTTTTTCGGGATGGGAAGTATGGAAATCCATAGGCTGCGGCACAGCTCGGTAAATTGGTGTTTGGCGAATTCTTGCTGTCATTGCGAACCAGTCCGCAGACTGGTGTGGCAATCCCCTTACTTAGAGGGGAAATGTACCGAATAGTATCTGAAAGAGTGGAACTCACCGCGATTTTTGGTGGTAATCGTTACCTGGTTCCTTTCAACCGGGGGATTGCCACGCCAGTGTGCGCACTGGCTCGCAATGACAGTGTATACTCGACAAACACCAATATAGGCTATCGGCTTAGAACAGCATCCATGGAAACACCTCACGTTACTACCGTAGGGGCGGCTATCAGCCGCCCGAAAGGGCTCAATCATTGCGCGTTTCCGGCAAAACGGGGTGCTTTGGAAGCCGTAAGGTTTCGGGCGGCTGATAGCCGCCCCTACGGTGGCATCCCAGCAAGCGATTGCTGGATGGTTTGCTGTTTTAACCCGATAACCTGAACACCAATTTATCCCTTCAAAGTCCAGTGCGTGTGATGGGAAGGGATACCGTATCCAATTCCTTTCTGTCAACTTTTTTGCGTTTCTGGAAAAATTACGCTTGACAATTGAAGATCCCGTGCTATAATAAGCGTGTTCTGTTTGAGCCGCCGGTATAGCTCAGTCGGTAGAGCAACTGATTTGTAATCAGTAGGTCGGGGGTTCGAGTCCGTCTACCGGCTCCAGACAGGCTCTCAAACAGTCAAGTGAATATGGGGGAGTTCCCGAGTGGCCAAAGGGGACAGACTGTAAATCTGCTGCGTTTCGCTTCGATGGTTCGAATCCGTCCTCCCCCACCAAATAAGCACCGTAATTTTGATACCAAGATTACGGTGCTTATTTTCGTTTATATGCGCAAAAACATTCCATGTAAAAAAGTTGCTGATTCTCTCTGGAATCAACCCAGACTATCCGCTTTATCCAACCCTGTATCGTAGTCAGCAAAATAAATTTATCCTTTTATACTATTAGCTTTTCTGCATGACATTTTAATTTGATAACTGCTTATTCTGCCCGTTCCAATCTTCCATCAAGATCGAAGTCCATAATCATCTGATTTTCCGAAACCATTACAAAAAAGCCTTGGCTTTGCTCTTTCCAGCTTATCGTCGATTCATAATTGCCGTAATAATAGATATAGTTATGGTGAATGAGCTCGGAATTCTCCTTTGCATAGAACCGGAAGCCATGCCCCCAATATTCATTTGGGAAGGAAAACCGGAAGCCTTTCTCAGTTTCCTCGAACTCCAAATCCAACTCCGGGGTAAAGGTCTGATCCGATAGGATCATTCCGTTTGTGGAGGAATCTCTTTTCTCCTCTCTGACATGGACGGCGCCCCACAGAACATACCCATTTCCTTCCAGTAAAACACCGTATTCATAGAAGCCGGCATTGCCGCTGCCATATGTGACGGTCTGTGTGTTATTTGCCATTGTCAGACCGTCAATCCTTGAACCGCATTGCTCGGACAGCGTTTCAAATGCTTCCAAATCATACGAGGAAATGTCCGTATCATCAGGTATCGATATCCGGGCTTTGCTGATATGGATCGGAGGTCGTGAATCTGGGTTCCGGACGAATTCATCCAAATCTTTCACGCCTGCCGGAAGTCCATAATCGAAGCTGTCAAAATGTTCCTGGTCATAGGAAGGAGCCATGATACTGCAGGAAAATCCATCATCATATTCCTGTACGATACCCATGCATTCATAGAGATAGGATGCCATTGCCCGGTCAAGTGCATACTGTGTGTCTTGATCCATTTTGAAATACACGTCTCCGGTCTCAGTATCAACCGCGAACTGTGTTACCTGATCCTTTTCTTCGATGGAGCCATATGCATATCCCGTCAGATATTTATTGCCGTCCCCCCTCCATATAAGGCTATCTGCTGTACATTCACGCAGCTCTGCACCCGGCATATTTTTGCTGAGCCAGTCTTGCATAAGCGCGGTACCTTTTTGGGCAATCCGATCAGCATCCTCCTGCTCATACGTAGGTCTAAGGGGATAACAGCCGGAAAGACAGAGAAGAACCGTCAACAAAATTCCAGAGAAAAGTGTATTTTTCATATGGGAGCACACTTCCTGATGCTTTTTTCGGCAAGGAGGATTCTCCCGAATCGTCCTTGTTCCGCTCACGATCCGGGAATCTTCCCCGGAAGAATAAACTGCGTCTCCAAGGGGTCCGCCTCCTCCAGCAGCACGGAGCCGTCGTAGCCGCTGACATCAATGGCGAAACGGCGCAGCTTACCTCCCGCGTCCACATAGGAGATCCCATAGGCAGGCAGATCACCGGGGAAGATCAGCTGTACCGCCACGGGGGTGTCTGGGGTCATGACGGAGGGCAGGCTGTCCCTCTCCTCGTCTAACTCCACCGGGGTGGCCGAGAAGATAACGGCGCCGGTCTCCGTAAAGTCTTCCGCGAACAGATCCAGCAGGGTGAAGTCCGTCACCCGGCTGTCGGTCGTAAAGAGGATGCAGCAGGAGTCCGGACCGTCGTACAGGGTGACCCAGTCGCAGTCCACGTCCCCAGCCTCTGTCAGATACTGAACCGACACCGGAACCCTGGATTCCTTGGCGCCAGCGCCGTCTGTCCCGGAGAAGGGCGTCAGGGGCAGCGGATCCCCCGGGGTGTCCAGCGCCCAGAAATCCTCTGCGGTCATGTCTGCCTTCTCCGATTCCGCCGGGTTCCAGCTTCCGGTTTCGTTGCGATAAACCTCCAGATCACCGTCGCTGTTGAGGCCGGTAAAGAGGAAGCTCTCACATTCCAGCCCGGTTCCGTTTTTGGTGAGATAAAACACGCCCTGGCCGCTTTCCGATGCGCTGTTGGAGCCGTAGTAGTAGAAGTATCCATCGCCCATGTAGACGTAGCTGCTGCGGTACCAGCCCTCAAAGACCAGCTCCGGCTTGCCGTCCACCAGGGTATAGAGGGCGTTGGTCACTCCGCTGCGGCTTCCTACCGCCAGCTCCGGGATACCGTCGCCGCTGAGGTCTTCTATCCGATAGCCCATCTCATACACGGCATTGTCCCCCGCGGCCCGGGCGGCCTCCAAAACACCCATTTCACCGGGCTGATCACTATCCTGACCGAAGGGGTTGGACACCAGGGTGCGGAATCGCTCCACCAGCTCGCTGTAGGCCAGGTCGGGGCCGGCGGCCTGCTCCGGGTCTTTCGTGCCCACCGGCTTGTTATCTCCCTGTTCCGGAATCTGTGGATCTGTTGTAAAAACAGGGGACGATTCCTCGCCGCTTGGCGAACTGTTGGCCGCTGGCTGTCCACCGCAGGCCGTCATGGTCGCCAGCACCAAAATACTCAAGAAAAAAGCAATATATCGTTTCATATTCTCTCATTCCTTGGTTCTTTTCCGCATTTTTACGGTCGATTTGATCCTGTGGTTCGTATTATCGGCGCTCCCACACGGAAAGAAGCGTCTCCGCTATGCCCACGGGTCGGAAGCCTTAGGGCATTAGGAGTGCGTATTGAACCATCGGATTGTCTCTCCCATCGGTTTACATAATACATCATCGTGGTTTACAGCTTACTTCCACAGTACTGGCAGAACTTGCCGCCCTCATAAGGCGCGCCGCAGTTGGGGCAGAATTTGGGCCTGGGTGCTTCCTGAACAGGTGCCGCAGGGGCGGCCACCACAGGCTGCGCGCCGCGCTTGCCGTCTTCCACGGCCTGCTCAATCTTTTGGCAGATCATGGCGCATTCCGCATAGCGGCGTTTCTCAGAGAAGTTCCCCGGAGTGTTGGCCTGCGCGCCTACGGTGCTGATACCGGCACCCTGCAAAACACCTGCCAGAACCGCACTGCCGATGCCGCCGCCCACATCCCCCTCGGTCTCCAGAACGATGTCGCTGCTGTTAATCCGGAACTTGATTTCGTTGAAATAAGGGTTGTTGCGAATCTCCATCCTGATATAGAAATTATAATGGTGCTTGTATCTGGGCGGGCGGTAGCTGACCATCTGGCCCTCGCTGTTGCGC
Source organism: uncultured Clostridia bacterium (assembly GCA_945949735.1). GTDB lineage: Bacteria > Bacillota > Clostridia > Oscillospirales > Oscillospiraceae > Faecousia. Next base: position 474 of record CAMFFO010000146.1, on the reverse strand, counting down.
TGCTTTATTTCCTCGTGCCGCTCATCCACATCGGTAACGCAGGAAACAACATCTTTGAAGGAAATAATATCGGGGTTCACTGCCTTGTAGTCGGAACGATTGGTCACATAGAAGCGGGTAGGAATGTCGTTGACTTCTTCAATGTACATGATGTACGCGTCCTTACCGAGCTGTCTGGAAATCGTGAAGTTCTCCAGTTCCTTTGCATTGCGCTCCCGGTATGCAATCTGCTCCTTGATCTGTGCCACGGTAGCATGTCTGCGATCTTCAAACCAGGGAGAAAGGAGCTTTACGCAATCCTTGCAGATCTCGCCGTCTTCCAGCTTTTTATAGCCAAACATGCCCACTTCTTTGCCGCAGATTTCACAATCCTGCTTCTTAAATCTATCAAACAGACCCATAACGCATTTCTCCTTTTCTTATGGCTACACCGCATAATTCGGCAAGGAAGCTCAGCGAGAGATTTTGTGCCAG
>CAMFFO010000145.1 GCA_945949735.1 uncultured Clostridia bacterium | reverse complement strand
CCGCCTTGGCATGGTTGATGGACTCGATGGTCTGGGGCATGATGCCGTCGTCGGCGGCCACCACCAGAATGGCGATGTCCGTGGACTTGGCGCCCCGGGCCCGCATGGAGGTAAAGGCCGCGTGGCCGGGGGTATCCAGGAAGGTGATCATCTGGCCGTTTACATCCACGGTATAGGCGCCGATGTGCTGGGTGATGCCGCCGGCCTCGCCCTTGGTGACGGAGGTGTTGCGGATGGCGTCCAGGGTAGAGGTCTTGCCGTGGTCCACGTGGCCCATGACCACCACCACGGGGGCCCGGGTCTGGAGCTCCTCGGCGGTGTCCACATGGTCGTCGATGATCTGCTCCTCGATGGTGACGGTGACCTCCTTCTCCACCTTGCAGCCCAGCTCGGTGGCCACGAACTCCGCGGTGTCGAAGTCGATGGTCTGGTTGATGCCGGCCATGATGCCGTTCTTCATCAGCAGCTTGATGACCTCGCCGGCGGTTTTCTTCATCCGGGAGGCAAGCTCTCCTACGGTGATCTCGTCGGGGATCTTCACGGTGAGCTGAGCCTTCCGGGCCACCTCCATCTGGAGACGGCGCATCTTCTCGGCTTCCTCGTTCCGGGACTTATTGCCCTTGAACTTATTGTTCTGCTGCTTCTGCTGCTGCTTGCCCTTGCCGCCGCCGATGCGCTGCTTGCCGCCCTGGAAGTTCTGCACCCGCTCGGAGACCAGATTGTCCACGTCGGCAAAGCGGTTGGCGTTGACCTGGACGGCGGAGGTGTCCACCACCCGGCGCTCCCGCTTCCGCTCCGGCTCGGTATTCTTGGGCTTGGCGGGCTGTTGGGGCTGCTGAGCCTGGGGCTGGCCCTGGGGCTTGGGCTGCTGTGCCGGGGCATTGCCCTGCTTCGGGCCCTGCTTCTGGGGCTGCTGCGCTTTGGGCTGGCTGGGCTGGGCAGCGGCAGCAGGCTGGGGCTGGGGAGCCGCCTTGGGAGGCTCGGGCTTCTTGGCGGCAAACACCTGCTCCAGGGAATCGATTGGATGCTTCTGGGTCATGTAGTCAAATACCGCGTTCAGCTCCTGGTCGTTCAGAACCTGGGTATTGGACTTGGGCTTGTCATAATACCGGGAGATGATGTCCGCGATTTCCTTCGGTGGGACGCCGAAGTCCGCCGCGACTTCCTTCAAACGATACTTTACAAAACTCATAGATACAACGCACCTCCATTACCGAAAACCGAAGAAAACCTTCCGTTTTCTATGTGAACATAGCTTTCCCGGGATGGGAAAACCGCTAACTACATATAAGTTGACAGTTGACAGTGGACAGTTGACAGTTAAGGGCGTTTTACTGTAGGGGCGGATATTATCCGCCCGAAACGTTTCCACTTCTGAGCATTGACCGATCAAACGTACATGTTTGTTGTCGAAGGCTGCGGGCGGATATTATCCGCCCCTACAGTGGATATGCAGCAATGACTGTTAACTGTCCACTGTCAACTGTATATCGGCAAAGCCGATTACTTCTTTCCTTTGCGTACATTTCGCTGATGTGCCTTGGCTTCCTGGGCGCGTTTGGCGAGGCGCGCCGCTTTGGCTTCCAGGACGGCGGTCACCTGGGCGGTGGCTTCCGACGGCTCCATGGCCTTGACCATGGCAAGCGCCAGGGCCGCGTCGGTGATGGCCGCGATGGCGAGACTCTCTCTTCCGATGCTCCGGCCCAGCTCGTCCTTGGTCTGCCGCAGCCGCAGCACCTGCTGCTCGGTTCCCGCGGCGAAGCTCTTTGCCCGGCGCCAGGTGTGATCCGAGGCGTCCTGGGAAACCAGGATCAGGTAGGCCTTTCCTGCCCGGGCCGCCGCGCCTACGGGCTCCTCGCCCAGCTCGGCCTTGCCCGCCTTCCGGGCCAGGGACAGGTAATTCAGAGCCTTACTCTCCATGGCGGGCCTCCATTTCCCTGGCCAGCCGGTCGTAAACCTCCTGGGGGATGGGAACCTCCAGGCTCCGTTCCAGGGCCTTGGAGCGCTGAGCCTTCTTCAGGCATTCCGGATCCGGGCACAGATACGCGCCCCGGCCGGGGGCCTTGCCGCCGAAGTCCAGGCTCACATTCCCGTCGGTCCCCCGGACCACCCGGATCAGCTCCCGCTTTGCCTTCCGCTCCCGGCAGCCCATACACTGCCGCTGAGGAATCTTCTTTTGCATGGATATCCCTCCCCTTTCGGATTCTGAATTGACAATTGACAATGAACAATTGACAATTATGGTGTCGCTTCGCGACGAAATATGAATTCTCGCAATGGATATCGGGTACACTCCCCCGAGAGGGACGCCTTAATTGTCAATTGTCAATTGTTAATTGTCAATTGAATCTTCCTCCGCCTGGGAGGCGGGCTTGATGTCGATCTTGTAGCCGGTGAGTCTGGCGGCCAGGCGGGCGTTCTGGCCCTCCTTGCCGATGGCCAGGCTCAGCTGGTCGTCGGGCACCACCACCCGGCAGGCCTTCTGGCCGGGGATCAGGCTGACGGAAACCACGTCCGCGGGGCTGAGGGCGGAGCGGACATACTGGCAGGGATCCTCGCTCCAGACCACGATGTCGATCTTCTCGCCGTGGAGCTCCTCTACGACAGCCCCCACACGGCCGCCCCGGGGGCCTACGCAGGCGCCCACGGGATCCACGCCCTCCATGGTGGCCCGCACGGCCATCTTGGAGCGGGAACCGGCCTCCCGGGCGATGTTGCGCACCTCCACCTGGCCCTCGGCGATCTCCGGGGTCTCCAGCTCGAAGAGGCGGCGCACCAGATTGGGATGGGTGCGGGACACATGAACCAGGGGCCCTCTGCGGGCCTTGTTGACCTCCAGGACGTAGACCCGGATCAGGTCGCCCTCCTTGTATTTCTCTCCGGGGATCTGCTCGGAGGCCCGGAGAACGGCGTCGGAGGCGTCGCTGCCCTGGCCCACCCGGACGAACATATCCCCGGAGGTGGGGTCAACGCGCAGCACGGTGCCGGTGAGCAGCTCCTGGGCCTTGCTGGAGTAGCTCTCGTAGGCCACGCCCCGCTCGGCCTCCCGGATGCCCTGGATGACCACCTGCTTGGCGGTCTGGGCGGCGATGCGGCCGAATTTCTGGATGTCCACGGGGATGTTCACGGCATCGCCCACCTGGGCGTTGGGATCAATGTTCCGGGCGGCGTCGATGGGGATTTCCAGGGCGGTGTCCTCCACCTCCTCCACGGCGGTCTTAATGAGGTGCATGGAGAGTCCTTCCTTGCTCAAATTCACCACCACGTTGTCCGCGGGCACGTCCCGGTGATCCTCCCGATCCTTGCGGTAGGCGTTGGTCAGAGCCTGCTTGAGCCGCTCCACCATATAGTCCACAGGGATGCCCTTCAGCTTCTCCAGCTCTTCCAGGCTGGCGAAGATCTCGGCACCGATGTCCACCTTGGGGGCCTCGGCCTGCTTCTTGGCTCTTGTATTTCTGGCCATTGTATGTTCCTCCTATCAGAATTCTACCCGCAGGCGTACCAGCGCCACCTGGGATTTTTCAAATTGTACGGTTTCCTTGCCCAGCTCCACGGTGAGGCGGCCCTCGTCATAGCCCCGGAGCACACAGGGGAGCTCCTTCATCCCATGATAGGGCCGGTAGAGCTTCACGGTAATGGGGCTTCCGAGAAAACGCTCAAAATCCGAGGGCCTTTTCAGGCTTCGCTCCAGACCTGCGGAGCAGACCTCGAAATGGTAGCTGCCGGGAATGGGATCCTTTTCGTCCAGAATGGGATCCAGCGCCCGGGAGATGGCCTCGCAGTCCGCGATGTCCACGCCGCCCTCCTTGTCGATATAGACCCGGAGGAAATAATCCGCGCCTTCCCGCACATATTCCACGTCCCACAGGCTGCACCCGTGGGATGCGACCACAGGCTCGGCAAACGCTGCCACCTGCTGTGTAACCTTCAACGCAACCATCCTTTCTCAACAAGAAAGAGAGGGGCGCGCCCCTCTCTTTACCAGTACTCTTACCATAACGGTGATAGTATACCACCCTTTCCCGCCTTTTGCAAGCCCTATTTCAAATTTTTTTGAAGAAAAGGAAACCCGCCGGGATTTCTCCCGCAAAAAACCGGACAGCGGTTGCATTCTTCCATAATATTCAATATAATAGTATCCTATTCCCCCGGCAGAATTACACGGGAAGATAAATTGGTGTTTTTCGGGCTGTCGGCGAAATGATACCTTCCCCCGGGGGGAAGGGGGACCGCGCAGCGGTGGATGAGGAACGGCGACCGCTGTAGATTACCGAATCGTCCCTATTTTTCGGAATTCGTCCAAATGTTGTACCGTAATTCCAACCGATGCGGAAAACTTCAGGTTTCGCCGTTCCTCATCCGCCCCTTCGGGGCACCTTCCCCCCGGGGGAAGGTATTGCTTTCCGTTAGCCCGACAAACACCAATTTTCCGATTTGCTGAGTCAAGCCGATAAGCACATTGGTGTTTGAAGTTTTCAAACACATTGCGTTTCCACCGCAGGGGCGGATAGTATCCGCCCGAAACGTTCCGGTTTTTGAGCATTTCCGGTGAATGTGCGTGCTATCCGTGCGGTAAGGTTGCGGGCGGATACTATCCGCCCCTACAGTGATCGTGTTGTAAACACCAATTTGTTAGGAAGCTGAGTAAAGCAGATCAGCACAATTGAAAACTATCCCCAAAGGGGATTCACGAAAGCGCAATTTCCCCGGTTTTCTGTCCCGGGGCGGGAAGCGGGAGTTTAACGGGAGAGAGAAGGAAGTTTTATGGAGCAAAGACGATGCTTTGGGTGCATGACGCTGACGGAGCAGGCGGTATGCCCGCAGTGCGGCTGGGGCGCGGAGCAGGACAATGAACCGCACCAGCTTCCGGTGGGCACGATTCTCGCGGAGAAATACCTGGTGGGCCGGGCGCTGGGCCAGGGGGGCTTCGGCATTACCTACCTGGGCTGGGATTTGAACCTGGACATCCGGGTGTGCGTCAAGGAGTTTTTCCCCAGCAGCACCGTGAACCGGGATCACAGCCGCACCAGCGCGGTGACCTGCAACACCACCCACCTGGAAACGGGATACGCCTCCAGCCGGGAGCGGTTCCTGCGGGAGGCCAAATCCATGGCCAAATTCCGGGATGTGCCTCAGATCGTGTCCATCTTTGACTTTTTCCAGGCCAACAACACCGCCTACATGGTGATGCAGTATATCGAGGGCATCGATCTGGCCAAATACGTCTATAAGCGGGGCGGCCGGATCGCCATGGACGAGGCGCTGCGGATCTTAAAGCCGGTCATGGAGGCTCTGACGCTGGTGCACGAGGCGGGGATGATCCACCGGGACATCGCCCCGGATAATATCATGCTCCACCCCCGGGACGGGGCCAAGCTGATGGATTTCGGCGCGGTGCGCCAGGTGGATAACCCCGACGCGGACGGGGAGCTGACCCGCTCCACCGAGGCCATTCTGAAAAACGGCTTCGCCCCCATGGAGCAGTACCAGAGCCGGGGCAGCCTGGGCCCCTGGACGGATGTGTACGCCCTCAGCGCCACGATCTATTACTGCGTCACAGGCAGAATTCCCACGGAAGCCCTCACCCGGATGATCGAGGAGATGCCCCTGGACTGGAGCGGCGCGGAGGGAATCACCCGGCGGCAGATTCAGGTGCTGGAGCATGGCATGGCCGTCCGGATCAAAGACCGCATCCAGTCCGTGAAGGAGCTGATGGCGGCCCTGTACGCTCCCGGCAAGCCGGAGCCTCAACCCGCACCGAAGCCTTTGCCCCGGCGCGAGCCGGAGCCTCA
>CAMFFO010000144.1 GCA_945949735.1 uncultured Clostridia bacterium | reverse complement strand
CACCTGAATCTGGGAGCCGCCGTATTCCTGTGTTACCTTGGTTTCGTCAGACATAATGCCTCCTGCGTTGGTAATTGACAATTGACAATTGACAATTGACAATTATTGTGTCGTAAACTGTATGTTTATTTATATTTTTACTGTGTTCTCAGAATGAATTATTTGCATATCGACTTCGCTCAACAATGTGACAAATTGATATTTGTTCAAGAGAGGTTGTCATCCCGAGCGAGCGCAGCGAGTCGAGGGATCTACGCATTTCGTTTCGCTTTCTGGTTAATTTGGTGCGAAGATCCTTCGACTCCGCTTCGCTCCGCTCTTACGTGACAAGGTTTTCTGTTGTTTGAGGCTGCCCGAAAAACACCAATTTGTCGAACTGCCAAGTAAAACCGATAAACACAATGTATGATTTCAATTTATCCCGAAGGGATTCCTGAATTGTCAATTGTTAATTGTCAATTGTCAATTCAAAATCCGCCCCGCGCGGATTTCTATGGTTTTCCCCAGCTTTGTAAATCTTCCCGGTTCGCAGCAGGTGATGATGACCTGGCCCTGGGTGATCTGGTTCAGGACAAAATCCTGCCGTCCGGCGTCCAGCTCGGAGAGCACATCGTCCAGCAGCAGCAGGGGTTCCTCCCCAAACTCCCGGGCCATCAGCTCCCGTTGGGCAAGCTTCAGGCTGATGGCAGCCGTCCGGGTCTGACCCTGGGAGCCGTAGGCCTTCAGGTCGATGCCGGAAAGGGAAACCGTAAAATCATCCTTGTGGGGGCCGGTGAGACACTGTCCCGAATCCAGCTCCGCCCGGGCGTGGCGTTCTAAGTGCTCCCGCAGGGCATCCGTCAGCGCGGGAATGGACGCGAAAACGTCGGAAACCGTCGAAACGGTCTTGTATTGAAGGGAAAATTCCTCCGCGCCGCCGGAAAACTGGCCGTGGTACTTTGCCGCGGCCTCCCCAAGCCCCTTGTAAAACCGGGCCCGGTAGCTGATTAAGAGGGCACCCACCTGGCAAAGCCTTGTATTGTACTCCGGCAGTATGTCCAGAAGGGCGGGATTCTCATGATGATCCTTTAAAATTCTGCTTTTCTGATCCAGAATCCGGTTGTACTCCGTCAGCGCCGCGTCATAGTTGGGACGCAGTTGACATAATACACTATCTCCCATCCGCCGCCGTGCTCCGGCCCCGGATTTCAGGATCATCAAGTCCTCCGGGCAGAACAGCACCGTGGGCAGCACCCCGGCGATGTCCGAGGCGGCGCGCTTCTTCACCCCGTTGCGCCAAAGCTGCCGGGGTCTCGCGCCGGGAAAGAGAACCCAGCGCAGGGTCTGGCACCGCTCCTGGGCGCAGATCTTCCCGGAAAGCTCCCCAAACTCCGCCCCGAAGCGGATCAGCTCCCCGGTTTTCTGGGCCCGGAAGCTGCGCCCGCTGCCGAGGAAGCTCACCGCTTCCAGAAGGTTCGTCTTTCCCTGGGCGTTGTCCCCCACGATCAGGTTCACCCCCGGGGAAAACTCCACGGTTTCCTCGGCGTAGTTGCGGAAGGCGCGCAGATACAGCTCCTGAAGGTTCATGCCTGGGTAATCCGGCAGGTCATGCCCTCAAAGCAGAAGCTGTCCCCGGGCCGCAGCTTCCTGCCCCGCTGGGTGCATACCTCCCCGTTGACGGACACTTCCCCCTCCTGAATGCAGACCTTGGCCTCTCCCCCGGATTCCACCAGGTTTATCAGCTTCATGGCGTCCTGCAGCTTGATAAATTCCGTGGTGATGGGAACGTCCTGGATATTCCCTTTCCGTTTTACGGTAACTTTCATAATGAACTCCTTAAGAAATTGACAATTTACAATTGACAATTGTGGTATCGCTTTGCGATGAAATAGGAATGATAAAAACTTAAATTACGCACCGTAGGGGCGGATATCATCCGCCCGAACGCTTCCGTTTTTTGAGCGTTTCTGATAGAATGGAGCGCTTTTACACAGGTCAGGCTGCGGGCGGATGATATCCGCCCCTACGGCAGAAATGAACGATTACAAGAACCATCGGAACGTTTGCGGAATTGTCAATTGTCAATTTTTAATTGTCAATTCTTGATTCTCACCGGCAGGATCATGTAGGCAAAGTCCTGCTTGTCATCCACGGGGGTGAGCACCAGGGGGCTCAGGCCGTTGGTCAGCTCCAGGGTGACCTCCTCGCTGGGGATGGCCCGGAGGGCGTCGGCAAGGTAGCGGACGTTGAAGCCGATCTCCAGCTCCTTCCCGTCCCCGGCGTAGCTGCAGCGATCCTCCGCCGCGCCGATGGTGGTGTTGGTGCGCATATAGACCTCCTGATTGGAGAATTTGCAGCGCACGGGGCTCTTGTACTTTTCGGAGACGATCAGGCCCACCCGCTCCACGCTGGAGGAAAGATCACTGACATGGGCAATGAGCTTTATGGGGCAGTTCACGGGCACCACCCGCCGCCAGTCCAGGAAGTCCCCCTCCAGCAGCCGGCAGACCAGGGTGGCCGGGCCGATCTGGAAGAGAATGTGCTTGGGGCCAAGGGTGAAGGAGGCCATATCCTCGGAATCCGTCAGGATCTTCTCCACTTCCTTCAGTCCCGGGGAAGGCACCACGAAATTCATCTCCCGGCCCGTGGGGGTTTCCGGGTGGTAGGTGCGCCGGGCTAAGCGGAAGCCGTCCACGGCTACGGTGGTGATGGAGTCATTGGTAACCTCAAACTTCACGCCGGTGTGGATGGGACGGCCCTGGTTCTCCGCCACGGCGAAGATGGTGCCGCCGATCATCTCCTTCAGCTCCCGCTGGGGGATGGGCACCGCCCGGCCGGAATTCACATCGGGCAGCTCCGGGTAGTCGTCGCTGCACTCCGCGGAGATGGTGAAGGAGGCAAAGCCCGAACGGATGGACACCTTGTAGGTCTCGTCCACCACCACGGTGACGGGCCCCTCGGGCAGCCGCCGGACGATGTCGCCGAAGAGCTTGGCCGGCAGGATGCATTCTCCCGGATCGGTGACCTCGGCCTCGATTTCGTAGGAGATGGCTGTTTCCATATTATAGCCCGTCAGACAGATTCCCAGACCCGCCTTGCAGAGGATTCCCTCGATGACGGAAAGGCTGCTCTTCTGAGCCACGGTACGCCCGGCGATGTTCAGGCCCTGCACCAGACTGTTTTTTTCACAGGTAAATCGCATAGTCCCTTTCCTTTCTTTTAAAAATAAGAAGAATATATATATCTATCAGAGGTTTATGCAGCAGTAACAGTAATAGAGGAAATTTATGTGGAAAAGTGGTTTTTTCCTTAGAGGGACGCGGGATTTTTTTCCACAGCCCATTGTGGAGATTTCCCGGGTTATCCACAGCCAATTTTCCCGCCGTCATTTTCCCCGTTTTTCCACAGGTTATCTTTCCACAACCGAAACAACCTGTGGAGAAAAATAGAGTTGACAGTGGACAGTGGAAAGTGGACAGTTAAGGTATCCCCTTCGGGGATGATTTTAATCGCGAAGCGACTCATTAACTTTCAACTGTCAATGCCAATCAAGAGTTGAAATGCCAAAATCATGCTGTCATTCCGAGCCAGTGCGCACACTGGCGTGGGAATCCCCCGGTTAGAGGAAAAACGTGTCGATAAGCACCCGGAAGGACGGGGGGATTGCCACACCAGTCTGCGGACTGGTTCGCAATGACACCGTTTTTTCAACTGCTTACCACGTTTTCTGACGTTTATTGCCTGTTTCAACTATTGATTCGCATTGTCAATTGTCAATTGATTTACAGGCAGGAGTTGACGTTGGAGGTAATATCCCTTACCCGGTCCTGGGTCTCCTTGTCGCCGTTTTTCAGGGCCACCTCCACCTTGCGGATGGCGTAGAGCACGGTGGAGTGATCCCGGCCGAATTCCTTGCCGATGTCGGGAAGGCTGAGATTCGTCAGCTTCCGGATCAGGTACATGGCGATCTGCCTGGCCTCCGCGGTGCCCTTGTTCTTCTGGGTACCCCGGATGACGGACTCCTCCAGGTTGTAGAACTTGCAGACCTGACTGATGATCAGCCCCGGGGTGGGCAGGGCGTTGCCTTCACTCTTGAACATATCGTCAATGGCCCGGGATACGTTGGGAAGATCCAGGGGCATATTGTTCAGGTCCCGGTAGGCCAGGATCTTCTTCACCGTGCCCTCGATCTGACGGACGTTGTTGGTGACGTTGATGGCGATGTAGTTGCACACGTCGTCCCCCAGCTGCAGCCCCAGGCTTTTTGCCTTGTTCTTGATAATGGCCATACGGGTCTCATAGTCCGGGGGCTGCACGTCCGCCAGCAGGCCCCATTCAAACCGGGTTTTCAGCCGATCCTCCAGGGTCAGCATATCGCTGGGCTTCCGGTCGGAGGTCATGACGATCTGCTTGTGCTCCTCGTAGAGCTTGTTGAAGGTGTGGAAGAACTCCTCCTGGGTGGATTCCTTGCCGGCGATGAACTGCACGTCGTCGATGAGGAAGAGATCCGCCTCCCGGTATTTGCTGCGGAACTCAATGTTCTTGCCGTTCTGGATGGCGGCGATCAGCTCGTTGGTAAATTCGTCGCCCTTGATATAGACCACGTTGGCGTTGGGGTTATCCCGGCGGATGCCGTTGGCGATGGCGTAGAGCAGATGGGTCTTGCCCACGCCGGGAGGGCCGTAGATGAACAGCGGGTTATAGACCTGGCCCGGGGTCTTGCTCACCGCGATGGCCGCGGAGTGGGCGAAGCGGTTCGAAGGCCCAACCACGAAGTTCTCAAAGCTGAACTGGGGGTTAAAATCCATGCTGGAGACCTTATGCCTGTTGCGGAAGGTGTCCCGCTCCTCGTCGCCGAAAACCAGCAGCTTTGCTTCGGAATTGAAGATCTCCTTCAGGGCGTCCTGAATGTAATCGGCGCAGCGGCGGCGGATGATGTCCCGGCGGAAGTCCGAGGGGGAATAGAGGATCAGGTGGGAGTCGTTGAGCTCCACGACCTCCGCGTCGTCCAGCCAGGCCGACACCGTAACGGACCCAAGCCGCTCCTCCATATACCCCAGAATCTTTGCCCACACATAGGCGGAAGAGTACATTTGGTATGCTCCTTTCTGTCTGTATGGAAGCCGGAAAAGGAGGCGGATTTTCCTTTCACAGCACAATTTTTCACCCTAAATTTTATCACATTTCCACAGAAAAAACAAGGGTTTTTTGTGGAATTGGAAGGAAAAACGGCAGGGAAGAAAATTGACAATTTACAATTGACAATTGACAATTCAGGAATCCCTTCGGGATAAAATAAAATGTGCTTATCGGGCTACTCAGCAAATCGGTAAATTGGCGTTTGAAGGCTAAAGGGCGTGCGAAAATACCTTCCCCCGGGGGGAAGGGGGACCGCGAAGCGGTGGATGAGGAACGGCGGCAGCTGCAGGAACATATGCGCATCAATTGGACAAACCGTGTTCCAATATGGTGCTTTTTTACGCACTGCACTGGTAATTGGAAGATTTCGCCATTCCTCATCAGTCACCAAAATCGGTTCCGAAGAGCCGATTTTGGCGACAGCTTCCCCCCGGGGGAAGCGATTAGGCGCTACCGCGCCAGTGCAACAAACACCAATTTATCGAATGGATGAGTCAGGGCGATAAGCACATTTTCAAAAAGACAGGGTTGCGGCACAGAATTGTCAATTGTCAATTGTCAATTCGGCGAAGCCGCGAAAAACCGGAAAAGCTCCCCAACGGATGATCCGTTGGGGAGCTGCAATTTACTTCGCGAATTCCACTGCCTTGGTTTCCCGGATGACGTTGACCTTGATCTGGCCGGGGTATTCCAGCTCGG
>CAMFFO010000143.1 GCA_945949735.1 uncultured Clostridia bacterium | reverse complement strand
ACGCTGTCATTGCGAGACCAGTGCGCACACTGGTCGTGGCAATCCCCCGGTTGAAAGGAACCAGGTAACGATTACCACCAAAAATCGCGGAGACTCCCGTTCTTCAGGGCACTTTTCGGTACATTTCCCCTCTAACAGGGGGATTGCCACACCAGTGTGCGCACTGGTTCGCAATGACAGGAAATTTGGAGTCAGCGCGACAAACACCAATTAAGGTTATCGGCTTTAGTAAGCACACTTGTAAATTCCGCATTTATTGAACTCGCTCTGTAGGGCGGGGTTATGACCCCGCCGCCAACCTGACGGAATTGAGCTATAGTGTTTCACGGTAAAACGTACATTTCCCGCATCGGAACGTGGGCGGCGGGGTCATAACCCCGCCCTACAATGGATGGTACGAAACCTACAACCACCATTTTGACGACCAGCTTACTAAAGCCGATAACCTTAACACCAATTTGTCGTACTGCTGAGTTAACCCGATAAGCACAAAAATAAATGTGCTACCGGGGTAACTCAGCAAGGCGAAAAGGCGGTGTTTGCCGGGATGCTATCGTAGGGGCGGCTAATAGCCGCCCGCAGCCTTCCGGTTCTGACAGCACTGCGTTCTAACGGAAATATGTAAGAATTGGAACGTCCCGGGCGGCTGATAGCCGCCCCTACGGTGGCGTTCGCAGCCTTTCAGGCAATAATTAATCTGGGAGCTGAGTCAAGCCGATAAGCATTATCTCCTTTTTTTCCGGATGCCTGACGGCATCCATCCGCGGCGCTGCCTTAAACAATCCGTTGAAAATGTCCTGTAATTCGGCAGAAATTGTCTTGCACTCTTTCGACTGATGTGATATTCTATACGAGTGAAGAAATCATCATTTCTGCAACATAATCCCGATTATGTTGTCTTGCGGCGGGCCGCCCGCGTGGGGGCGCGGCAGGACGGACAAAGGTGGTAGGCATTGTGATTATCAACCTGATAAAGCCCCGGCAGATGTTCGGCATCGACCTGCCGGACAAGGTCAAGGGCCGGTACTGGATCTCGGATACGGATTCCCGGGGTCAGCAGCGGGAGCTGGTCAGCATCGAGGCGGCGGACGGCGCGTGGGTGGCGAAGAGCAACCGCAGCGTCAGCCTCCTGGACGGCGAGGGCCAGCCCGTCCGGAGCGTTGCCCTCTATCCCCAGTGCTTCCTGAATGTGGAGATCCGGGCCTCCGGCGAGCACGCCATCGTGTATGTGGAGGGCGACGACCTCTCCGCCCGGACCTTCCGGAAAATCGTGGTGAAGAATCCCGGGGTGTTCACCATCGGCAGAACCCGGGATAACGACTTCTGCTTTGACAACCCCTATGTCTCCTCCGCCCACGCCAAGCTGACCTTTGACGGCTCCCGCTGGTCCGCGCTGGATCTGGAGAGCACCAACGGCACCTATGTCAACGGCTACCGGATTCAGTCCCGGGGCCTGAACGCCGGGGATATGGTGTACATCATGGGGCTGAAGATCGTGGTGGGCTCCAACTTCCTGGCGGTGAACGATCCGAACGGGATGCTGCGCATCAACGCCTCCGACTTCTTTGCCTACATCCCCCAGCGGATCGCCCGGCGGGAGGACGTGGCCCAGCCGGAGGAAAAGCAGTATTTCTTCCGGGCTCCCAGATTCCACCGGGAGATCGAGCATACGGAGATCGTCATCGATCCGCCCCCCGCCTTTCAGAAGCCGGATTCCGTTCCCCTGGCCATGATGCTGGGCCCCTCCCTTACCATGGGCATGGCGTCGGTCAGCACGGCCTTTTTCACCCTGAACAACGTGCTGCAGAGCGGCGGGAACATCAGCCAGGCCATGCCCACCATGGTCATGGCGGGCAGTATGCTGCTGGGCACCGGACTCTGGCCCGTCCTCAACAAAAACCACGAGAAGAAGGTGCGGATCGCCGCCGAGAAGAAGCGGCAGGAAAAATATCTGGCCTACCTGGACAGCATCCGCGACCGGATCAAGCGGACCTGCAAGGAGCAGAGCCAGATCCTGGAGGAAAACCTCATCAGCCCGGCGGAATGCGCGGAGCGCATCGCGGACAAGAAAACGAACCTGTGGGAGCGCACCATCGGCCAGAACGACTTCCTGCTGCTGCGGCTGGGCAGGGGGAACAAGGCCATCGACCTGGATCTCAAATACGCGGAGAAGAAATTCTCCCTGGAGGAGGACAACCTGCAGGACGCCATGATGTCCCTGGGGGCCGAGTCCAAGGAGCTGACCGACGTGCCCATCAGCATTTCCCTGGTGGACAATATCTCCGTGGGCATCTGCGGCAGCTACCTGGAAAACGCCAACACCGCCAAGTCCCTCATCCTCCAGATGATCGCGCTGCACAGCTACGACGAGCTGAAGATCATGCTGATCACGGACCGGACGGATCTGGAGGAGTGGGAGTTCGTCAAGTTCATCCCCCATTTCTGGAGCGACGACAAGTCCATCCGCTTCCTGGCCACGGATCAGGAGGAAATCAAGGAGCTGTCCGTTTACATCGAGAAGAATATCCTGAGCCGGGAGGATCGTCCCAACGAGGACTATACCGTGTTCCGGCCCTACTATGTGGTGATCTCCACCAGCAAGGAGCTGACGGACAGCTGCGAGGCCATCCAGCAGATGCTCCGCTTCAAGAACAACCGGGGCTTCAGCGTCATCAACATCGCCGACAGCATGAAGGATCTGCCCAAGGAGACGAAGATGGTCATCAGCCTGGACGGCGACCGCTCCAAGCTCTTTGACCGGGACGATACCTCCGGCAATACCGCCGTCTTTGCCCCGGATCAGGTGGATCGGAAGATCTTCGGCGCGATCGCCGAGGACATCGCCAACATTGAGCTGGATCTGAACAGCAAGCGCTTCAGCCTGCCCACCATGCTCACCTTCCTGGAGATGTTCCATGTGAGCAAGATCGAGCACCTGAACGCCCTGTCCCGCTGGAAGGAGAATAACCCCACCATCACCCTCCAGACTCCGGTGGGCGTGGATTCCTACGGCGGGGCCTTCCTGCTGGATCTCCACGAAAAGTTCCACGGCCCCCACGGCCTGGTGGCGGGCATGACCGGCTCCGGCAAGTCCGAATTCATCATCACCTACATCCTGTCCATGGCCGTGAACTACCACCCGGACGAGGTGGCCTTCATCCTCATCGACTACAAGGGCGGCGGCCTGGCCGGAGCCTTCGAGGACACGGACCGGGGCATCAAGCTGCCCCATCTGGCGGGCACCATCACCAACCTGGACGGCGCGGCCATCAACCGCTCCCTGATCTCCATTCAGAGCGAGCTGCGCCGCAGGCAGGCCATCTTCAACGAGGCCAGAAGAGTGTCCAACGAGGGCACCATGGACATCTACAAATACCAGCAGCTGTACCGGGACAAGGTGGTCTCCGAGCCGGTTCCCCATCTGTTCATCATTTCCGACGAGTTCGCCGAGCTGAAGGCCCAGCAGCCGGAATTCATGGAGCAGCTGATCAGCGCGGCCCGGATCGGCCGAAGCCTGGGCGTCCACCTGATCCTGGCCACCCAGAAGCCCAGCGGCGTGGTGGACGACCAGATCTGGAGCAACAGCAAGTTCCGGGTGTGCCTGAAGGTTCAGGAGAAGGCGGACAGCCAGGAGATGATCAAGCGGCCCGACGCGGCGGAGCTGGTGCAGACCGGCCGGTTCTACCTGCAGGTGGGCTTCAACGAGCTGTTTGCCCTGGGCCAGTCCGCCTGGTGCGGCGCGGAATACGTCCCCACCGAAACCATGGAGAAGAACGTGGATTCCAGCGTACAGGTGGTGGACAACATCGGCCGGGTCATCATGAACGTCAAGCCCATGAAAAAGCGGGCCGGGACAGGCAGCCGGATGAAGCAGATCGTGGCCATCGTGAAGTACCTGTCCGATCTGGCGGAGGAGGAAAACGTCCATGTGCGGCCCCTGTGGCTGCCGCCTATCCCGGAATTCCTCAGCGTGGACAAGCTGGAGGAGAAGTACGGCTATACCCCCGAGCGGTTTGTACTGGAGCCGGTGGTGGGCGAGTACGACGATCCCTTCAACCAGAGGCAGGACCTGCTCACCATGCCCTTCTCCACAGGCGGCAACTGCCTGATCTTCGGCTCCGCCGGAGCCGGCAAGGCCGAGCTGCTGACGACCCTTTGCTACTCCGTCATCAAGCACCACACGGCGCAGGAGGTCAACATCTATATTATGGACTTCGGCTCCGAGACCCTTCGGATGCTGGAGGAGGCCCCCCAGGTGGGCGGCGTGGCCATGGGGGCCGACGAGGAGAAGGTGCAGAACCTGCTGAAGCTGCTGGCCAAGGAGATCGAGACGAGAAAGGCCCTGTTCTCCGCCTACGGCGGCGACTATACCTCCTACTGCGGCAACAGCGGGAAAACCGTCCCCAATATTCTGGTTCTGGTCAACAATTTCGCGGGCTTTACCGAGCTCTTTGAACAGTATCTGGACGTTTTTGCGGCGGTGAGCCGGGACGGCCCCAAGTACGGCATCTATTTCGTGGTGACCGCCGCCGGGCCCAACGCGGTGCGCTACCGGATCCAGCAGAATTTCAAGACCCTTTTGTGCCTGCAGATGAACGACCCCACGGATTACCTGGTGGTCATGGGCAAAACCGACGGCCTGGTTCCCTCCAGGCTCAAGGGCCGCGGCCTGGTGAAGCTGGAGAAGGTGTTCGAATTCCAGTCCGCCAGCCCCACGGAGATCATGGACGTCCAGGAATACCTGCGCGGCTTCTGCGCGAATCTGGCCCGGACGGCGGCCTGCCGGGCAAAGCCCATCCCCGTGCTGCCTGAAATCGTCAACCTGGCCTGCGTGCGGGAGTACCTGGGCGATCTGGCCGGCGTACCTCTGGGCGTGGCCAAGAAGTCCCTGGACGCGGTCTGCGTGAACCTGCGCGGCAGGGTGGTGTACCCCGTGCTGACCCAGGAGCTGGATACCGCCGTCCCCTTCGCCGGGGAGCTGGCCAAGGTGCTGGCCGCCGCGGGGGAAACCGTGGTGGCGGACAGCGGCCGCAGGCTCCGGGGCGTGACCGGCTGCCGGACGGTGGAGGGCGAATACGAGCTGTTCGTCCAGGAGCTGTTCTCGGAAATGGTGAAGCGGAACAATACCTTCAAGGATTCCGGGCTGGATCCCGCCTCCCTGGAGCCCTTCGTCGAGCGCACCTATCTGCTGCTGGGCTTCCGGCGGCTGTATGAGCAGCTCAGCGCCGACGCGCAGGAGAAGCTGCGGCTGCTCATCGAGAAGGCGGAGCCCTTCTACAAGCTGCATTTCGTGATCGTGGAGACGGCGGCCCAGCTGGCGGCCCACCAGTACGAGCCCTGGTTCAAGCGGCACGTCAGCGGCGACGGCCTGTGGATCGGCGACGGCGTGACGGAGCAGAGCATTCTGAAGATCAACAGCCTTTCCGCCGAGCTCTACGAGGAAATCGGCGGCGAGTACGGCTTCTCGTTCACCAAGGGCCGCATGACCCTGGCGAAGCTGCTGACATCCAGGGAGGAGGAGTGAGCCATGGAAAAGGTTCTGGTGGAGGTGTTTGTCCCCTCCCTGAAGGCGTCCTACGATATGTTCCTCCCGGCGGAGGCCATGATGTACGACGTGCTGAAGCTGATCTGCAAAGCGATCACGGATCTCAGCGGCGGAAAGTTCATTTCCGACGAGAACACCATCCTCTGCTACCGGGGGAACGGCGCGATCATCAATATTAACTTATCGGTCTTTGAGCTGGACATCCATAACGGCACAAAGCTGATGTTAATATAAAAACAATTGCGCATATCGGCTTGACGCAGCAAATCGGTAAATTGGTGTTTGTAGGGATGGTGACAGGAAAATACCTTCCCC
>CAMFFO010000142.1 GCA_945949735.1 uncultured Clostridia bacterium | reverse complement strand
CTTGGCTGGAAAACGCCGATTCAGAAGCGGCAAGAGCTGGAGGCCGCCCGGTTTTGCTGACTCCGGTCGGGCTACGCCCTCCCTCCGTCAGCAAAACCGCCTAGCTAATCTTGAAACTCTTTCGCATTTTCACGGTCTCACATCATTGACAAATGAACAGAATTTCACTTTTTTCGTCCCTCCGCAGCCCGCGGGGCAACCCCCCCCCGGGTCACCCCCGGGCCAGCGTCACGATGTCCCCCACCCCGGGGAGCACCGCCGTGGGCCGGTAGGCGTAGGTTTTCAGGGTCTCCCGGGTGGACACGCCGGAGAGCACCAGCACCGTGGACATACCGCTCTCCATGCCGGAGATCACGTCCGTATCCATCCGGTCGCCCACCATTACCGCGTCGCCGGAATGGCAGCTGAGCAGCCGCAGCCCCGTGCGCATCATCAGGGGGTTGGGCTTGCCGCAGAAGTAGGCCTGGGTGCCCGTTGCCATTTCGATGGGGGCGATCAGTGCCCGGCAGGCGGGGGCGATACCGTTTTCAATGGGGCCGGACACATCGGAATTGGCCCCGATGAGCTTCGCGCCCTTCATCACCAGGTTGGTTGCCTTGGTCAGGGTGTCCAGGGAGTAGTTTCTGCCCTCGCCCACCACCACATAGTCGGGATTTACGTCGTTCATGGTCATCCCGGCGTCGTACAAGGCGTTTAAAAGCCCCGCCTCGCCGATGGCGAACACCGAGCAGCCGGGGGCCTGCTCCTTTAAGAAGGCCGCCGTAGCCAGCGCGCTGGTGTAGAAATGGGACTCGTCCACCTCCAGCCCCAACCGGTGCAGCTTCTGCTGCAGCTCCCGGGGGGTGTAGCCGGAGTTGTTGGTGAGAAACAGGTATTCCTTCTTCTCCTCGTGGAGCCAGGCAATGAACTCCGCCACCCCCGGCAGCACCCGGTTGCCGTGGTAGATCACACCGTCCATATCGCAGATAAAGCCCCGCTTGGCGTTAAAATCAATGGTTTTCTCAAGCTCCATAAATTGCTCCTTTTGTCAGTTTCTTTTTCAAATTGGTGTTTGTCGAGATGCCACCGTAGGGGCGGCTATTAGCCGCCCGCTTTTGTTTCGTCAACGAAAGTGCTTCCGTTTATCGGAAACGCTCAGAAACTTGAACGTTTTCGGGCGGCTAATAGCCGCCCCTACGGCAGCAATGCAACGTGTTTGGAAATCTACAAACACCAATTTCCCGCTCTAGCCTTTCTCCAGGCTGAATTCCTCCCGGAACTGGCGGAAGAGGCGGGTGAAATCGTGGCTTTCCCTCAGCTGGCCGGACTTCAGGGCGTTCAGGTATTCGTGGGCTTCCAGCTTGCCCTGGGACATCTGCAGCATCTCCACCGCCACGTTGGAGCAGTGATCCGCGCTGCGCTCCCAGGCGGTGAGCAGGTCCTCCAGCACAAATCCGTACTCCACGCTGCACAGTCCGTCCCGCAGACGGCGTACATGGCGGGATTTGACCTCCTTCACCAGGGCGTCCACCACCTGCTCCAGAGGCTCCACTGCCATGGCTCCCTCCAGATCGTCGGTTTCGAAGGCCTCCACCGTCCGGCGGATGGTGGCGAGCACCGCTTTTTTCAGAACACCCAGCTCCTGGCAGGCCGCCTCGGAGAAGCGGATGTTCTTCTGATCCATTTCCCGGGCGGCGGCTCCCACGGCCACGGCGTGATCCGCGATCCGCTCCAGGTCACTCAGGGTATACAGAATGGTATTCAGGCTCCGGTTGTCCCGCTCGCTGAGCTCCTGCCGGGTCAGCTGCACCAGGTAGGTGCCCAGGGCGTCCTCATAGTGGTCGGTTTCCGTTTCCAGAGCCTGTATCCGCTCCATTTTCTCCGGGTCGTAGCCATCGGTAAGCTCCATGGCGGTCTCCATGGCTTCGAGAGAGGTACGGGCCATTTTCCCGGCGATCTCCCGGGCACGCTGAATGGCCACCGCCGGGGTAGCCAGCAGCCGCTCATCCAGCAGCACCGGGGCCTGGTGGACGGGCTCGGCGGGAATGGTGAGGTAAGCCAGCT
The DNA here is from genome assembly GCA_945949735.1 of uncultured Clostridia bacterium. GTDB lineage: Bacteria > Bacillota > Clostridia > Oscillospirales > Oscillospiraceae > Faecousia. The sequence goes on along the minus strand of CAMFFO010000142.1, from coordinate 3,889 downwards.
TCTCCAGCAGCCCATGCATGGGCAGCAGCACGGCTGTGGACAGCAGGTTAAAGCCCGTATGCACCAGCGCGATGCTCATGGGCTGGGCGGTCTGCCCCAAGAATTCCCAGGGGATAAAGGCCCCCAGGCCGTAGAACAGCAGCGCGAACAGCGCGACGCCCACCACGTTGAAGTACAGATGCACCAGGGCCGTCCGGCGGGCATTGCGGTTGGCCCCCAGCGCGCCCAGCAGAGCGGTGACGCAGGTACCGATGTTCTGGCCCAGGATGATGGGCAGCGCGGTACCGTAGGTGACGGCCCCGGTGGTGCAAAGGCTCTGCAGAATGCCCACGGAGGCCGACGAGGACTGGATCACCGCCGTGAGCAACGCGCCGGCCAGGATGCCCAGCACCGGATTGGAGAAGGAAACCATCAGCCGGGCAAACCACGCCTCGTCCTCCAGGAATTTCATAGCCCCGCTCATGAGCTGCATTCCGGTCATCAGGGCGAGGAAGCCCAGCAGCACCTGGCCCACCCCCTGATGGCCGGGCTTTTTGGAGAACATATACAGCACGATGCCCACGGTGCCCAGCAGCGGGGCCAGGGTGGAGGGCTTGAACAGCTGCACCAGCAGACTGTCCCCCTCCAGCTGGGTCAGGCTGAGGATCCAGGCCGTCACCGTGGTGCCCACGTTGGAGCCCATAATAACGCCGATGGCCTGTTTCAGCGTCATGATGCCGGAGTTGACGAAGCCCACCACCATCACCGTGGTGGCGCTGGAGGACTGGATCACGGCGGTCACCGCAAGACCCAGCAGGAAGCCCCTGGGCACCGTGGAGCTCATTTTGGCCAGGAGGGTCTGAAGCCGTCCGCCCGCCAGCCGTTCCAGGGACTTGCCCATCACATCCATGCCGAAGAGGAACAGCGCAAGGCCCCCCAGCAGGGAGATAATTTTCAGGATATACATACTCATATTGTAACCCGCCTTTCCGGGAATCATCCGGTTTCCCCACCCCATTATAGGCTGGGCACGGCTTCAAGTCTATTTAGATCATGCAAAATTCATGTAAAATCCATGTAAAATCCCCGCCCAACCGGGCGGGGAGAGGCAAATAAAAGAGAGATAAATTGGTGTTTAGCGGCTTCGCCGAATTGACAATTGACAATTGAAAATTGACAATTATTGTGTCCCTACGGGATAATTCTGAAATATAAGCGCAGTATTTTCAGCATAATTATTTTAAAATCATCCCGAAGGGATTCCTTAATTGTCAATTGTTAATTGTCAATTGTCAATTCTAAACACCAATTTGTCGTTCTCTCCCGTTATCTACGGGAATGTCACCGTCACTGTGGTGCCCTTTCCCGGGGAGCTCTCCAGGTGGATTTGCGCGCCCTGGATTTCGGCGGCGTGCTTGACGATGGCAAGCCCCAGGCCCGTGCCGCCGGAGGCCCGGGAGTGGCTCTTGTCCACCCGATAGAACCGTTCAAAAACACGGCTCAAGTGCTCCGCCGGGATGCCGATGCCGGTATCGGAAACGGTGAGTACGGCTCCCTCCCCCTCCCGGCGGCAGGAGGACGTGACCGTGCCCCCCGGCACATTGTAGCGGATGGCGTTGTCCATCAGATTGAACGCGATCTCTCCCAGGAGCCTGGGCACGGCGGAAACCGGGCAGCGTTCCCCGGCGACCTCCAGAGTCACCTGCTTCTCCTGGGCGGCGGACGTCAGAGCCGCGGCAGTCTCCCGGAGCACAGGCAGGATATCCACCTGCTCCCGGGGCATGGGGGCCCCCTCGTCCAGCTGGGACAGGTTGATGATGTCCTGCACCAGATGCAGCAGTCTCTCGGCCTCCCGGCGGATCAGCCCGGCGAACTTCGGAATGTCCTCCGTCCTTACCATCCCCTGCTCCAGCAGCTCCGCGCTGCCCATGATGGACTGCAGGGGCGTTTTCAGTTCGTGGGATACGTTGGCGGAGAACTCCTGCCGGGTGCGCTGGGCCTGAAGCTGCTCCGTCACGTCCTGGGTCAGCACCACCGCCCCCAGCTGATCCCCCTGGTCGGTGATCCGCTCCGCGCTCAGGCGGTAGCTTCTTCCCTCCCGTTGAAGGAGCTGTTCTCCCGCGCCCTCCAGGTAGGCCCTGTTCACGGCGTCCCGGGCCTCCGACGTTCCCTCCAGGGCGAGAAAGTCCTTGCCGATGGCGAAATCCCCGGCGCGGAACAGCTTCTGGGCGGCGGGGTTGATGCTGAGCACCAGGCCGCTGCCGTCTAAGAGAACCAAGCCCTCCCGCATATTCCGGGTGATGTGCTGGAACTCCTCGGTTTTCCACCGGAGAGTCTTCAGCTGGGAATCAATTTGCATATGCTGCCGGGAGAGCCTGTCCAGCATGGGGGAAAGCTCCTCGTAGGCATCGTTCTGCAGCGGGTGCTCCAGATCCAGCCGGTTCAGCGGCTCCACGATCCGCTTGGCCATCCGGTGGCTGAGCGCGGCGGAGAGCACAATGGCGATAAAGAGGATCACGCAGATGGGCTGGAGGATCCCCAGCAGCAGCGTGGCCGTGGTGGCGCTGGACTCGGACAGCCGCAGGACGCTTCCGTCCCGCAGCAGCACCGCCTCATAGACGGTCTTTTCCGTCAGCGTGGCCGAATAGCGCACGGCGCTGCCGCTGCCCTCCCGGAGGGCCTGGCGGATCTCCTCCCGATCCAGGTGGTTTTCCATAGCGGCCTGATCCGCCTGGGTATCGTAGAGCACCCGGCCCGTCCCATCCACCCAGGTCAGCCGGTAGCGTCCGGGATACGTCCCCTCCAGATAGGTCATGCCCAGCTCCTCCACACCCGAGGCCGCCAGACGCAGCTCATCCCGGAGCCGTTCCGCCTGCATGGTGTCGAAATAGTCATAGACCACCCCCAGGATCACGCCCACGCTGCACAGCAGCACAACCAGCGCAACGAAGATGGTGGAGCGGAAGATCTTAGCGGCCATGGCCGCCCTCCAGCCGGTAGCCCACGTTCCGGACGGTTTCGATCCGGTCGCCGTAGGCGCCGAGCTTCTGCCGCAGGGTGCGGATGTGCATATCCACCGTCCGGGTCTGGCCCAGGTAGTCGCTGTCCCACACCCGCTCCAGCAGCTGATCCCGGGTAAAGGCCACTCCGGGATTGCTCAGAAACAGCTTCAGCAGCTCATATTCCTTGTAAGTTAACATAATCCGTTCGCCATCCACGGCTACGGTATGCGATGCGGGATTCAGAACCAGGCTGTCCATCCGGAGCAGGGACGGGGGTTTCTCTCCCCCGCAGCGGCGCAGCACGGCCTTCACCCGGGACACCAGCTCCAGCATACCGAAGGGCTTCACCAGGTAGTCGTCGGCGCCCAGATCCAGGGAGCGGATTTTGTCGTACTCGGCCCCCCGGGCGGAGGCCATAATCACGGGAATATCCCGCAGCCGGAGCTCCTGCTTCATTTTTTGCAGCAGCTCCACCCCGTCCATCCCCGGCAGCATCCCGTCCAGCAGCAGCAGCTCCGGCCGCTCCCGCTGCAGCGCGCTCCAGCATTCATCCCCGCTCTCAAAGCTCCGGGTCTCAAAGCCCGTGGCATTCAAAGTGTAAATCACCAGATCCCGGATCCCGGGATCATCCTCCACATACCAGATCATCCCAATCCCTCCTTTCCTTTCGTTATAACGGCAATTGACAAAAAGGTCAAGCATTTTTTCTCCCACCCGGGGCAGACAGATATATTGGTGTTTGAAAAATAAAGCTGTCATTGCGAGACCAGTGCGCACACTGGTCGTGGCAATCCCCCGGTTAGAAGGGAAATGTACCGAAAAGTATCCGGAAGAATGGGAGGCTCCACGATTATTGGCGGTAATCGTTACCTGGTTCCTTTCAACCGGGGGATTGCCACGCCAGTGTG
>CAMFFO010000141.1 GCA_945949735.1 uncultured Clostridia bacterium | reverse complement strand
GGCACCTCCTCTGTGCTACTGTATTGGTGCATTAGTACAATAACACATTCATACAAATTTGTCAATAGGCAATTCAAAAAACGCGATGCACAGCGCATCCAACCTGCATACACCCGGATACAACTTGTATACACCTTGTAACAGAAGAAGAAACAGAAAAAGAAATAGAAACAGATATATATCAAGAAACAGAGCCGGGGCTTCGCCCCAACACGCAGCGGGCAGGATACGCCGCCAAATCCCAATTTGCCGAACTAGGGCGCACTTCTATACGGGTATTTCCCGTGTGTGCGCTCGGTGAGGCCGAACACCCCGGAAACCTGAATGTCCGGGGCGTTTTGCGTCACTGCGTTCCGAACAAGGGGCTGCATCCCTTGCGCCGCTATGCGGCTATCCTTGCATGAAAAAAGGCGTGACCACTTTCGTCACGCCTTTTGCATATTTAACTGTCTTACGAATACCGCCCTAATGGGGCCCGGGCTTTTCCGGTAACCGAAACCGCCGGATTTCCCCCTCCGGGCGGTAAATTGGTGTTTGTAGTTCTCAAACGCATTCCATTTCTACCGTAGGGGCGGCTATTAGCCGCCCGAAACGTTACGGTTTTTGAGCGTTTTCGATAGAATGGGTTGCTTTCGCAGACGAAAGCAACCCGGGCGGCTAATAGCCGCCCCTACGGTGGCATCCCGACAAACACTAATTTGTCAAACTGCCGCGTTTCTCCGATCAGCATTTGGGATTCATCCCGGAGGGATAACTGACCATTTTCCGGTTGGCGGGTCAGGCTTGCAGCCGTTCTTCAAAACGGGTCAGGATTTCCAGCAGCTCTCCGGGAAGGCGGCTGCGGCACTGCTGCCTGAGCGCCTCCGGCACTCCGTAGAAGCCCTCGGCGATGGACCCGGCGATGCAGGTAAGCGTATCGCAGTCCCCGCCCAGAGACACGGCGGTGCGGATCACATCCTCAAAGCTCTCCCCCTCCAGGAAGGCGGTAATGGCCTCCGGCACGGTTTCCTGACAGGTTTCCACATGGTGGTAGCCGGGGCGGATCTCGTCACAGGTGCGGCTGAGACAGTAGTGGAACTTTCGCTCAATATGGGCCCTGATCTCCGCCTTCGAGCTGCCGGTACGGGCCAGGAAAATGGCGGTGGCAACGGCCTCCGCGCCCTTGATCCCCTCGGGATGGTTGTGGGTGACCTCCGCGGACAGCCGGGCCATGCGGCGAACCGTCCGCAAATCGTCAAACAGCCACCCCACGGAGGATACCCGCATGGCGGAGCCGTTGCCGCAGCTTCCAAAGGGCCCCGGCCTGTCGCTTTTCAGCCAGCCGCGGAACATCGCGCCGTATCCGGCGTGGGGAAACCTCTGCCCCCATCGCCGCATGGATTGGATCAGGGCCCGGCGGATGTCGCCATCCTCCGCGTCCCGCGGAAGCTCCAGGAACGCCTCCGCCACAGCCAGGGTCATCACCGTGTCATCGGTAAAGCCGGATTTGGGAGAGAACAGCGGGAAATCCTTCGTCTTGGATCCCATATCGAATTCATAGGGGCTGCCAATGATGTCGCCCAGAATCGCGCCATACATCTTACTTTTTCCTCTTCTTGAAGTCCGCGTCGATCTTCTGCTTCCAGTCCGCCGCCAGCGGGGCACAGCTGCGCACCTGGCAGACCGCTTCGCTGACCGTCTCATAGATCACTCCCGTGCCTTCTCTGTCCGCGAGGTAGTTGGCGGCACGATCCGCGCTGATGCCAAACCGGGCAGCCTCCCGGGCCGCGTCGATATTGGCCCCCAGGAACAGGAACTCCCAGCCGTATTCTTTCTTCTGCCGCTCGATCATGGCCTTGACCTTCTCGTAGGAATAGCGGCGGCTGGCGTTTTCGAGGCCGTCGGTGGTAATGACGAACAGAGTTCTTTCGGGCACATCCTCCCTCCGGGCGTACTTATGGACGTTGCTGATGTGGTGGATGGCGCCGCCTACCGCGTCCAGCAGGGCGGTGCAGCCACGGACGTAGTATTCCTCTTCCGTCAGGACGGGCACCTGATCCAGGGGCACCCGGTCATGGATGACCTGGCTTTCGCTGTCGAACAGCACCGTGGAGATCAGGGCCTCCCCCGGCTCGCGCCGCTGCTTTTTCATCATGGCGTTGAAGCCCCCGATGGTGTCCTGCTCCAGCCCCGCCATGGAACCGCTGCGGTCGAGAATGAATACCAGTTCCGTCAGATTCTTTTTCATATGATAATCCTCCTATACTGTGGTGTTTTTGTTTACACCCATAGTATAGGAGGATTTTCGTGGAAACAGGTCAACTGCCAGGGGACATTTTCCGTTACGCGCCCAGCAGGCTTTGGTCAAATTCAAACAGAGCTGCGTTGATGTCAAAAAGGTTGTAGTTCCGCTCCCGGATAAAGTACATGATGATCAGGTCGAATTTACTGCTGCTGGTCAGCGCGTACCCCGCCCTGCCGATCAGATCCCGGGTCTGCTCCAGGTCAAGCTCCAGAGCCAGGGCCAGAGCAATGGCGGTGGGCTTGGTGGGCTGATAATGGGGGTTGTTGCGGATTTTGGAGAAGTGCTGCCGGGAGAGATTGGCCTTGGTGTAGATTTCGGAGTCCTTTTTCCCGGTTTCATCGATGAGCTTCAGCAGCGTCTCCGAGAAGCCCGCATCGGTCTCCGCCAGCAGCTCCGCCAGGCTGGGCTTGGGCCTGGCAAAGGGAGCGGGAAAGCCCTTCTTTGCGCTTTTCGGTCTGGCTCCATGCGGCGCTGCCCTGGGAGGACTGGGCTCGGCAGCCATGGGCGGGCTGATATCAATGGATGTGGGCGGGCAGGGAGCGGCATCATAGTCGGCGGTCTGCTCCGCTGCCCGGCGGTGCATCCGCTCCCAGAGCATCTCCTCCCGAAGGGTGCGCTTGTCCTTCGAACCGTACTGCTGCAGGTTCTTCTCCCGGATGTAGTTTTCGTCAATGAAGCTGGACACACCCTGAAACAGCTTTTCCGACAGCTGAAAAGCGTCCCGGCTGAATACCACCAGGTACACCTGCATCTCATTGTTCATCAGGAATTCGCTGATGGCATTGAGGGCCGTCTGCAGCGCCAGGGGCTTGGGGAATCCGTAGTTCCCCGTCGAGATCAGCGGGAACGCAATGGAGGCGCAGCCATTCCTTTTGGCCAGCTTCAGGCTCTGCTCATAGCAGGCGCGCAGGAGCATTTCCTCCCTGTGCCTGCCGTCCACCCATACCGGACCTGCGGTGTGGATCACATACTTCGCGTCCAGCCCGAAGCCAGGAGTAATGGCCGCGCCCCCCACCGGGATATTCCCGATTTTTTGCCGGGCTGCCAGCAGCTCCGGGCCCGCTTTCCGGTGAATGCCTGCGTCCACGCCCCAGCCGATCACCGGCTTGGGGTTGGCGGTGTTCACAATGGCGTCCACACGCATATTGACAATATCGTTTCTCACGATCTCAAAGGGCACAGCGCGCCGCCTCCTTTTCCGGGTTGGGATAAATTATCCCGGATTTCATGGGATGGAATGCGGCGCCAATCATGCGGAAGATCCGCATTTGCCCAGGACCACCGGCAAAGCCGGTGAAAATACGCTGTCCAAAAGGCGTTTGCTCCGCTTTCCCCGGGAATATTATACTTGTTCGTTCATAAAAATGCAACCGCACGCTTCCATAAATTATATTGCGCATATCGGCTTAATTCATCTGCCCGACAAATTGGTGTTTGAAAGTGCGCATCCCAGATTATCTGTCATTGCGAACCAGTGCGCTTAAGTGGCGTGGCAATCCCCTTACTCAGAGGGAAAATGTATTGACAACTGCCCCACAGAGCAGGAAAACATTGCGATTTTGGCAGAAATCGTTACCTGGTTCCTTTCAACCGGGGGATTGCCACACCACTGCGCCCGCAGGCGCGTCCAGAGCGCAACCGCCGAAGGCGGCTCTTAGCGCGGAGGAGTCTGCGGACTGGTTCGCAATGACAGCAAGAATTCGGCAAACACCAATTTGTCGGTTTGCTGACGGAGGGCGATATGCGCATCCTGTTATTTCCGGATAATTTTTCCCAGGAATTGCTTGAGCCGTTCGTTGCTGGGATTCTCAAAGAATTCATCCGGGGTGCCTTCCTCCAGAATCATGCCGTCCGCCATGAACACGATCCGATCGGCGACCTGACGGGCAAAGCCCATCTCGTGGGTCACCACCACCATGGTGATGCTCTCCTTCGCCAGCTTGATCATCACGTCCAGCACCTCCTGAATGGTCTCCGGATCCAGCGCGTAGGTGGGCTCGTCAAACAGAATGATTTTGGTCTGGGCGCACAGAGCCCGGGCAATGGCAATGCACTGCTGGCCGCCGGACAAAGTCGTGGGATAGACATGGGCTTTGTCCCGCAGCCCCACCACGTCCAGATAATGATAGGCCAGCTCCTCGGCCTCCTTCCGGCTCTTGTGGTGCAGCTTCATCGGCGCCAGCGTCAGATTCCGCAGCACCGTCATATGGGGATAGAGGTTGAACTGCTGAAAGACCATGGAGGTGGTGCGGCGCACCAGCTTGCTCCTGTTCTTCGCCGTCAGCTCCTCGCCGTCGATGTACACATGCCCGCTGGTGGGGGTTTCCAGAAAGTTCATGCACCGCACGGTGGTGGACTTCCCGGAGCCGGAGGGCCCGATAATGACCAGCTTTTCCCCCTCCCTGACCTCCAAGTTCACGTCCTTCAGAACGTGCAGATCGCCGAAATATTTGTCAACGTGTTCCAATCTAATCATAGTCCTCATCCCCTGAACGAAGAAATACAAGGGCTGCACCGCGTCATTCGGCAAGTCAGCGGGAGCTTTTGTGCCGGTTCTTTCGCTCCGAAAACGGAGGAATCCTGTATGGATTTCCCGTTTTGGGAACTGAGGAAAGGGTACAAAGGATCCGTTGACGCGATCGCGCGGTGTTGCCCAAGAAAAAAGGCGTTTTTCCCCCGGGAACCCGAGTGAAAAACGCCTTTGCTTTTCATGACTTCAGTTTATTAAATTACACAAAAAACTATGCATCGTTTTGTCTATTTTGCCAAGAACCTCGTGCATAATTTTTTTCCTGCCCGATTTACTCAGCAATCCGGCAAATTGGTGTTTGAACATTTCAAACGCACTTCGTCAACACTGTAGGGGAGCCATTCATGGCTCCCGCGGGGCAGTACGTTTTCGCCGAAATGCTGGGGATATCGGAACGTTTCACCACCGGAAGTGGTGCTCCGCACAGCGAATCAGAATTACCATGCTTGCCGGTGGCAATCATTCCATAATTTCAATGAACGGCTCCCCTACAGTGATTTTTCAACATTTCCAAAACAGTACGACAAACACCACTTTCCCGGCTTGCTGAGTCAGGTCGATCAGCATTAAGGCTACACCGCATAATTCGGCAAGGAAGCTCAGCGAGAGATTTTGTGCCAGTTCAAAGTTTCAAAAACGGGGGAATACTGTATGTATTTCCCGTTTTTGAAACTGCAGAAATGGTGCAAAAGATCCGCTGAGATCCGCTGACGCAATTGTGCGGTGTTGCCTTAACGAAAACAGAACTGTCATCGCGAACCAGCCCGCTTTCCTGGTCTGGTGACCGAAGGGAATGCCAGTGTTGCAATTCTCCAACAATTCAGAGCGCTGCCGTAGGGGAGGCATTACGGCAAGCACCCATTTATGCCGCCGCAATTGGAGTGCGGCCTTTGATAACCTGCGGAAAACGGACGAGCCGGGGCGCATAGGGTAGCAGTGGAGGTGGATATATGCTCAGCTCTGTTTGGCTGCTGCTCAGCTCCCTGCTGTGCTCGCTGCAGCTTTCCGCCGGCAGCTTCCCCCGGCCCCTCACCGCCCAGGAGGAACGGCACTACCTGACCCTGGCCGCCGCCGGAGACGAAGATGCCCGAAACATCCTCATCGAACGCAACCTTCGCCTGGTGGCCCACATCATGAATAAGGGATAATGC
>CAMFFO010000140.1 GCA_945949735.1 uncultured Clostridia bacterium | reverse complement strand
GGAGCTTGGCGTGACCGATGGTACCTTCTCCCGGAAACTTCGGAAGGAGCTTTCACAGGAGGAAACACAGAAGATCCTGGAAATCATTGACCGACTGGCCGGTGGGGAGGTGGAATAATGGCGCAAATGCTTAGCATCCGCCAGATGGCCGAGAGGCTGAAGGAAGAGCAGCTTCCGGTATCCGAATACACGCTGCGCATCCTGGTAAAGCGGGGCGCAATCCCGGTGCGGTATGCCGGATCGAAGGCGCTTCTTTACGCTCCCAACGTCCTCAATTACTTCAGGTGTTCGGACGGATGCGACAATCGCCCGGTGGCATCCGGGAAGGGCTGATCGGAGGCGGTGGGTTTGAAACAAACAGAACGAATCCTCCGCCACCTGGAGGTGTTCGGCAGCATCACCGCTGCGGAGGCTGCGGCTGAGTTCGGGTGTATGCGGTTGGCCTCCCGAATCAGTGAGCTGAAGCGGGAGGGTGTACCGATCCGGCGGGAGATGGTCACAGGCCGAAACCGTTTTGGGGAAGCGGTGACTTTTGCCCGGTATTCCATCGATGGGCGGTGAATCTTGTGGCGAGGATGAATTATGTGTGCCTGTATATCAGCTATCTGGAAAGCCTAACCCCCTTCTCCGATGATGAAATCGGGAGAATGGTGAAAGCCATGTTGACCTATGCAGAAACAGGGGAAGACCACCGATTTGATGGGAATGAGCGGTTTATATGGCCATCATTGAAGGCTCAGATAGACCGGGATAAAGCAGCATATCAGGAGCGCTGTGAAAAGAACCGTGCCAATGGTGCGAAGGGCGGCAGACCACCGAAAAACCAATCGGTTATTCCAGAAACCGAATGGTTTTCTGAAAAACCCAAAAAAGCCAAGGAAAAGGAGAAGGAAAAGGAGAAGGAGACGGAAAAGGAGAAGGAGAGTATAGAAGCGGACAAGCCGCCCACCCGCCATCGTTATGGCGCTTATGAGAACGTGCTTCTTTCGGACGAGGAGTACGCCAAGCTGAAAGCGGAATTCCCCACAGACTATGCCCAGCGGATTGAGCGGCTGAGCGAGTACATTGCCTCCTCTGGAAAGAAGTACAAAAGCCACCTGGCCACCATCCGAAGCTGGGCGCGGAAGGATGGCCAGAAACAGACAGCGGGCATCGTCCTGGCTCCTCTGGAAGACCCCTTTGAGGCAGCCGTGAAGGGGGGGCGCTATGCGTGATTATCGGGCGGCGGAGTTTTCCGTGATCGGCGCGATCCTGATTGACGAACGGTGCTTCCCGGCTGTGCGGGAGGTGCTGACCAGCCCGGAGGTGTTTTCCAATGACCACTGCCGCCGGGCGTTTGAGGCAATCTGCGATCTGTCGGAGGCGCAAAAACCTATCGACCCGGTGACGGTGGGGCAGTCGGCGGGGCTGGAGAATCGGTTCATGGCGGAGTGCATGGAGGTCGCTCCCTCCTGCGCTTCTGCCGGGGAGTACGCCCAGGCGGTGGCGGATGGCTTCCGGCGAAGAAAGCTCCTGGAGGTCGGAGAGCAGCTTCAGACAGATGCCTTTTCACCGGGGGCGGAGGCGGATCAGGTGCTGGAGGATGCCAGATCCGCCCTGGACGAGCTGTCGAAACAGGGCCGCAGCTTCCTCAAGACTACGGGGGACAGCCTGCGGGATTTCCTCTGCTTCCGGGCGGAGGTGAATGAGGGGAAACGCCAAACTGCCAAGGTTGGCTTTCCCTCCCTGGATGGGCTTCTGGGAGGGTTCGCCCAAGGGGGACTCTACATCGTAGCGGCCCGCCCTGGCGTTGGGAAATCCGCTTTCGGGATCGCGGCGGCAGATATGCTTGCCAGAAAGCACAGGGTTCTTTACGCCAGCCTGGAAATGTCCGAGGAGGAGCTGAATGCTCGGAGGATTGCGGCCTTCTGCGATGCGGGCATCACCTTCGGGAGGCTTCTTTTCGGTCAGACAAACGCGGAGGAGGATGCCTCCATCCTCAATGCCTGTGGCGTGCTGTCCCAGAGGAAGCTGCAGATCCTGGCGGTGTCCTCTCTGTCGGTGGCGGAGCTTGGAGTACAGGCACGCAATGCCGGGGTGGATGTGGTCATCGTGGACTACCTGGGGCTGCTGAGCGGTGCGGACAGGAAAGCCAGCGAGTACGAACGCACCACCCAAATCTCAGGGGATCTGAAGCGGCTGGCCAAGCGGCTGGGCTGTGTGGTCATCGCCCTGTGCCAGCTGAACCGGGAGTCCGCCAATTCGCCTGGATCGGATAAGCTCCCACGGCTTTCCCAGCTTCGTTCCTCCGGGGCAATAGAGCAGGATGCTGATGGTGTGCTGCTTCTGCACAGACCGGAGTATGGACAGACGGAGGTGCAGCGAAGCCCTGCTGAACCACAGCAGTTTTTCGTGGATGTGGCAAAGAACCGACACGGAAGAACCGGAACCATTGAGCTTGCCTGGTACGCGCCGGTGAATCGATTCGAGGATCGAGGTGGAAAATGGATCGCGAAGTCATGGACATGATCGATGCGGCGGTGTCGAAGCTGCCTGTACCAAAGCAGGAGGATTACCGGCTATACGAGGCGTACAAGCGGAAGCTCGGGGAAATGTTCCATGGGTGGGATGAGCAGGAATACCTATGTAAGGCCATCGCGAGGAGGTGCGGCATCTGATGGGTGGGAAAGCATCCCAGCGCAAGGGAGCCTCCGGGGAGCGGGAGCTGGCGGCGATTCTCCGGGAGCGGGGGTATGATTCCAGCGGATGCAGGACGGTGTTCCGGCCTTGTTCCACAGGAGAAATCGCAAGCCCTGGCTCGTGACCATGCGCCTGGAGGATTGGCTGGAGTTGTTTGAGGCAAACAAAATACTCACAAAACGCGGACAGCCTCCCGGAAAATGACCGGGAGGCCGCGCCTGTAGGATTGGCTGGATATGTACCAAAGGTAACGAAAAAACCCGGCCTGTGGCGGGCCGGGCCTGTATGGGGGATACGGACAACCATATTTTGCAGGAGGTTGCCGAAAATGTCAAGCTACTGGCAGACACAAATTGGATGTCCGTTTTACCGGGATGATGAGCCGCACAGGATAAGTTGTGAGGGCGTGGGAGATGCGGCTACGACAGTTCTTACGTTCCGGCTCAGGAAAGAGCGTGATCAACAAATTCGCATTTTCTGCGCCGGGTGCTATGAGAAATGCGAGGTGTACCGGATGATTTCGGAAAAATATGAGGACTGAATCAAAACCGGGAATAATCGATATCGGTGACAAACCTTCACCGAATCCGGGACAAAAACCGCCATGCCTCCGGGGCTGGAAGCGTGGCGGTTTTGAGCTTCTAAGCTCTTTTCTTTTCTCTGGCCCGCTTCTCACGCAGGGCCTCATTCCATGCCCTATTGATCTGCGCGGCTGCGTTCTCTCCGGCGATCTGCTTCACCCGCTGAAAGAGTTCGTCCATCTGCGCCTCCTCGGTGCAGTCCAGGAGGGTGTCAAACTGCCACATAGCGGCAGCGATCCGGGCAAGGGTCTTTGGCTTAGGGAGTGCCTTGTTGATCCTGAGGACGCCGTTGTGGCGGATAAAACAGAAGTCCTCTCCCCGTAAGGCAAGAATGATCTTCTCTGTTTCGGTCAGCTCCTTGTGGCTGACAAGCTCATAATTCAATTTCATGCAGATTCCTCCAGTTTGTTATTGACATTGCGGGGAGGCTGCCCTACAATGTAGGCGCCTCCCCTTGGTGGGTTGGCGTTAGGCTCTTTGCATCGTGTCTTGGCGGGCTGATGCAAGGGGCTTTTCTTATGCGCTCAGGACAAAGCGGCGGGTGGTGGTCTGCTTGGCGAATCGCTTCCACAGCTCCGGGGCTGCTTCCTTCAGCGCCTTGCCGTCCAGGCGGCTGCTGGTGACCTCTTTCCAGGTGATCCTGAAGCTGGGGCCGTTCAGCTCGTTCGCCCCGCTGGCGGTCATGTAGGCTTTCAGATCGTCCTCGGCGGCGGTGATCTCTGTAGCCAGCTCCTCCGCCATGCGGCGAAGCTCCCGAAGGTCGTTGACCTTGGATTCCAGTTCGTTCATGCTCATTGTGTGTACCTCCTGTATGATTTGTTCACCCATGTTGTAGCGTTTGAAAGGGGTCGCTTACCGGGTGGCCTCTGTTGTCCCCTTCGTTCTGACTATATAATAGCATACATCCGACCATGTATCTAGACGGGATATTGCACAAATATGCGACCATGTATTTATGATTTTTGTACATGGTCGTATTCACACTTTTGTGATATAATGTGCAAAGGAGGTGATAACCGCATGGATGAAAAGAAACAGTCCGGTTATTATACTGAGGCCAGAGCCAGAGCGAACAAGAAATACATGGAGAAATTCGTGGAGGTCAAGGTACGCATGACCCCGGACAAGCGAAGCGCAGTGCAAGCCCATGCCGCAAGTATGGGACAGAGTGCGACAGAGTTTATCAATCGTGCCATTGATGAAGCAATAGAGCGGGACAGCACCGGGGAGGTGGCGGAATGAAAACCTATACAATCATCGGCGGTGTCAACGGTGTGGGTAAATCCAGCTTCACGGGCGTTCTGAAGGAGCGCAGTACGGATTTGGGAGTGATCGTGGACGTGGACAAGATCACCGCCGAGCTGGGCGGGAATGCTCTGGCTGGGGGCAAGGCGGCCTTGCGCAAGATCAACGAGTGTATCGCCAGGGGGATATCCTTCACGCAGGAAACCACCCTGTCAGGCCGTAAGACGGAGGCCACCGCACAACAGGTGCGGGAGTTGGGCTATCACGTCCGGCTGTTCTATATCGGGCTGGACAGCGCAGAGGAGAGCTTGTCACGCATTGCCAATCGGGTCAAACGTGGGGGGCATGACATTCCCCATGACGATGTAGTCCGCCGCTTTGCGGGCCGCTGGGAGGCTGTGGCAAAGGTTCTGCCATACTGTGACGAGGCGGAGTTCTACGACAACGACAACGGCTTCACCCTGGTTGCGGAATACAGAAACGGAGAGCTGCGCACCGTTGGCTCCCGGGTTCCTCGGTGGCTGGAGGAGCTTCAGGAGTACCTGAACAGATAGCTGAAACCAGGGGCAGCTGCTCCTGGTTTACTTTCGCCTGTCCGGGTATATGTCCGTTATATTGTACCGAAAGATTGGCTACCATTTGGCTACCAAAGATACAAAAAGATACTCTATGGTAGCCAAACGATTCAAAACAATCAAAGCAGAAAATGCCTAGGGAAACAGCAACTTTCAGCACTTTACAAAACATTGTAAAACGTAAAAAACAGCACTCGTAATGAGAAGGTCGCCTGTTCGAGTCAGGTCACTAGCTCCATAAAAACCGCCGTTTTCACCACGAAAACGGCGGTTTTTCTAACTTTTTAGTGCAGTTTGAAAGACCTCCAAATTGGCTTGGCGTTAATTTGGCGTTATTTTTTTGAAGGATTCAAATTTTTGGGAAAATAGGATTTTGAAAAACCGGACTTTCCGAACTTTTTGAAGTGCTTCATTTTTGACAAAAAATAGACGCAACAGGACAGGGAAAATTGATTATTCCGCAAACTCGGAGAATACTGAACTTTTTTTGCTGCTTTTGATTCAATGATAACATGACGATTTTGGATGAAACCACAACTTTTCAGAAGATACCAAAAGTTACTGGGCGCACCATGATTTGGCGTTGTTTTCTATGATAGAGAGCCGGTTTCGGTGCCTTAACCATAAAACAAAGCAGGTAGGACATGGAATCCGACCTGCTTTGTTTTATACCTGAGTATTTTTGCTCCGGTTTTGCAGAGCATATTTTCAAGGGCGTTGGATGCTGTGCGATAAAAGACCTCCTATCGTCAAATATATTATACAATCATAATAATTGCTTTGCAATATACTTGATACTGAAACTGTTTCAGTCACGATGAAACTTATTAAATTACAATAAAACTAAGGCAACACCGCACAATTGCGTCAGCGGATCTCAGCGGATCTTTTGCACCA